>NZ_CP101508.1:0-351600 GCF_024380015.1 Photobacterium atrarenae
TTGTCATCTTCGCTTTGGTTGCAGTGCCTTCAACGCCTTCAGGAAGAACTCCCTGCGACAGAATTCAGTATGTGGGTTCGACCGCTTCAGGCCGAGCTTACCGATAATACGCTGACCTTATTTGCGCCGAACCGGTTTGTCTTAGATTGGGTCCGGGATAAGTACCTCAACAATATCAACCGACTGCTCAATGAATTTTGCGGCAATGACGTGCCGATCCTGCGTTTTGAAGTCGGCAGCCGCCCGGTGACGGCGCCGCCGCCACCGCAGCCGGTTGCTGCCGCGCCTGTCGCCCAGCCGGCGCCGGCGATGGCTGACGACGCTCCGTCGCGCCACTGGGAGCCTGCCCCGTCACCGGTACAGCCGGAGTCGCAGTCCGGTTATCGCTCCAACGTCAATCCCAAGCACAACTTCAACAACTTCGTTGAAGGTAAGTCGAACCAGCTGGGGCTGGCGGCCTGTCGCCAGGTGGCCGATAATCCGGGGGCAGCTTATAACCCACTGTTTTTATATGGGGGTACCGGCCTGGGTAAAACGCACTTGCTGCACGCGGTGGGTAATGCCATTGCCGATCGCAAGCCCAATGCCCGGGTGGTGTATATGCACTCGGAGCGTTTTGTTCAGGATATGGTCAAAGCGCTGCAGAACAATGCCATTGAAGAGTTTAAGCGCTACTACCGTAGTGTTGATGCGCTGCTGATCGATGACATCCAGTTCTTCGCCAACAAAGAGCGTTCGCAGGAAGAATTCTTCCACACTTTTAATGCCCTGCTGGAAGGCAACCAGCAAATCATCCTGACTTCAGACCGTTATCCTCGGGAGATCAGCGGGGTGGAGGATCGCCTCAAGTCACGCTTCGGCTGGGGGTTGACCGTGGCCATTGAGCCACCGGAGCTGGAAACCCGGGTCGCGATCCTGATGAAAAAGGCCGAAGACCACAATATCCGCCTGGCGGATGAAGTCGCCTTCTTTATTGCCAAACGCCTGCGCTCGAATGTCCGCGAGCTGGAAGGGGCATTGAACCGGGTGATCGCCAACGCCAACTTTACCGGTCGGGCAATCACCATTGATTTTGTCCGAGAAGCGCTGCGTGATTTGCTGGCATTGCAGGAAAAGCTGGTCACCATCGATAATATTCAGAAGACGGTCGCGGAATACTATAAAATCAAGATGGCTGATATGCTGTCCAAGCGTCGCTCACGCTCAGTGGCCCGGCCGCGTCAGATGGCGATGGCCCTGGCCAAAGAGCTGACCAATCACAGCTTGCCGGAAATCGGCGATGCCTTTGGGGGCCGCGACCATACCACGGTGCTGCACGCCTGCCGGAAAATTGAGCAGCTGCGTGAAGAGAGCCACGATATTAAAGAAGATTATTCCAACCTGATTAGAACCTTGTCGTCCTGATATGAAATTTACCGTTGAACGCGAATATTTATTAAAGCCGTTGCAGCAGGTCTCTGGCGCCCTGGGCGGCCGACCTTCTCTGCCGATCCTGGGCAACATTCTGTTGCAGGTTGAAGCGGGCTGCCTGTCGATGACCGGCACCGATCTGGAAGTAGAGCTGATCGCCAAAATCGCCCTGGAAGGGGATTTTGAACCCGGAGCGGTGACCGTCCCGTCACGGAAGTTTCTCGATATCTGCCGCGGGCTGCCCGATGGCGCCCCGATTGCGATTAGTCTGGAAGGCGATCGGGTGATGATCCGCTCCGGCCGCAGTCGCTATTCCCTGACGACGCTGCCGGCAGCAGATTTCCCCAATATTGATGACTGGCAAAGTGACGTCGAGCTGACCTTGCCACAGGGCCAGTTGCGCCAGCTGATCGACAGCACCCAGTTCTCCATGGCACACCAGGATGTCCGCTATTACCTCAACGGCATGCTGTTTGAAACGGACGGCCAGCACCTGCGCTCGGTGGCGACGGACGGTCACCGGATGGCGGTGTGTGCGACGGATACCGGGCAGGCGCTGCCTGAGAAACAGATCATTCTGCCGCGCAAAGGGGTGCTAGAGCTGGTACGTCTGCTCGACACCCCGGACGCCGAAGTGGCGATCCAGATCGGTAGCTCGAACTTGCGTGCGGTGGTCCACAACTTCGTCTTTACCTCCAAGCTGGTTGATGGCCGCTTCCCGGATTATCGCCGGGTGCTGCCAAAAGGCAGCAATAAGTTTGTCGAGGCCAGCTGTGATGAGCTGCGCAAGGCGTTTTCCCGGGCGGCGATTTTGTCGAACGAGAAGTTCCGCGGGGTGCGGGTCAACCTGTCGTCGGGTGAGATGCGGATCACCGCCAACAACCCGGAGCAGGAAGAAGCGGAAGAGTTCCTGGATGTTGATTACCAAGGCGAGCCGCTGGAGATCGGCTTTAACGTCAGCTATGTGCTGGATGTACTCAATACCCTCAAGTGTGAGCAGGTCCGCTGGTCGCTGACCGATGCCACCGCCAGTGCCTTGCTGGAAGACAGTGCCCAGGACGACGCCATGTATGTCGTCATGCCGATCCGACTCTAAGGTATGGTACTGACACGGCTGATGGTCAAGGACTTCAGGAATATTGAAGATTGCGACCTGACTTTGTCACCGGGCTTTAACTTTCTGGTGGGGGCGAATGGCAGCGGCAAGACCAGTGTGCTTGAGGCGATCCACTACCTCGGCCACGGCCGCTCGTTTCGCAGTCATCTGACCGGCCGGGTGATTCGTCATGAGCAGCAAGAACTGTTTGTTCATGGCAGGATGCGGACCGATGCTGGTCTGGTGTTGCCGCTTGGGATCCAAAAAAAGCGCGACGGTACCACCGAGGTCAAAATTGGGGGCGAAGGGGGACAGAAGCTGGCCCAGCTGGCGCAAATTCTGCCGCTGCAGCTGATCACCCCGGAAGGATTTGAGCTGCTTATTGGCGGGCCCAAGTATCGCCGGGCCTTTATTGACTGGGGCGTATTTCATGTCGAGCCCCAGTTCTATCATGCCTGGAGCCGGGTCAAGCGGCTGACCAAACAGCGCAATGCCTTGTTGAAAACGGCACGCAGTTACCGTGAGCTCAGCTACTGGGATCAGGAGCTGGCGGTGTTGGCGGAAGAGATCAGCCAATGGCGCGGCCAGTACCTTGATGCCGTGAAGCAGAAGGCGGCGGAAATATGCCAGCACTTCCTGCCCGAATATGATATCCAGCTGGGTTATTACCGCGGCTGGGAAAAAGATACCCCGTATGCCGAGCTGCTCCAGCGTAATTTTGAGCGCGACTGCCAGCTTGGTTATACCGCAAGCGGCCCGCATAAGGCCGACTTGCGTTTGAAAGTGGCCGGGACACCGGTCGAAGACGTGTTATCTCGGGGGCAGCTCAAACTCATGGTCTGCGCATTGCGTCTGGCCCAGGGGCTGCACCTGACGGAATCAACCGGTAAACCGTGTCTCTATCTCATCGATGATTTTGCCTCCGAGCTTGATAGCCACCGGCGTGCGCTGTTGGCGCAACGGTTAAAGGAAACCGGCGCTCAGGTGTTCATCAGTGCTATCAGCGGCGATCAGATTGCCGATATGCATGATGAAAATGGCAAGATGTTTCATGTGGAACACGGTAAAATAACCGCAGGATAATTTAAGCGAGAGTAACTCAATGTCCAACAACTACGATTCATCAAGTATCAAGGTTCTCAAAGGCCTCGATGCGGTACGTAAGCGCCCAGGGATGTACATTGGCGATACCGATGACGGTACTGGCTTACACCATATGGTGTTTGAGGTCGTCGATAACTCCATCGACGAAGCTCTTGCTGGCCATTGTGAAGATATCATTGTCACCATCCATGAAGATGGTTCGGTGTCGGTGAGCGATGATGGCCGTGGTATTCCGACTGAAATGCACCCGGAAGAAGGGGTGTCGGCGGCGGAAGTCATTATGACCGTACTGCACGCCGGCGGTAAGTTTGACGATAACTCGTACAAGGTATCCGGGGGACTGCACGGGGTCGGGGTCTCCGTGGTGAACGCCCTGTCCGAGAAAGTCGAGTTGACTATCCACCGTGGCGGCCAGATCCATCAGCAGATTTATCACCATGGTGAGCCGCAGGCACCACTGAGCGTGATTGGTGACACCGAGCGGACCGGAACCCGGATCCGCTTCTGGCCGAGCAGCGAGACGTTCAGCAACATTGAATTCCATTACGAGATCCTGGCCAAGCGTCTGCGCGAGCTGTCATTCCTGAACTCCGGTGTGTCGATCAAGCTGATCGACGAGCGCGAGGAAGACAAGCAGGATCACTACATGTACGAAGGCGGGATCCGGGCGTTTGTCGAGCACCTGAACCGCAATAAAACACCGATCCATCCGAAAGTGTTCCACTTTGAATTTACCCGCGAAGACGGGATCGGGGTGGAAGTGGCGATGCAATGGAATGACGGGTTCCAGGAAAACATCTACTGTTTTACCAACAACATCCCACAGCGCGACGGCGGGACCCACCTGGCCGGTTTCCGGGCAGCGCTGACGCGGACCCTGAACAACTTCATGGACAAAGAAGGCTACTCGAAGAAAGCCAAGACGGCGACGTCGGGTGATGATGCCCGTGAAGGCCTGACAGCGGTGGTGTCGGTGAAAGTGCCGGATCCGAAGTTCTCCAGCCAGACCAAAGACAAGCTGGTCTCGAGTGAAGTCAAACCTGCGGTTGAATCGTCCATGGGTGAGAAGCTGAGCGAGTTCCTGCTGGAAAACCCGAATGATGCCAAAACGGTGTGTTCGAAAATTATCGAAGCGTCCCGCGCTCGTGAAGCCGCCCGTAAGGCGCGTGAAATGACCCGCCGTAAAGGTGCTCTGGACCTAGCTGGCCTGCCAGGCAAACTGGCAGATTGCCAGGAGAAAGATCCGGCGCTGTCTGAACTCTACATTGTGGAGGGTGACTCCGCAGGGGGGTCGGCCAAGCAGGGCCGGAACCGGAAAAACCAGGCGATTTTGCCGCTCAAGGGTAAGATCCTGAACGTTGAGAAAGCCCGCTTTGACAAAATGTTGTCTTCCCAGGAAGTGGCAACGCTGATCACTGCCATGGGCTGCGGTATTGGCCGTGACGAGTATGATCCGGACAAGCTGCGCTATCACAGCATCATCATCATGACCGATGCTGATGTCGACGGCTCGCACATCCGGACGCTGCTGTTGACTTTCTTCTATCGTCAAATGCCAGAGCTGATCGAGCGTGGCCACATTTTCATTGCTCAGCCACCGCTGTACAAAGTGAAAAAAGGCAAGCAGGAGCAGTACATCAAAGATGATGATGACATGATCCAATACCAGGTTTCCCTGGCGCTGGATAATGCGGCGCTGTACCCGGCTGAAGGCGTGCCGCCGATTGCTGGTCTGGCGCTGGAAGAGTTGGTGAAGCAGTTCAATGCATCATACAAGCTGGTGGAGCGAATGAGCCGCCGTTACCCGCTGCAGATGCTGAACGAGTTTGCTTACCAACCCCGACTGGCAATTGACATGCTGGCTGATGAAGCTGTGGTGAACGGCTGGACCGACACCTTGATCAATGCGTTGAATGCCAAGCAGACCGGCGAAAGCCAGTACCGCTTTGAAGTGGTGCGTGATGAAGAGCACAACGTCTGGTTGCCGAAAGTGGTGGTTCGTACCCACGGTGTCGATCATGAATACCTGTTGAGTTTTGATCTGCTGAACTCCAAAGAGTACAGCAAGCTGGCCGATCTGTCTGAAGTGCTGCATAACCTGCTGGAAGAAACGGCTTATATTCAGCGTGGCGAGCGCAAACAGCCGGTCAGCACGTTTAAAGAAGCGCTGGACTGGCTGCTGAAAGAATCCAGCCGTGGCCTGAGCCGTCAGCGCTATAAAGGTTTGGGCGAGATGAACCCGGATCAGTTGTGGGAAACCACCATGGATCCGGAAACGCGCCGGATGATGCAGGTGACTATCAATGATGCCGTGGCTGCCGATGAGCTGTTCACCACTCTGATGGGCGATCAGGTTGAGCCGCGTCGTCACTTCATTGAAGAGAACGCGCTGAATGCCAACCTGGACGTTTAAGCGATATTCCTGACACACCACGTCATCTAAAACGCCACTCGCAAGAGCGGCGTTTTTTTTGGCCAGCGATGGGGCGAGGGGAAGATTAGGTCAGCTTTTCTTTGAGGCACCTAGATATTTCGTTGCTGCTTGTCAGGGGGGGGATGGCGGTGCGCGTTTGATTGGTTTGCCCGGGGCAGTATGCGCGCGTTCAGCAGCAAGCACTTCTCAGAGAGTGACACTCCGGTTGGAAAATTTCAGCGTTGGGCCTTGAATATGTGTTGGACGACCTTATATCTATTGATGAAGCCGGAGGTGCCAGAGTTTGGGCCTTGCAACGCTTGTCCGGTTGGAGAGCAGCTTCATCGACATTTTTATAGTTATTGCTTCAAAGAAGGATAGTTATTATGCGTACATTAGATTTCACTCCTCTATATCGTTCCGCCATTGGTTTTGATCGTCTGTTTAATCAAATGGAGCAAAACCTCAACACCAATAATGGTGGATATCCTCCGTACAATATCGAGCAACGCGGTGAGAACCAGTACCGTATTACCATGGCGGTCGCCGGTTTTGCCGAAGCCCAGCTTGATATTACCCAGCAGCAAAATAAGCTGATTGTGCGCGGCACGCGTGAAACCCAGGATACTGACGAAGCGCGTGAGTATCTTTACCAGGGAATTGCCGAGCGCGACTTTGAGCGCAAGTTCCAGTTGGCTGATCATATGAAAGTGACCGGCGCTGATATGGAAAACGGTTTGCTGCATATCGAGCTTGAGCGCGAAGTACCGGAAGAAGACAAACCGCGTAAGATCGCGATCAATGGCCAGCGTCTGCTGGAAAGTGAATAAGCCGGGACTGTCTCGACTAATCATTGAATAGAGAGAGTGAAGGCCAGCATCATGCTGGCCTTTTTGTTTCACGTGAAACATGGAGTCGTAATGTTCAATGATACCCCGATCAAAATGGTGACGAGAGGAGAGAAAGGGACATACGTGATGCTGGGCACTGATCTCTCAGCGTTGTTATTACGGCATCATCAGCAGGTGTCTGGCAGTTATTTTTGAGGGTAGGTGGGCATTGAAAGCAGGACAGCCAACGGGCTGCCCTGGGAGGATTATGAGCTCTGGTAGGCTTTCATCACTTCTTCGGCAATGATCGCAATGCCGCGCCGCATGGTCTCATCGTCCTGGACATAGTTCATACGCAAACATTCGTGACCGTGGCTCCAGTCTTCATCCAGCCCGATAAAGAAATATTCGCCGGGTACGATGAGGACGCCGCGTGCTTTGAGTCGACGGTAGAGCGCCATGGTGGTGATTGGCAACTCTTTAAACCAAAGCCAGAGGAACATCGCGCCTTCGGGTTTGTGGATCCGGAAACGCTCATCGGTGATGGCATCTTGCAGCAGTTGGATCGCATGCTGAGATTTTTGCTGGTAGTACGGTTTAATTACCTGCTCACTCAGGCGCAGCAAGTCTTGCTGCTCAATCATTTTGTGCGCAATTGCCGGACCGATACTGCCTGGCGCCAAGCTGACCACGCCGTTCATGTTCGTCAGTGCGGTGGTGATTTCTTCACTGGCGACCACGATCCCGCAGCGAACACCCGGTAGCCCCAGTTTCGACAGGCTCATGCATAAGATGGTGTTCTCATTCCAAAACGGGGTGACGTCTTCGAAAATGATATCCGGGAACGGCATCCCATAGGCATTGTCGATGATCAGCGGAATCCCATGTTGCCGGGCAAGCTCATCCAGGTGATTGATTTCCTCATCGGTGAGCACGTTACCGGTTGGGTTCGTCGGGCGAGAGGCGCAGATGGCGCCGATGCTGTCATCGACCGTCAGTTGGTTAAAATCGACATGGTATTTGAACTGGCCGTTATCGAGCAGGGTGATTTCCGGGCGATAAGATATAAACATCTCCTCACTGATCCCGGCATCGCCATAACCGATATATTCCGGTGCCAGCGGCAGCAGAATTTTCTTATGGCGTCCGCCTTCAAACTCACCCGCCAGTAGGTTGAACAGGTTGAAGAAGGCACTCTGGCTGCCGTTGGTCAGCGTGATATTCTTTGCCGAAATATTCCAGCCATAAGTGGCTTTGAGCAGATCCGCCAGCGCTTGAATAAAGACGTTTTTCCCTTGTGGGCCGTCATAGTTGGTCATGGCGGCTGTCAGCTCGCCACTGGTCAGCATGGTTTCCGTGAGTTGCTTGAAATAATCGAGCATCTCCGGAATCTGGGCTGGGTTGCCGCCACCGAGCATAATGGCGTCAGGGTTACGTAAGCCGTCATTTAAGTCATCCATTAGCTGAGTGATCCCAGAATAACGGGCAAACTTTTCTCCGAATGTAGAAAACTCCATGTTTACTTCCGACCTTAGTAATTTGTTCTTCTATTTAGTTATACGCTAACTGTATAACTTGTGTGCAGTATTCAACATACCTTATTGTGCGGATGAGGGAAAGCAAGGGGATACCTGTTTCACGTGAAACCATCTCAGGGGTGTGATCCGGCAGG
Source organism: Photobacterium atrarenae (assembly GCF_024380015.1). Taxonomy (NCBI): domain Bacteria; kingdom Pseudomonadati; phylum Pseudomonadota; class Gammaproteobacteria; order Vibrionales; family Vibrionaceae; genus Photobacterium; species Photobacterium atrarenae. The sequence continues at coordinate 8,526 of NZ_CP101508.1, forward strand.
AGAAATTCATCGGTGATGATGTCTGTAACGGAGTGATGCGGTTCGGTTTTGCTGTCAACTGGGCAGTGCGGTCGTCGGTTGGTGAAGAAAGGTACCGGTGTACAGGGATAAAAAACCCCGTGCGAGCACGGGGTTGATTGGGGCGAAACGGGATCACTTCTGAAGCAGCGAGATATCGGCGACTTTCAGGAATTCATTTCGCAGCAGGTTCAGCATGGTCAGGCGGTTCACTTTCAGCTGCTCATCTTCTGCCATCACCATCACGTTATCGAAGAAGGTATCGACAGATTCACGCAGGGTGGATAGCTCAGACAGGGCTTGCTGGTAATCACCTTCGGCAAATACCGGTGCCAGCGCTGCCAGCTTGGCTTCGATTTGCTCTGCCAGGGCTTTCTCGGCTGATTCAACCAGCAGGCTGCTGTCGATGCTTGCTGCCAGCTCGCCGTCAAATTTCGCCAGGATATTACCGACGCGCTTGTTCGCTGCAGCCAGTGATTCCGCTGCATCGAGCGAACGAAAGTGACTGACGGCTTTCACGCGCTTGTCGAAGTCGGCAGGCTGGGTCGGGCGGCGAGCCAGGACAGCTTGGATCACGTCAACGCTGTGGCCTTCGTCCTGGTACCAGGTACGGAAACGACCCAGCATGAAGTCTAGTACATCGGCTTCGACATTGCGGTTGGTCAGCTTGTCGGCCAGCAGCTCGTGGGCTTTGGCGATCAGGTCGGTCAGATCCAGGTTGTAGCCTTTCTCGACGATGATCCGTAGCACGCCCAGGGCAGCACGACGCAGGGCAAATGGGTCACTGCCTTTTGGCGCCTGACCAATCCCAAAGATGCCGACCAGCGTGTCTAGCTTATCAGCCATGGCTACGGCGGCGGATACTCCGGTACTTGGCAGGCTGTCGCCGGCAAAGCGTGGCATGTATTGCTCGTTCAGGGCCAGGGCCACCTCTTCAACTTCACCGTCATGACGCGCATAGTGCATGCCCATCACCCCTTGGGTATCGGTGAACTCGAACACCATGGAAGTCATCAAATCACATTTTGACAGCAGGCCGGCACGTTCGGCGTGCTCAACATCGGCACCAATATGCTGGGCAATGTAGCCGGCCAGGGCCGTGATACGGTCGGTCTTGTCACGCAGGGTGCCCAGTTGCTTCTGGAACAGCACACTGTCGAGCTCAGACAGGCGCTCAACCAGCGGACGTTTGCGGTCGGTATTGAAGAAGAATTCGGCATCTGCCAAACGTGGGCGAACAACTTTTTCGTTGCCGTCGATCACTTGCTGTGGGTCGTTGGACACGATGTTGGAGACGAAGATGAACTTCGGCAACAGCTGGCCGTTGGCGTCATAGACCGGGAAGTACTTTTGATCGCCTTTCATGGTGTACACCAGGGCTTCAGCCGGAACTTTCAGGAATTCTTGTTCGAACGAGGCCGTCAGGACCACTGGCCACTCAACCAATGATGTGACTTCTTCCACCAGATCGTCTTCCAGATCGGCAATCCCGCCCACTTCCTGGGCCGCTTTCTGGGCATCCGCCAGGATTAGCGCTTTACGCGCTTCATAGTCGGCCATGACTTTGCCACGCTCTTCCAGAATCGCCGGATACTGATCAGCATGGTCAATGGTGAACTCGGCTTCGCCCATAAAACGGTGACCGCGGATCACGCGATCCGATTCAACCCCGAGAATTGTTCCCGGGATCAGCTCATCACCGAGCAGCATGGTCAGGGTTTTGACCGGGCGAATGAACTGGGTGTCTTTGTCACCCCAGCGCATTGGCTTCGGGATTGGCAGTTTGGCCAGGGCATTGGCGGCCAGCGTAGCGATCAGTGTTTGGGTCGGTTGTCCTTTCACTGCTTGCTTATACAGCAGCCATTCGCCCTTGTCCGTTTTCAGACGCTCAGCCTGCTCAACGCCGATCCCGTTACCGCGGGCCCAGCCTTGGGCTGCTTTGGTCGGGTTGCCGTCGGCATCAAAGGCGGCGCTAACCGCCGGACCACGTTTTTCAACTACTTTATCCGGTTGGCTGCCGGCCAGGGCGGTGACTTTCAGCGCCAGGCGACGTGGGGCGGCAAACCACTGGACGCCCTGGTGGGCCAGGTCCGCCGTTTGGAGCTCGGCTGCAAAGTTGTCTGCAAAGGCTTCGGCCAGTGTGCGTAGTGCTGTTGGTGGCAACTCTTCGGTGCCAAGTTCAATCAGGAAATTTTTATCGCTCATGCCACTTCCTTACGGGTTCTTTTTGCACATTGGGAAGCCCAGCGCTTCACGGGAGGCGTAGTAGGCTTCGGCAACTTGTTTGGTCAGGTTGCGAATTCGCAGGATGTAACGCTGACGCTCAGTCACGGAGATGGCTTTGCGGGCATCCAGCAGGTTAAAGGCATGGCCGGCTTTCAGAATACGCTCATACGCTGGCAGCGGCAGGGGTTTCTCCAGCGCCAGCAGATCCTGACACTCTTTCTCGCACTGGTCGAAGAAAGTAAACAGGAAGTCTACGTCCGCATGCTCGAAGTTGTAGGTTGATTGCTCCACCTCGTTTTGGTGGAAGATATCGCCGTAGGTGACTTTACCCAGCGGGCCATCGGTCCACACCAGATCGTAGACGGAGTCAACGCCCTGGATGTACATCGCCAGACGCTCGATACCATAGGTGATTTCACCGGTGACGGGTTTACACTCCAGGCCACCAACCTGCTGGAAGTAAGTGAACTGAGTCACTTCCATACCGTTGAGCCATACTTCCCAGCCCAGACCCCAGGCACCCAGCGTCGGGTTTTCCCAGTTATCTTCCACGAAACGGATGTCATGGATCTTTGTATCAACGCCCAAAGCTTCCAGCGAACCAAGGTACAGTTCCTGGATATTGTCCGGTGACGGCTTGATGATCACCTGGAACTGGTAGTAGTGCTGCAGGCGGTTCGGGTTTTCACCATAACGGCCATCAGTCGGGCGACGGGAAGGTTGCACATACGCTGCTGCAATCGGCTCTGGACCCAGCGCACGTAAACAGGTCATCGGGTGAGAAGTACCTGCACCGACTTCCATGTCTAGGGGTTGCACAATGGTACAACCTTGCTGGCCCCAGTAATCCTGCAGCGCGAGGATCATGCCTTGAAAGGTTTTAATATCGTATTTCTGCATTGTCAGCTTCGCGAGATTAGTGGATGAATGAATTCAATGTAACAATCCAGTATACCCTGCATGGCTTTAGCCGAGTAGGGGCCTTGCATGTTTTTTGGTCGTGTTTCCTCTATTCCTGCCAATTGATAGGGCTTATCTGTGGTGAGGTGAAAAATCATCATAATTTTACATTGCTCTGAAGTTCTTATCGGCTAGCTTTATACAATAACCTTGCGCAGCTGCATCGCCTGAGGCGGTGGGGCGAGAACAATCACATCGATCAGAAATCGAGTAGAGATGGAAACCACGATGGATAGCAAAATCACACAGACACCAAGCAAGTGGGTGCGAAATGTCATTTTTGCCACGGCAGCGGCTGTAACGGCAACAGGTTGTAGTACGGTCAACCCTTACACTGGGGAAGAGCAAACGGCGAAAGCTTCCAGCGGTGCCTTGATTGGTGCACTGGCCGGTGCAGCGATTGGTGTTGCTTCTTCGAGCAAGAGCGATCGCGGTAAAGGTGCCCTGATTGGGGCGGCTGGTGGCGCAGCCTTGGGCGGCGGTGTCGGTTACTACATGGATGTGCAGGAAGCGAAATTGCGTCAGCAACTACAGTCAACCGGGATCAGCGTGACCCGTGATGGCGACAATATTGTCCTCAATATGCCCAATGCAATCACTTTTGGTTTTGATCAGACCGATCTGAGCGCCGGTGCGATGAGCGCCCTGAAGAATGTGGCGCTGGTGGTGAAAGAGTATGACAAGACCATGCTAAATGTGTACGGATTCACCGACAGCTCAGGTTCGGAGTCTTACAACCAGCGGTTGTCCCAGGTCCGCGCCAGTGAAGTCAGCAATTATCTGGTGCGCGAAGGGGTTACGGCGAACCGGTTGATCACCAAGGGGATGGGCGAGTCGCATCCGATTGCATCCAATAGCTCAGAGCAGGGCCGGGCCCAGAACCGCCGGGTTGAAATTGTGCTGTCCCCAACCTCTTAATTTCCTTTCCGTTTGGATTGCTGCCGCCGAAGTCTCGGCGGCAGTATGTTTGCACGCGCGCTTGTGATCGGCCCCGACATTTCCTGGCTTGATCTGGCTCAGGCTTCTGTTTATCATGCTTGCTCCTTTGGGGAGTAGCCTCTCTATTTACCGAGATAATCGTCAACATAATTGAAGCAAAATCTTCATGGCGATTGTGACTCACAGTTCCCTACGTGTGAGTTTGGCGAGACCATAGGCAAACCAGCATGAACCGGGGTGGGGCATGTGCGTTTGCTCATGGTTGATAAAAATCCTCACCCCCAAGAGCGTGTCGTGAGCATTTTAGCTGTTTCTATTACTACGGTTGCCCTGGCAGAAATCGGGGATAAGACCCAGTTACTGTCCTTGTTGCTGGCCAGCCGCTATCGCAAACCTGTTCCTATTATTCTGGCGATTTTTCTCGCCACTATCGCCAATCATGCCCTGGCCGCTTGGCTTGGTGTTGTCGTCGCGGACTATCTGACCCCGGAAGTGCTGAAATGGGTTCTGGTGGTGAGTTTCATCCTGATGGCTGGCTGGATTTTGGTGCCGGACAAACTCGATGACGATGAAACTATTTCTAATCGCGGCCCCTTTATTGCCAGCTTTATCGCTTTCTTTATTGCCGAGATTGGCGATAAAACTCAGGTGGCGACGACTATGTTAGGGGCGAAGTTTCACGACGGATTGTTGTTGGTGATTGTCGGAACTACTATCGGAATGCTGCTGGCCAATGTGCCGGTTGTCCTGCTGGGTAAGTTGTCAGCTGATCGAATGCCATTGGGATTGATCCGACGGGTGACGGCGGCGTTGTTTGCCAGCTTAGCATTGGCTGCGGTCTTTGGCCTTTAAGGGGAGCTTGGCGTTATCTGATGTTTCACGTGGAACGATATCCCGCGCCTGGGGTGTGACAGCCCAATGACATCATTGTAATTTGTGAGGCAAACTACAATCTGTTTGCCTGGCTCATGCTAAGGTGAAACTAGTTGATATAGGCTGTTCGTGGAGGAAGGTATGGAGCGATTTCTCGCAATCTCACCACAAAGTCAGTTCTGGCTGTTTCACGTCGCGCTGGCGCTCAATATATTGGGGATGGTGCTGACGGATATGTGGCTGCCGATGGTCGTCGGGGCGATTGTCACGACTTACCTGTCGGTGGATGCCCTGATTCGGTTGCGCTATGTGCAGCCGTTAAAAAAGGAAATTCGCGAATTGCGCCACGAACTGGAACGTGCGAGTCAGGCCAGGCGTGATCAGTAACGCTAAGATAGCATTAGAAAAAGGCAGCTCCTGGAGCTGCCTTTTTTAATGGGCGCCTTTGCGGATCAGATACCGGTATGGCAGCTGATCGGTCTCCGCGGCCAGCAGGGTATGATCCATAAAGCGGCAAAAGCTTGGAATATCCCGGGTGGTTGAGGGATCATCTGCGGTGATCAGAAGGGTTTCTCCTTCGGCCATCTTCCGAACCGTCTTCCGGACCATCATCACAGGCTCAGGACAGCGTAGTCCAAGGGCTTCCAGGCTGTGGGTCGGGTTGTCAAAAATTGCTGTCATAATTCATACGGGTGGTTGCGAAGCCTCAAATCATACTTATGGATAAGAATTAATCAATAACACTTGGCAAATCAAACGAAAGCGTGTAACGTATTTAACAAGTCATTAACGTTCGTCTTCTCAGGGATTAGGAGGAACTATGTTGACTCAGATGGATCGCTTAACCATTTACTGCCTGCTGTGCTTCATTACGTTCTGTACATTAGTGCTCCGCGGGCCGGACAATACCAGTATTTTTGCGCTAGGGGGCCTGATTGCCGCCGCGTTAGGACTTTGGTTCGAGCTCAGCAATACCAATGAGCTCGAGGAAGAAAATTAACGAAATTGCACATCAACTACACTCCCAGTTTTCTTGGGCTTCCCCGCTTATATAGCGGGTTTTTTTTTATGGGTCGGGTGATAATGGCAGCTTCGTATTCGATACAGGTGTGATATGGAGCTGGAAGATATCTATCGCCGTGATCTCAATTTGCTGGTGGCGCTTCAGGTTCTGGTGGAAGAAGGGAGTGTCAGCAAAGCAGCGGTACGGCTGAATTTAAGCCAATCAGCAATGAGCCGGGTGCTGGGCCGGTTGCGAGAGCTGTTGGGCGATCCCTTATTTACCCGCCAGGGCCAGCGGTTGATCCCGACCAACCGGGCGCTGGAGCTGAGTGAGCAGCTTAATGCGCCGCTGGAAGCGATGCGCAGCTTGTTGACCCCGAGTGACTTCCGGCCCGAGGCGTGCGAGCAGCAGTTTGTCATCGCCACCACTGACTATGCGATGCAAACCATTTTGCCTTTTGCTTTGCCCCGAATTTATCAGGAAGCGCCGCAGATCTCGCTGGAGTTCGCTCCCCTGCAACATGACCATATTCTGACGCAGCTCACCACGGACGGCTGTGATATGGCGATTTGTCGCCCGACCGGGCCGGTGGCGCCGTTGTGCCGTGAGCATCTCGGCCGGGTCGGCGTCTCTTGTTTGCTGTCACAGCAGCACCCGCTGGCAACCCGGGCGCTGAGTATGACTGATTACCTCAGTTATCCCCATGCGATGATTGCGATTAGTGACGGCGTCAAGGCGCTGATTGATGAGGCGCTGCGCGGCTATCCGGAGCGGAAACTGGTGCTGCGGGCTTACCACCTGGAAGCGGCGTTGGCGATCATGGATGCGATACCGCTGATCATGACGGTACCGGCCGATCTGGCTTATTTGGTGGCCGCAAAGCACAACCTGGTCGTTAAACCGCTGCCGTTTGCGTTTGAGCCCTTTGATTATTCGCTGATTTGGCATCCGCGCTGTGAACATTCGGCTGCGCAAATTTGGTTGCGGGATTTAATCAAGGAAGAGTGCGGGAAGTTGATCGCCCGCCGTGTTGATGAGATGGGGCTGTTGAGCCCGGCTGACGAGGAGGTTGATGGCCAGGGCTGATCGCGACAAAAAAAGGCCAGCAGGGTGCTGGCCAAGGTAGTCATTCTTTTTGTTATGGTTGGTCTTTGCTTACGGCTTGATCACCACCCGTCCGGTGATCTGACCCTTGGTGATGGCTTCGGCGCATTCAGCCACTTCATCTAAGCTCACTTCACGGCAAGCCTGCTCAAAGTAGCTCGCTGGCAGCAGCTCGCCCAGGCGTTGCCAGGCTTGCTGACGCTTCTCAAACGGACACATGACCGAATCCACGCCTTGCAAACGCACATTACGCAGGATAAATGGCATCACAGTTGTCGGCAGATCGAATCCGCCCGCCAGGCCACAGGCGGCGACGGCGCCGTTATAGTCGACCTGGGCCAGGACTTTTGCCAGTACCTTGCTGCCGACGGTATCAACAGCGCCGGCCCAGAGCTGTTTCTCCAGCGGGCGGGCTGGCTCTTCCAGCTCATGGCGTTCGACAATGCGTGTCGCGCCGAGGGATTTGAGCCATCCACTGTTCTCTTCGGCACGGCCGGTCACGGCAGCAACCTGGTAACTGAGTTGGGCCAGCAGGGTGATGGCCACGGAGCCGACGCCACCGCTGGCACCGGTGACCAGGATTTCGCCGGATTCCGGGGTGATACCGGCATCGACCAGTGCCTGGACACACAGCATCGCGGTTAAACCGGCAGTACCGATCATCATTGCCTGCTTGCCGTTGAAGTGTTTTGGCAGCGGGACCAGCCAGTCGGCATTGAGACGGGCTCTTTCTGCCATGCCGCCCCAGTGGGTTTCACCCACGCCCCAGCCGGTCAGGACCACCTGATCGCCCGGCTGGTAGCGCTCATCGCCGGATTCCACAACGGTGCCGGCCAGATCAATGCCCGGAACCATCGGAAACTGGCGGATAATTTTGCCTTTGCCGGTGATCGCCAGACCGTCTTTATAGTTCAGGGAGGAGTAGTCGACATCAATCAGGACATTGCCTTGCGGCAGCTGGCTGTCATCCAGTTGCTCAATCGTGGCAATCGTCTGCTTTTCTTGTTGGTTGAGTAGCAAAGCTTTAAACATAGGGATGCTCCGAGTTCATCAAGCGTCTTTAACTGATTTTGAGTGTAGACGCCAAGTCATGATGAAAAAAATGAAACTTAATCATTTGATCTATGTGGCAAGTGCATAGTTAATCCAGATCAAAAAAAGCCCGCAACTGCGGGCTTTGTTGACAGGTTTTGGGTTATTCCACGCGCTCAAACACGGTGGCGATCCCCTGGCCTAACCCGATACACATGGTGGCCAGGCCAAACTGAGCATCCTGGTGCTCCATCAGGTTGATCAGGGTGGTCGAGATCCGCGAGCCGGAGCAGCCCAGCGGGTGACCCAGGGCGATAGCGCCACCGTTGAGGTTCACTTTCTCATCGACGTGATCCAGCAGGCCAAGATCTTTGGCGCATGGCAGTGACTGGGCCGCAAAGGCTTCGTTCAGCTCGACCAGATCGATATCGCTCATGTTCAGGCCGGCCCGCTGCAGTGCTTTTTGGGTGGCCGGAACCGGACCGTAACCCATGATGGATGGATCGCAGCCGGCAATCGCCATGGATTTCACTCGGGCGCGGATTGTCAGGCCCAGGGCTTTCGCTTTGGCCTCGCTCATGACCAACATCGCCGAGGCGCCGTCAGACAGTGCCGAGGAAGTCCCGGCCGTCACGGTGCCATTGACCGGATCGAAGACCGGGCGCAGGCCGGACAGGGTTTCAACCGTGGTTTCCGGACGGATCACCTCATCATAATCGAACAGTTTCAGTGCGCCGGTTTGGTCATGGCCTTCGGTCGGCAGGATTTCATTTTTGAAGCGTCCTTCCAGCGTTGCTGCGTGGGCACGCTGGTGGGAGCGAGCGGCAAAGCTGTCTTGCATTTCGCGACTGATCCCGTGCATCCGGCCCAGCATTTCTGCGGTCAGGCCCATCATCCCGGCGGCCTTGGCCACGGACTTGGACAGGCCCGGGTGGAAGTCGACGCCGTGGTTCATCGGCACGTGGCCCATGTGCTCTACACCGCCAATCAGGCAGATCTCAGCATCGCCGACCATGATGGTGCGCGCAGCATCGTGCAGGGCCTGCATGGAAGAGCCACACAGGCGGTTGACGGTTGTCGCGCCGACGGTGTGCGGGATGCCGGCCAGCAGGGAAGCATTGCGGGCGACATTGAATCCTTGTTCCAGGGTCTGTTGCACACAGCCCCAGTAAATATCTTCAATTGCGGTCGGATCGACCTGCGGGTTACGGGCCAGCAGCCCCTGCATCAGGTGCGCAGACAGATCCTCGGCCCTGACGTTGCGATACGCGCCGCCTTTCGAGCGTCCCATCGGGGTACGGATACAATCAACAATTACGACGTTATTCATTTCTTATCCCTCATCCTTAAGCGTTGGTCTGCACGTGGTAATAGGTTTCACCCTTGGCGGCTTTCTCTTTCAGGCCGGCCGGAACTTCATAGACTGCGCCCAAGTGCACGTACTGCTCAGCCATGGCGACATAGTTGGCCAGTCCCAGGGTATCGAGGTAGCGGAACACACCGCCGCGGAAAGGAGGGAAGCCCAGACCGTACACCAGCGCCATGTCAGCTTCTGCCGGGCTGGCAATAATGCCTTCTTCCAGGCAGCGGACGACTTCGTTGATCATCGGGATCATCATCCGGGCGATGATGGCATCGGCTTCAAACTCAGCAGCATGACTGACGACCGGCGCCAGCAGGTCGGCAGTTGCCGGATCAACGGTTTTCTTCGGTTTGCCTTTGCGATCGAGGGTGTAGGCATAGAAGCCCTTGCCGTTTTTCTGGCCGAAGCGCTCGGCGTCATACATTACATCCACCGCGTCACGGTAGTCTTTGCCCATGCGATCCGGGAAGCCTTCGGCCATTACGGCCTGGGCATGGTGCGCGGTATCAATGCCGACCACATCCAGCAGGTAAGCCGGGCCCATCGGCCAGCCGAACTGTTTCTCCATCACCTTGTCGATTTTGGTGAAATCGGCACCGTCGCGCATCAGCAGGCTGAAACCGGCAAAGTACGGGAACAGGACGCGGTTGACGAAGAATCCCGGGCAGTCATTGACGACAATCGGTGATTTACCCATCTTGGCGGCATAGGCCACAACGCGGGCAATGGTTTCATCCGAGGTGTGCTCGCCACGAATGATCTCGACCAGCGGCATCCGGTGGACCGGGTTAAAGAAGTGCATGCCGCAGAAGTTTTCCGGGCGTTTCAGCGATTTGGCCAGTTGGTTGATCGGGATGGTGGATGTATTGGAGGCAATCACGGTCTCTTCGCCGACCTGATCTTCGACTTCGGCCAGCACTGCAGCTTTGACTTTCGGGTTCTCGACCACCGCTTCCACCACCACGTCGGTTTCTTCAATGCCGGCATAGTGCAGGCTCGGATGGATAGCTGAGAGGACTTTGGCCATCTTCAGGCCATCGATGCGGCCGCGCTCGAGTTGCTTGTTCAGCAGTTTTGCCGCTTCGCCCATGCCTAGCTCCAGTGATGCATCGGCGATATCCTTCATCAGCACCGGCACGCCTTTGAGGGCGGACTGGTAGGCGATCCCGCCACCCATGATCCCGGCGCCCAGCACGGCTGCTTTGTGGGTTGCTTTGCCGGCCTTGGCCGCTTGTTTGGCATTGCCTTTGAGCAGCTGATCATTGAGGAAGATACCAACCAGGGCTTTGGCGACATCGGACTTGGCCAGCTTGACGAAGTGTTTGTTCTCAATGGCCAGCGCTTCATCGCGGCTGCTGCGGACAGCTTCTTCAATGGTGATCACGGCGGTGATCGGAGCCGGGTAGTGCGGGCCGGCGACCTGGCTGACCATGCCTTTGGCCATGGTAAAGCTCATGGTCGCTTCAATTTTGTTCAGGGCCAACGGCGCTTTTTTCTGCTCGCGGCGGCGCTGCCAGTCAAGTTTGCCGGCAATCGCATCTTTGATCATGGCCAGGGCGGCTTCTTTCAGGGCTTCCGGTGCGACAACACCATCGACCAGGCCCAGCTTGAGGGCATCAGCCGCTTTTTTGTCTTTGCCGGCGGTGATGATTTCCATCGCGGAGTCGGCACCAATCAAGCGTGGCAGGCGTACGGTGCCGCCGAAGCCGGGCATGATCCCCAGCTTGGTTTCCGGCAAGCCGATCCGGGCAGTGTTGTCCGCCAGGCGGAAGTCGGTCGCCAGCACACACTCGCAACCGCCGCCCAGGGCATGGCCGTTAATTGCCGACAACGTCGGGACCGGCAGGTCTTCGAGTTTGTTGAAAATGTCATTGGCGTAGCTCAGCCACTGCGACAGCTCGTCCGCAGGCTTGGCAAACAGGCCGAGAAACTCTTTGATATCAGCACCGACAACAAATGCATCTTTACCGGAAGTTAGCAGCAAGCCTTTGAGTTCTGGCTGTTGGTATAGGGCATTCAGGGCTTCGTTGAAGCATTCCAGGGTTTTTAAATCGAACTTGTTGATAGGGCCTGGGGCGTTGAGGTTAAGCTCCGCAATGCCATCTTCCAGATAGCTTACGGATAGGGTTTCACCTTGGTAAATCATGTTCTATCTCCGTGAATTCCGGTTCTGTGCCGAATTGATTTAACTGGTTTGACCTGTTGTCAGGCTAAATAATAGTCTGAACCCGTCCAAAAACAATTACAACACTTATTTTAAACAAATGTTTAACTTTTTCGGGTGCATAAGAAAGTTGCATGCCGGATTGTGAGTTTGCTCAGGGCTTTGTTGTGTTATCCTGAGCGACTATTTTTTCCGCTTGGCAGTGTGTTCACAAAGATGGAATCGAAACCTTATCCGGTCCCGGCAGCGCCGGTGATATTTGAGGAAGAGATCAAAAAGAGCCGCTTTATTACTTACCTGGCGCACACGCCGGGTATTGATGCAGCCAAAGCTTTCGTGCAGCAGATCAAAAGCAAGCATAGTGATGCCCGGCATAATTGCTGGGGCTTTGTCGCCGGGCGGCCGTCTGATTCGATGCAATGGGGGTTCAGTGATGACGGCGAGCCGTCGGGCACGGCCGGCAAGCCGATCCTGGCGCAATTGAGCGGCTCGGGCGTCGGCGAGATCACCGCGGTGGTCACCCGCTATTCCGGTGGGATTAAACTCGGCACCGGCGGGTTGGTGAAAGCGTATGGCGGTGGTGTCCAGCAAGCGCTAACTGTGCTGCAAACCAAAGAAAAAGTAATCACTTCGGTACTTCGCCTGCGCTGTGCGTATAATCAGATGTCGCTGGTCGAGTCGCTCTTGGCCGAGTATGCAGGCCATCAGCTCAGTGCTGACTTTGGCCAGGAGATAGAGATGACCATGGAAGTCGATAACCGTTGTGTGGCGGCCTTGGTTGCCAAGTTGATCAATCGCAGCGGCGGGCAGATCTGTCCGGTTGTATTACCTCATGTATCGACATCAGAACCCGAATAACCAGATGAGAGCCGGCTAAGGCGATGCAATTTCGTTCTATTATCAGAATTGTCGGGCTGTTGCTGGCCCTGTTCAGTGTCACCATGCTGGCCCCGGCGCTGGTGGCATTCATCTACCGTGACGGGGCCGGTTTTCCGTTCGTCGTCACGTTCTGCTTATTATTAGCCGGCGGCGGCTTGCTGTGGCTGCCGAACCGCCATTCCCGCCGTGAACTGAAAGCCCGAGATGGCTTTTTAATCGTCGTGCTGTTCTGGACGGTGATCGGCAGTGCGGGGGCGATCCCGTTTCTGCTGTCAAAAACCCCGGACTTATCGGTCACGGATTCTTTCTTTGAATCTTTCTCAGCCTTGACTACCACGGGTGCCACGGTGATCGTGGGGCTCGATGAACTGCCCAAAGCAATCTTGTTTTATCGCCAGTTGCTGCAGTGGTTCGGCGGGATGGGGATCATCGTCCTGGCGGTTGCTATCTTGCCGGTACTTGGTATCGGGGGAATGCAGCTATACCGGGCGGAAATCCCGGGGCCGGTAAAAGACAGTAAAATGACGCCGCGGATTGCCGAGACGGCCAAAACCCTGTGGTATATCTACCTGACCCTCACCGTTTGCTGTGCGGTCGCTTTCTGGCTGGCTGGGATGAGCGTCTTTGATGCCATTTCCCATAGCTTTTCGACCATCGCCATCGGCGGCTTTTCGACCCATGATGCCAGTATGGGCTATTTCAATAGCCAGGCTATCAATATGATCACTGTGGTGTTTTTGCTGATCTCGGCCTGTAACTTCTCGCTGCACTTTGCTGCGTTTGCTAATGGTGGGGTGCACCTGCGCACTTACTGGCGGGATCCGGAGTTTCGCACATTCCTCGGTATTCAGCTGATTCTGTTTCTGATCTGCTTTGGCTTGTTGATTAAGCATCAGTCTTACGGCTCGACTTTCGATACCTTTGATCAGGCGTTGTTCCAGACCGTGTCGATTTCCACCACGGCCGGCTTTACCACCACCGGTTTTTCGGAGTGGCCACTGTTTCTGCCAGTGTTGTTGCTGTTTTCTTCTTTTATTGGCGGATGCGCCGGTTCGACCGGGGGCGGGATTAAAGTGATCCGGATTTTGCTGCTGATGCTCCAGGGAGAGCGTGAGCTGAAGCGGCTGGTTCACCCCCGCGCGGTCTATACCATTAAAGTCGGTCGCAAGGCATTACCGCAACAGGTGGTCGATGCGGTGTGGGGCTTCTTTTCTGCCTATGCGCTGGTATTTGTTATTTGCATGCTGGCGCTGATCGCTACAGGTCTCGATGAGCTGACGGCATTTTCGGCGGTCGCAGCGACCCTCAATAACCTCGGACCGGGGTTAGGAGAGGTCGCGGTGCATTTTGGTGAGATCAATGATGCGGCGAAATGGGTTTTGGTGATCTCCATGCTGTTTGGCCGCTTGGAAGTGTTTACATTATTGGTGTTGTTTACGCCGACGTTCTGGCGTAGCTAAGGAGATAGAGTGGAAAAGGTCTTACTTCTTCATTCAAGCAGCGATGGACAGACCGTGAAGATCTTACGGCACATTGAACAGACGCTGGGGGAAGGTTATCAGTGCGAGCTGATGGATTTGAATACGCTGCCGGTGATCGATTTCAATGGTTATCAGAAAGTCCTGATTGGGGCCTCGATTCGGTATGGTCATCTGAATAAGAAACTGTATCAATTCATCGAGATCCACCAAAAAGTCTTGGAAGCGCATAAAGTTGGCTTTTTCTGTGTCAATCTGACAGCCCGCAAAGAAGGGAAGAATACGCCGGAAACCAGCGTTTATATGAAGAAGTTTCTGCAGAAATCGCCGTGGCACCCTAAATTGCAGGCGGTCTTCGCTGGTGCCTTGCGCTATCCGCGTTACGGTTGGTTTGATCGGATGATGATTCAGTTCATTATGCGCTTAACCGGTGGGGAAACCGATACCCGAAAAGAAGTGGAATACACGGACTGGGATAAGGTTTCACAGTTTGCCCTGCGTTTTAAGCAGTTTTAAGTGCGATTTATCACGTTTTTGGGTGTTTTTTGTTCGCTTGGTGGCTTTTGATGAAAAAAATTAAAATCACCCCTTGCGCCGATGAAATATCTCCCTATAATGCGCCTCCGTTGTCACGATAAACGGTTCGCAAGAAACGTTGTGAAAACAAGTTCTTTAACAATTTGACCATGCAATCTGTGTGGGCACTCGTGAAATGATAGTCAAAAAAGATTTATCAGTGAGCTGAGTGACCAAATCGATACTTAGGTATCGGCACAGTCAATTTATCAGTAATCACTGAGCCGTTTCTTCGGAAACAACAAAACTTTAATTGAAGAGTTTGATCATGGCTCAGATTGAACGCTGGCGGCAGGCCTAACACATGCAAGTCGAGCGGCAGCGACTTAACTGAACCTTCGGGGAACGTTAAGGGCGGCGAGCGGCGGACGGGTGAGTAATGCCTGGGAATATGCCCTGATGTGGGGGATAACCATTGGAAACGATGGCTAATACCGCATAATCTCTTCGGAGCAAAGAGGGGGACCTTCGGGCCTCTCGCGTCAGGATTAGCCCAGGTGAGATTAGCTGGTTGGTGAGGTAACGGCTCACCAAGGCGACGATCTCTAGCTGGTCTGAGAGGATGATCAGCCACACTGGAACTGAGACACGGTCCAGACTCCTACGGGAGGCAGCAGTGGGGAATATTGCACAATGGGGGAAACCCTGATGCAGCCATGCCGCGTGTGTGAAGAAGGCCTTCGGGTTGTAAAGCACTTTCAGTCGTGAGGAAGGCGGCCAGGTTAATAGCCTGGTTGTTTGACGTTAGCGACAGAAGAAGCACCGGCTAACTCCGTGCCAGCAGCCGCGGTAATACGGAGGGTGCGAGCGTTAATCGGAATTACTGGGCGTAAAGCGCATGCAGGCGGCTTGTTAAGCCAGATGTGAAAGCCCGGGGCTCAACCTCGGAATCGCATTTGGAACTGGCAGGCTAGAGTCTTGTAGAGGGGGGTAGAATTTCAGGTGTAGCGGTGAAATGCGTAGAGATCTGAAGGAATACCGGTGGCGAAGGCGGCCCCCTGGACAAAGACTGACGCTCAGATGCGAAAGCGTGGGGAGCAAACAGGATTAGATACCCTGGTAGTCCACGCCGTAAACGATGTCTACTTGGAGGCTGGGGTCTTGAATTCTGGCTTTCGGAGCTAACGCGTTAAGTAGACCGCCTGGGGAGTACGGTCGCAAGATTAAAACTCAAATGAATTGACGGGGGCCCGCACAAGCGGTGGAGCATGTGGTTTAATTCGATGCAACGCGAAGAACCTTACCTACTCTTGACATCCAGAGAACTTAGCAGAGATGCTTTGGTGCCTTCGGGAACTCTGAGACAGGTGCTGCATGGCTGTCGTCAGCTCGTGTTGTGAAATGTTGGGTTAAGTCCCGCAACGAGCGCAACCCTTATCCTTGTTTACCAGCACTTCGGGTGGGAACTCCAGGGAGACTGCCGGTGATAAACCGGAGGAAGGTGGGGACGACGTCAAGTCATCATGGCCCTTACGAGTAGGGCTACACACGTGCTACAATGGCGCATACAGAGGGCGGCGAGCTAGCGATAGTGAGCGAATCCCAAAAAGTGCGTCGTAGTCCGGATTGGAGTCTGCAACTCGACTCCATGAAGTCGGAATCGCTAGTAATCGTGGATCAGAATGCCACGGTGAATACGTTCCCGGGCCTTGTACACACCGCCCGTCACACCATGGGAGTGGGCTGCACCAGAAGTAGATAGCTTAACCTTCGGGAGGGCGTTTACCACGGTGTGGTTCATGACTGGGGTGAAGTCGTAACAAGGTAGCCCTAGGGGAACCTGGGGCTGGATCACCTCCTTAACGATATGACACATTGTTTGATGCAGTGTCCACACAGATTGCCTGGTCGAAATAGAAAGAACATGTTTTTCTAAGTGCCCAAACTTAGAAACCAAAGTCCCATTCGTCTAGAGGCCTAGGACACCGCCCTTTCACGGCGGTAACAGGGGTTCGACTCCCCTATGGGACGCCACGGGTCGTTAGCTCAGTTGGTAGAGCAGTTGACTTTTAATCAATTGGTCGCAGGTTCGAATCCTGCACGACCCACCATTTTCTGATTCATTTCTAGCTTGTTCACTAGATTTGATACCTGCGATGCTCATGTGCGATTGCACACTGCGCTTCTCGGTTCAAATCTCGCGTCACCGCTAACGAAATGAAGCTGGAAAATACCACTTTATGTGGGCGATTAGCTCAGTTGGGAGAGCACCTCCCTTACAAGGAGGGGGTCACTGGTTCGAGCCCGGTATCGCCCACCATTCTTTCCTAATACTTCGTTATGAAGCTCGTCGTTTAGTGAACTAAACGTCCTCACTTCATGCCTTGTCTTAGAAAAGAACAAGCTTTTGGGGCTATAGCTCAGCTGGGAGAGCGCTTGCATGGCATGCAAGAGGTCGGCGGTTCGATCCCGCCTAGCTCCACCACTTTCTAAACACACTTGCGAGTGTCGTTAGAAAGTGTTTTATCTCTGCGGAGATAACGAAACACATGCTCTTTAACAATCTGGAAAGCTGACTAGTAAATTCGATTGGTTCGTCATCACGGCGAATGAATTGAAATTATTGTTTCACCGCAAGGTGGAACGAGTTCTCAAGCAATACACATTCAAGTGTCTTGGCTTTTGTCTTCACTTTTTCAAAAAGTGAAATAAAAGAGAGAAGAGTCCGGCAAAACAAACTAATCCGTCAAGTCATTGATGGAAACCTTGGTTGTTTGCGATACAGACCCCTTGGGGTTGTATGGTTAAGTGACTAAGCGTACACGGTGGATGCCTGGGCAGTCAGAGGCGATGAAGGACGTACTAACTTGCGATAAGCGTAGATGAGGCAGTAAGAGCCACTTGAGTCTACGATTTCCGAATGGGGAAACCCAGCTGCAGCAGCAGTTATCAATACGTGAATTCATAGCGTATTGAGGCGAACCGGGGGAACTGAAACATCTAAGTACCCCGAGGAAGAGAAATCAACCGAGATTCCGGCAGTAGCGGCGAGCGAAACCGGATTAGCCCTTAAGCTTTTTATGCGTCAGGTGAAGGCTCTGGAAAGTGCCGCGAGACAGGGTGATAGCCCCGTAGCCGACAACGCATTTAAGGTGAAAACGAGTAGGACGGGACACGTGTTATCTTGTCTGAAGATGGGGGGACCATCCTCCAAGGCTAAATACTCCTGACTGACCGATAGTGAACCAGTACCGTGAGGGAAAGGCGAAAAGAACCCCTGTGAGGGGAGTGAAACAGAACCTGAAACCGTGTACGTACAAGCAGTAGGAGCACCCTCGGGTGTGACTGCGTACCTTTTGTATAATGGGTCAGCGACTTAATTTCAGTAGCAAGGTTAACCGTATAGGGGAGCCGTAGGGAAACCGAGTCTTAACTGGGCGTGCAGTTGCTGGGATTAGACCCGAAACCAGGTGATCTAGCCATGGGCAGGTTGAAGGTGCGGTAACACGCACTGGAGGACCGAACCGACTAATGTTGAAAAATTAGCGGATGACTTGTGGCTAGGGGTGAAAGGCCAATCAAACCTGGAGATAGCTGGTTCTCCCCGAAAGCTATTTAGGTAGCGCCTCGGACGAATACTACTGGGGGTAGAGCACTGTTAAGGCTAGGGGGTCATCCCGACTTACCAACCCTTTGCAAACTCCGAATACCAGTAAGTACTATCCGGGAGACACACGGCGGGTGCTAACGTCCGTCGTGGAGAGGGAAACAACCCAGACCGCCAGCTAAGGTCCCAAAGTTATCGCTAAGTGGGAAACGATGTGGGAAGGCTCAGACAGCCAGGATGTTGGCTTAGAAGCAGCCATCATTTAAAGAAAGCGTAATAGCTCACTGGTCGAGTCGGCCTGCGCGGAAGATTTAACGGGGCTAAGCGATACACCGAAGCTGCGGCAATGCATTTTATGTATTGGGTAGGGGAGCGTTCTGTAAGCCGTTGAAGGTGTGCTGTAAGGCATGCTGGAGGTATCAGAAGTGCGAATGCTGACATGAGTAACGATAAAGGGGGTGAAAAACCTCCTCGCCGGAAGACCAAGGGTTCCTGTCCAACGTTAATCGGGGCAGGGTGAGTCGACCCCTAAGGCGAGGCCGAAAGGCGTAGTCGATGGGAAACGGGTTAATATTCCCGTACTTCTTGCTATTGCGATGGGGGGACGGAGAAGGCTAGGTGGGCCTGGCGACGGTTGTCCAGGTTCAAGGGTGTAGGCTGTAATCTTAGGCAAATCCGGGATTACAAGGCTGAGACCTGATGTCGAGGCACTACGGTGCTGAAGTCATTGATGCCATGCTTCCGGGAAAAGCCTCTAAGCTTCAGATAGCAAGGAATCGTACCCCAAACCGACACAGGTGGTCGGGTAGAGAATACCAAGGCGCTTGAGAGAACTCGGGTGAAGGAACTAGGCAAAATGGTACCGTAACTTCGGGAGAAGGTACGCTGCCGGCGGTAAAGAGACTTGCTCTTGGCGCTGCTGGCAGTCGCAGATACCAGGTGGCTGCAACTGTTTATTAAAAACACAGCACTGTGCAAAATCGAAAGATGACGTATACGGTGTGACGCCTGCCCGGTGCCGGAAGGTTAATTGATGGGGTTATCTTCGGAGAAGCTCTTGATCGAAGCCCCGGTAAACGGCGGCCGTAACTATAACGGTCCTAAGGTAGCGAAATTCCTTGTCGGGTAAGTTCCGACCTGCACGAATGGCGTAATGATGGCCACGCTGTCTCCACCCGAGACTCAGTGAAATTGAAATCGCAGTGAAGATGCTGTGTACCCGCGGCTAGACGGAAAGACCCCGTGAACCTTTACTACAGCTTGGCACTGAACATTGACCCTACATGTGTAGGATAGGTGGGAGGCTTCGAAGCAGGTACGCCAGTATCTGTGGAGCCGACCTTGAAATACCACCCTTGTAGTGTTGATGTTCTAACGTCGGCCCCTTATCGGGGTTGCGGACAGTGCCTGGTGGGTAGTTTGACTGGGGCGGTCTCCTCCCAAAGCGTAACGGAGGAGCACGAAGGTGGGCTAATCACGGTCGGACATCGTGAGGTTAGTGCAATGGCATAAGCCCGCTTGACTGCGAGAATGACGGTTCGAGCAGGTGCGAAAGCAGGTCATAGTGATCCGGTGGTTCTGAATGGAAGGGCCATCGCTCAACGGATAAAAGGTACTCCGGGGATAACAGGCTGATACCGCCCAAGAGTTCATATCGACGGCGGTGTTTGGCACCTCGATGTCGGCTCATCACATCCTGGGGCTGAAGTCGGTCCCAAGGGTATGGCTGTTCGCCATTTAAAGTGGTACGCGAGCTGGGTTTAGAACGTCGTGAGACAGTTCGGTCCCTATCTGCCGTGGGCGTTGGATGATTGAGAGGGGCTGCTCCTAGTACGAGAGGACCGGAGTGGACGAACCGCTGGTGTTCGGGTTGTGTCGCCAGACGCATTGCCCGGTAGCTAAGTTCGGAATCGATAACCGCTGAAAGCATCTAAGCGGGAAGCGAGCCTCAAGATGAGTCATCCCCAAGGCTTCAAGCCTTCTGAAGGGTTGTCGTAGACTACGACGTTGATAGGCAGGGTGTGTAAGCGCTGTGAGGCGTTGAGCTAACCTGTACTAATTGCCCGTGCGGCTTAACCATACAACACCCAAGGGGTTTTGTTTACGAAGTACGGACTCCGCAAGCACTTGAATGGAGTGTTTGAGAATACTGGTCAGATTTTCCGAGATTGTATCTTCCGCCGAAGGCGTAAGATAAACAGAATTTGCTTGGCGACCATAGCGTTATGGACCCACCTGATCCCATGCCGAACTCAGCAGTGAAACGTAACAGCGCCGATGGTAGTGTGGGGCCTCCCCATGTGAGAGTAGGACATCGCCAGGCTTCCAATTGAGAGAGCCCGCTGGATACAGCGGGCTTTTCTTTCGCTCCGACTGGTTGCAATGTGAGCGACGTCAACAGAAGGTTTTTACTGTTTCGCCAACCGCGAAAAAAGATGAAAATTTTGTCTTGACTGGATATCAGAAAAGCGTATTATACGCCTCCTGACTTGCTGAAGCGGAAATCGCCAAGGCACTGAAAGTCAACGTTCTTTAACAATTTGACCATGCAATCTGTGTGGGCACTCGTGGAATGATAGTCAAAAGATTTATCAGTGAACTGAGTGACCAAATCGATACTTAGGTATCGGCACAGTCAATTTATCAGTAATCACTGAGCCGTTTCTTCGGAAACAACAAAACTTTAATTGAAGAGTTTGATCATGGCTCAGATTGAACGCTGGCGGCAGGCCTAACACATGCAAGTCGAGCGGCAGCGACTTAACTGAACCTTCGGGGAACGTTAAGGGCGGCGAGCGGCGGACGGGTGAGTAATGCCTGGGAATATGCCCTGATGTGGGGGATAACCATTGGAAACGATGGCTAATACCGCATAATCTCTTCGGAGCAAAGAGGGGGACCTTCGGGCCTCTCGCGTCAGGATTAGCCCAGGTGAGATTAGCTGGTTGGTGAGGTAACGGCTCACCAAGGCGACGATCTCTAGCTGGTCTGAGAGGATGATCAGCCACACTGGAACTGAGACACGGTCCAGACTCCTACGGGAGGCAGCAGTGGGGAATATTGCACAATGGGGGAAACCCTGATGCAGCCATGCCGCGTGTGTGAAGAAGGCCTTCGGGTTGTAAAGCACTTTCAGTCGTGAGGAAGGCGGCCAGGTTAATAGCCTGGTTGTTTGACGTTAGCGACAGAAGAAGCACCGGCTAACTCCGTGCCAGCAGCCGCGGTAATACGGAGGGTGCGAGCGTTAATCGGAATTACTGGGCGTAAAGCGCATGCAGGCGGCTTGTTAAGCCAGATGTGAAAGCCCGGGGCTCAACCTCGGAATCGCATTTGGAACTGGCAGGCTAGAGTCTTGTAGAGGGGGGTAGAATTTCAGGTGTAGCGGTGAAATGCGTAGAGATCTGAAGGAATACCGGTGGCGAAGGCGGCCCCCTGGACAAAGACTGACGCTCAGATGCGAAAGCGTGGGGAGCAAACAGGATTAGATACCCTGGTAGTCCACGCCGTAAACGATGTCTACTTGGAGGCTGGGGTCTTGAATTCTGGCTTTCGGAGCTAACGCGTTAAGTAGACCGCCTGGGGAGTACGGTCGCAAGATTAAAACTCAAATGAATTGACGGGGGCCCGCACAAGCGGTGGAGCATGTGGTTTAATTCGATGCAACGCGAAGAACCTTACCTACTCTTGACATCCAGAGAACTTAGCAGAGATGCTTTGGTGCCTTCGGGAACTCTGAGACAGGTGCTGCATGGCTGTCGTCAGCTCGTGTTGTGAAATGTTGGGTTAAGTCCCGCAACGAGCGCAACCCTTATCCTTGTTTGCCAGCACTTCGGGTGGGAACTCCAGGGAGACTGCCGGTGATAAACCGGAGGAAGGTGGGGACGACGTCAAGTCATCATGGCCCTTACGAGTAGGGCTACACACGTGCTACAATGGCGCATACAGAGGGCGGCGAGCTAGCGATAGTGAGCGAATCCCAAAAAGTGCGTCGTAGTCCGGATTGGAGTCTGCAACTCGACTCCATGAAGTCGGAATCGCTAGTAATCGTGGATCAGAATGCCACGGTGAATACGTTCCCGGGCCTTGTACACACCGCCCGTCACACCATGGGAGTGGGCTGCACCAGAAGTAGATAGCTTAACCTTCGGGAGGGCGTTTACCACGGTGTGGTTCATGACTGGGGTGAAGTCGTAACAAGGTAGCCCTAGGGGAACCTGGGGCTGGATCACCTCCTTAACGATATGACACATTGTTTGATGCAGTGTCCACACAGATTGCCTGGTCGAAATAGAAAGAACATGTTTTTCTAAGTGCCCAAACTTAGAAACCAAAGTCCCATTCGTCTAGAGGCCTAGGACACCGCCCTTTCACGGCGGTAACAGGGGTTCGACTCCCCTATGGGACGCCACGGGTCGTTAGCTCAGTTGGTAGAGCAGTTGACTTTTAATCAATTGGTCGCAGGTTCGAATCCTGCACGACCCACCATTTTCTGATTCATTTCTAGCTTGTTCGCTAGATTTGATACCTGCGATGCTCATGTGCGATTGCACACTGCGCTTCTCGGTTCAAATCTCGCGTCACCGCTAACGAAATGAAGCTGGAAAATACCACTTTATGTGGGCGATTAGCTCAGTTGGGAGAGCACCTCCCTTACAAGGAGGGGGTCACTGGTTCGAGCCCGGTATCGCCCACCATTCTTTCTTAATACTTCGTTATGAAGCTCGTCGTTTAGTGAACTAAACGTCCTCACTTCATGCCTTGTCTTAGAAAAGAACAAGCTTTTGGGGCTATAGCTCAGCTGGGAGAGCGCTTGCATGGCATGCAAGAGGTCGGCGGTTCGATCCCGCCTAGCTCCACCACTTTCTAAACACACTTGCGAGTGTCGTTAGAAAGTGTTTTATCTCTGCGGAGATAACGAAACACATGCTCTTTAACAATCTGGAAAGCTGACTAGTAAATTCGATTGGTTCGTCATCACGGCGAATGAATTGAAATTATTGTTTCACCGCAAGGTGGAACGAGTTCTCAAGCAATACACATTCAAGTGTCTTGGCTTTTGTCTTCACTTTTTCAAAAAGTGAAATAAAAGAGAGAAGAGTCCGGCAAAACAAACTAATCCGTCAAGTCATTGATGGAAACCTTGGTCGTTTGCGATACAGACCCCTTGGGGTTGTATGGTTAAGTGACTAAGCGTACACGGTGGATGCCTGGGCAGTCAGAGGCGATGAAGGACGTACTAACTTGCGATAAGCGTAGATGAGGCAGTAAGAGCCACTTGAGTCTACGATTTCCGAATGGGGAAACCCAGCTGCAGCAGCAGTTATCAATACGTGAATTCATAGCGTATTGAGGCGAACCGGGGGAACTGAAACATCTAAGTACCCCGAGGAAGAGAAATCAACCGAGATTCCGGCAGTAGCGGCGAGCGAAACCGGATTAGCCCTTAAGCTTTTTATGCGTCAGGTGAAGGCTCTGGAAAGTGCCGCGAGACAGGGTGATAGCCCCGTAGCCGACAACGCATTTAAGGTGAAAACGAGTAGGACGGGACACGTGTTATCTTGTCTGAAGATGGGGGGACCATCCTCCAAGGCTAAATACTCCTGACTGACCGATAGTGAACCAGTACCGTGAGGGAA
Source organism: Photobacterium atrarenae (assembly GCF_024380015.1). Lineage (NCBI taxonomy): Bacteria > Pseudomonadati > Pseudomonadota > Gammaproteobacteria > Vibrionales > Vibrionaceae > Photobacterium > Photobacterium atrarenae. Next base: position 32,324 of record NZ_CP101508.1, read on the forward strand.
AGGCGAAAAGAACCCCTGTGAGGGGAGTGAAACAGAACCTGAAACCGTGTACGTACAAGCAGTAGGAGCACCCTCGGGTGTGACTGCGTACCTTTTGTATAATGGGTCAGCGACTTAATTTCAGTAGCAAGGTTAACCGTATAGGGGAGCCGTAGGGAAACCGAGTCTTAACTGGGCGTGCAGTTGCTGGGATTAGACCCGAAACCAGGTGATCTAGCCATGGGCAGGTTGAAGGTGCGGTAACACGCACTGGAGGACCGAACCGACTAATGTTGAAAAATTAGCGGATGACTTGTGGCTAGGGGTGAAAGGCCAATCAAACCTGGAGATAGCTGGTTCTCCCCGAAAGCTATTTAGGTAGCGCCTCGGACGAATACTACTGGGGGTAGAGCACTGTTAAGGCTAGGGGGTCATCCCGACTTACCAACCCTTTGCAAACTCCGAATACCAGTAAGTACTATCCGGGAGACACACGGCGGGTGCTAACGTCCGTCGTGGAGAGGGAAACAACCCAGACCGCCAGCTAAGGTCCCAAAGTTATCGCTAAGTGGGAAACGATGTGGGAAGGCTCAGACAGCCAGGATGTTGGCTTAGAAGCAGCCATCATTTAAAGAAAGCGTAATAGCTCACTGGTCGAGTCGGCCTGCGCGGAAGATTTAACGGGGCTAAGCGATACACCGAAGCTGCGGCAATGCATTTTATGTATTGGGTAGGGGAGCGTTCTGTAAGCCGTTGAAGGTGTGCTGTAAGGCATGCTGGAGGTATCAGAAGTGCGAATGCTGACATGAGTAACGATAAAGGGGGTGAAAAACCTCCTCGCCGGAAGACCAAGGGTTCCTGTCCAACGTTAATCGGGGCAGGGTGAGTCGACCCCTAAGGCGAGGCCGAAAGGCGTAGTCGATGGGAAACGGGTTAATATTCCCGTACTTCTTGCTATTGCGATGGGGGGACGGAGAAGGCTAGGTGGGCCTGGCGACGGTTGTCCAGGTTCAAGGGTGTAGGCTGTAATCTTAGGCAAATCCGGGATTACAAGGCTGAGACCTGATGTCGAGGCACCACGGTGCTGAAGTCATTGATGCCATGCTTCCGGGAAAAGCCTCTAAGCTTCAGATAGCAAGGAATCGTACCCCAAACCGACACAGGTGGTCGGGTAGAGAATACCAAGGCGCTTGAGAGAACTCGGGTGAAGGAACTAGGCAAAATGGTACCGTAACTTCGGGAGAAGGTACGCTGCCGGCGGTAAAGAGACTTGCTCTTGGCGCTGCTGGCAGTCGCAGATACCAGGTGGCTGCAACTGTTTATTAAAAACACAGCACTGTGCAAAATCGAAAGATGACGTATACGGTGTGACGCCTGCCCGGTGCCGGAAGGTTAATTGATGGGGTTATCTTCGGAGAAGCTCTTGATCGAAGCCCCGGTAAACGGCGGCCGTAACTATAACGGTCCTAAGGTAGCGAAATTCCTTGTCGGGTAAGTTCCGACCTGCACGAATGGCGTAATGATGGCCACGCTGTCTCCACCCGAGACTCAGTGAAATTGAAATCGCAGTGAAGATGCTGTGTACCCGCGGCTAGACGGAAAGACCCCGTGAACCTTTACTACAGCTTGGCACTGAACATTGACCCTACATGTGTAGGATAGGTGGGAGGCTTCGAAGCAGGTACGCCAGTATCTGTGGAGCCGACCTTGAAATACCACCCTTGTAGTGTTGATGTTCTAACGTCGGCCCCTTATCGGGGTTGCGGACAGTGCCTGGTGGGTAGTTTGACTGGGGCGGTCTCCTCCCAAAGCGTAACGGAGGAGCACGAAGGTGGGCTAATCACGGTCGGACATCGTGAGGTTAGTGCAATGGCATAAGCCCGCTTGACTGCGAGAATGACGGTTCGAGCAGGTGCGAAAGCAGGTCATAGTGATCCGGTGGTTCTGAATGGAAGGGCCATCGCTCAACGGATAAAAGGTACTCCGGGGATAACAGGCTGATACCGCCCAAGAGTTCATATCGACGGCGGTGTTTGGCACCTCGATGTCGGCTCATCACATCCTGGGGCTGAAGTCGGTCCCAAGGGTATGGCTGTTCGCCATTTAAAGTGGTACGCGAGCTGGGTTTAGAACGTCGTGAGACAGTTCGGTCCCTATCTGCCGTGGGCGTTGGATGATTGAGAGGGGCTGCTCCTAGTACGAGAGGACCGGAGTGGACGAACCGCTGGTGTTCGGGTTGTGTCGCCAGACGCATTGCCCGGTAGCTAAGTTCGGAATCGATAACCGCTGAAAGCATCTAAGCGGGAAGCGAGCCTCAAGATGAGTCATCCCCAAGGCTTCAAGCCTTCTGAAGGGTTGTCGTAGACTACGACGTTGATAGGCAGGGTGTGTAAGCGCTGTGAGGCGTTGAGCTAACCTGTACTAATTGCCCGTGCGGCTTAACCATACAACACCCAAGGGGTTTTGTTTACGAAGTACGGACTCCGCAAGCACTTGAATGACGTGTTTGAGAACACTGGTCAGATTTTCCGAGATTGTATCTTCCGCCGAAGGCGTAAGATAAACAGAATTTGCTTGGCGACCATAGCGTTATGGACCCACCTGATCCCATGCCGAACTCAGCAGTGAAACGTAACAGCGCCGATGGTAGTGTGGGGCCTCCCCATGTGAGAGTAGGACATCGCCAGGCTTCCAATTTAGTGCGGAGTGGTAGTTCAGTTGGTTAGAATACCGGCCTGTCACGCCGGGGGTCGCGGGTTCGAGTCCCGTCCACTCCGCCAATTATCAAGTCCCTAGCAGGAATGCTGGGGATTTTTGTATGCACAGTACAAGAGCGGTAGTTCAGTTGGTTAGCTTCTTTACCTTGAAAGCAGCGGCCTGTCACGCTGCCGAAGGCAATCGCGGGTTCGATTCCCGTCCGCTCCGCCATTTACACTAAACCCAAGCAGAAATGCTTGGGGTTTTTATACCTGTCATACCATTCTGGAAAATTAATAGGTCAGGTCAATTCATTCCCGTGAGCACATCTGTTTGACCTGTTATACCAATCGCAGTAAATAACTGCTCATCCTAGCTTGTTCAAACGCTCGATAACTGCGCTAGAATTTTTGATTGTAGAATAACTACTTATCTAAAAATTCCGCCTTGTTCTCAAACATTTTTCCAGCGCTATTTCTGATCACTTATTTACTTTGATTGGCTAAACAGCGTTGTCTTAGCCAACGAGTTCAAACATGGCTTTGAGCAGGGGCTCTGCAGCGCGGTTTTTCAGGCAACACAGCCCCAGCTCCATGGCTGCAATGGACTCGGACTTCAGGCGATCAACTTTCTCTTTCACCGGACTGTTATCGATCACTACATCGGGTGCGACCCCGATACCGTATCCAAGCGCGACCATACTGACAATAGCTTCATGGCCGGAAATCTGGGCGTAAATATTTGGCCGGATATGCTTGGCAGCCAACCATTGGTTGGCCAGGGTACGGGCGGTACCGGATTCTGGCAGGATCAGGGGGGTGTGGGCCCAGTCGACTTGTTCACCGAGAAAGCTTGTCCCGGTCGGGTTAAATTTTGGCGCGATCACGGACAAAGAGACGTTGTCGATGGGTTTGAAGGCCAGAGAGGTAGCCATTCTGTCCTCTTTGGCAGCAATGGCAATGTCTGCACTGCCATCTAACACCTTTTCAATCGCCTGGGCCGGGTCGCCGGTGATCAGCTGAATTTCGATATTGGGATATTGCTGGCGAAATCGCGCCAGGAGATCGGGCAGGTGGCTGTAACTGGCGGTGACAGAGCAGAACAGGGTCAGTTTGCCTTTGAGCAAAGTTGCATCATCGCGCAATGTCGTCTTGATGGTTTGCCACTCGGTGACAATTTGCATCGCCACCGGCAATAAGGTTTCGCCGGCCGGCGTCAGGGTCACGGCTTTATTATTGCGGATAAACAGTGCCTGGCCGATCTCATCTTCCAGCCGCTGAATGATCCGGCTCAGCGCCGAGGGACTGATATGGACTGCGGTGGCCGTTTTGCTGAAATTCCGGCTGTCACACAAATGCAGAAAATAGTTGAGATGCTTAATATCCATTGCTCATCCATGTTGCAATAAACGCAAGTAGTGATTGTTAATATATCACTTTAGGCAATTTATACCCTGATCTATTATCAAATCAATGCAAAGGAAAACGCTTTCTTTGCCACGGAATTAAGTCTTGATGGAGCATAAAAATGGCGAATTACTTCAATACCCTAAACCTACGCCAGCAGTTAGATCAGCTGGGCCGCTGCCGCTTTATGGATCGCGCTGAGTTTGCAACGGAAGCCGATTACCTGAAAGGCAAAAAAATTGTGATTGTCGGCTGTGGTGCCCAAGGTCTGAACCAGGGGCTGAACATGCGTGACTCAGGTCTCGATGTGGCGTATGCACTGCGCCAGGCGGCGATTAATGAGCAGCGTCAGTCGTACAAGAATGCCAAAGAAAACGGTTTTGAAGTAGGGAGCTATGAGCAACTGATCCCGCAAGCGGACTTGGTGGTGAACTTGACCCCAGACAAACAGCACACCAACGTGGTGGAGACGGTGATGCCGCTGATGAAACAAGGGGCAGCACTGGGTTACTCACACGGTTTCAACATTGTTGAAGAAGGAATGCAGATCCGTCCGGATATTACCGTGGTGATGGTGGCGCCGAAGTGCCCGGGCACTGAAGTCCGTGAAGAATACAAACGTGGTTTCGGCGTACCGACTTTGATTGCGGTTCACCCGGAAAATGATCCACAAGATGAAGGGTTGGAGATTGCCAAAGCCTGGGCGGCGGCAACCGGTGGTCATCGTGCCGGTGTTCTGGAGTCATCTTTCGTTGCGGAAGTAAAATCTGACCTGATGGGCGAGCAGACCATTCTGTGTGGCATGCTGCAAGCCGGCTCGATTGTCTGCTATGAGAAAATGGTCGCCGAAGGCGTCGACCCGGGCTACGCTGGTAAATTGCTGCAATTTGGCTGGGAAACCATTACCGAGGCACTGAAGTTTGGTGGCATCACCCATATGATGGATCGCCTGTCGAACCCGGCTAAAATCAAAGCCTATGAGTTGTCTGAAGAACTGAAAACCCTGCTGCGCCCGCTATACAACAAGCACATGGATGACATCATCGAGGGTGAATTTTCTGCCACCATGATGGCGGACTGGGCCAATGATGATACGAACCTGCTGGGTTGGCGTGCTGAAACGGCGGAAACAGCGTTTGAGAACTACCCGGAATCGGATGTGAAGATTGCCGAGCAGGAGTACTTTGATAACGGTATTCTGATGATTGCCATGGTTCGTGCCGGGGTGGAGTTAGCGTTTGAAGCCATGACGGCTTCCGGGATTATTGATGAGTCGGCGTACTATGAGTCGCTGCATGAGCTGCCGCTTATCGCCAACACCATCGCTCGTAAGCGTCTGTACGAAATGAACGTGGTGATCTCCGATACGGCGGAGTACGGCAACTACCTGTTTGCCAATGTGGCGACGCCACTGCTGCGCGAGAAGTTCATGCCGTCTGTGAAAACCGATGTGATCGGCAAAGGTCTGGGTGAAACCTCGAACCAGGTGGACAACCAGCAGTTGATTGATGTCAATGAAGCCATACGTAACCATCCGGTAGAGTGGATTGGTCAGGAGCTGCGCGGCTACATGACTGACATGAAGCGCATTGCCGTGGGTGACTAAATCCATCGTGTTGTGGCTGACGGACAACGTTGGCCACGGTACAGAGATGAAAAAGGCTTGGTGGAGACACCAAGCCTTTCTTATGTTAGGCATGTTGAACAGGGTTAGTCCTGATCTTTTTCATCGAGCTTGGCTTCAAGCACTGCCAGTTTCTGCTCCATTTCCGTCAGTTTCTGGCGGGTGCGCAGCAGCACCTGAGTTTGGACATCAAACTCTTCGCGGCTGACCATGTCTAGTTTACTTAGCTGTCCCTGGATGACCTGACGCACTTTGTGCTCAACATCATTGCCCAGCTCTTTGACCGGCTGTGGCATAGAATCGTGGATCTGTTTGGCGACCTGCTCAAGTTTCTTTGGATCAAACATCGCGGTGTTAACTCCGTAACGGCTTTCAATTTGTTGTCGTTATTTTATGCAAATCTGTTAGGGTTGTCGTCGATAATCGAAAATAAAAAAGGCCGCACGCGGCGGCCTCGTGAGATGGATGTCGATTAAACAACGTCCTGGGCTTTCAATGCATTACGCGCTTCGTCAGCCCGCTTAAGCTTTTCCAGATCTTTGTCCTCGACAAAAATTGGCAGTGGCTTGTGAACGCTGGCCAGATAAGTGTAAATCACCGGCAGGACGAACAGAGTAAACAGGGTCCCAATCGCCAGGCCGGAGACAATCACGATCCCGATACTAAAGCGCTGCGCAGCCCCGGCGCCGGTGGCGTACAGCAGTGGGATCAGACCAGCAATCATCGCTGCCGTGGTCATCAGGATCGGACGCAGACGGACTTTGGCTGCTTCCATAACGGCCGCCATGCGATCTTTTTGATGATGCAACTGCTCTTCCTTGGCGACCTCACAGATCAGGATTCCGTGTTTGGTGATCAGGCCAATTAGGGTGATGAGACCGACTTGTGAGTAGATGTTCATCGATGCTGCGCCCCAAGACAGCGCAATCAGTGCGCCACAGATTGCCAGCGGCACCGAGACCATAATTACCAGCGGATCACGCAGGGACTCGAACTGGATCGCCAGGACTAGGAAGATGATCGCCAGCGCCAAGCCAAAGGTGACGAACAGTGCGTTACCTTCGGTAACGAACTGGCGTGACTCTCCCATGAAGTCGTATTGGTAACCTGCCGGTAGTTTCTCTGCGGCATCGCTGATGAACCAGTCGATCGCCGAGCCCATTGCCGTGCCTGGTGCTGGTACGGCACCAATGGTCGCTGAGTTGAGCTGGTTGAAGTGCGGCAGTGCACGTGGCTCCGCAATGACATCGATGGTCACAAGGCTGCCCAGCGGAATAGATTTGCCATCGGCGGCACGAACATAGAAGCCATTCAGAGATTCCGGGTTGAGGCGGTACTTGCGCTCGACCTGCGGGATCACTTCATAGGAGCGGCCGTCTAGGTCAATCCGGTTGACGTAGCCATCTGCCATCATGGTGCTCAGGGTGATCCCGATATCCTGCATGGTGACGCCGTACGCACCGGCCTTGTCTTTGTCGATGCGGATCTTCATCGTCGCCGAATCATAGTTCAGATCCAAATCGGAGTAGACAAACATCGGGTTGCTTTTTACATCCGCCAGAATGTCAGTTGCGACCTGGAACAGGCTCTCGAAGTGGTTCGGCGTGGTGATGACGAACTGCAGCGGCAGACCTGAGCCGGCACCCGGTAGCTCCGGCATCTGGAAGGCTGTGATCGCCATCTCCGGCACATCTTTGACCAGCCCGGTGACGCGCTCAACTACTTCCGCCTGACTGGCTTCGCGCTCACTCCAAGGTACCATAGAGGCGATACCAAACGCCTGGTTGGAGGCTGGAACGCCGGAGAAAACCTGGGAGAAAGCCACTTCCGGTTGATCGGCCAGCATTTGGTTGACCTGGGCCATGGAGTTCTGGATGTAGTCCAGGTTGGCATTGGATGGGGCGGTACCCATCAGCATCAGTACCCCTTTGTCCTCCGCCGGTGCCAGCTCACTTGGAATAAAGCGGAACAACATCGGCAGACTGGCAAATACGATCACTGCAAATACAATCACCACCGGGCGCATTTTCATGATCCCGCTCAGCATCTTGGTATAGCGGTTGGTCATTCGATCAAGGAAGTCGTGCACGGATGATTCAAACTTGCTTGGCTTTTCATGGGCTTTGAGCATTTTTGAACACATCATCGGCGACAGGGTCAGGGCCACAATCCCAGAGACGAAGACCGCACCGGCCAGGGTCAGGGCAAATTCCTTGAACAGGGAGCCGGTGATCCCGCCCATCATCGCAATCGGCGCATATACCGCACCCAGGGTCAGGGTCATCGCAATCACCGGTACGGCAATTTCCCGGGTGCCTATAATCGCAGCCCGGAACGGTGATTCACCCAGTTTGATGTGACGGTCGACGTTTTCCAGTACCACGATTGCATCATCGACCACCAAACCGATGGCCAGTACCATCGCCAGCAGGGTCATCAGGTTCCAGGAGAAACCGAAGCTCTGCATCACCATGGCAACGCCGATCAGCGACAGCGGAATGGTAACAATCGGGATAATCACGGCGCGGAATGAGCCGAGGAACAGGGTGATCACCACCAGAACGATCAGCGCTGCTTCGGCGATGGTCTTGATTACCTCGTTGATTGACTCATTGATCGCGATGGTGGAGTCATACAGGATGTCCATCTGGATGTTGCTTGGCATGTTCCGTTGCAGCTCAGGTAGCAGTTCGCGGATATCCGCAGCGATGTTGATCGGGTTGGCGCTTGGTGTCGCATTAATCGCAGCTACCACAGCTTCCCGGCCGTTGGCTGAAGCCCGGTAGGCATCATGACTTTTCTCCAGGGTGACCTTGGCAATGTCGCCGAGGCGGATCACCTGGCCATCCTGGGTCGAGACGACCAGCTTTTCCAGATCATCGGTGTTCGTCACCTGGGTTTCTGCGGTGCCGTTATAGAGTACGTATTCGCCAATTGCCTGACCGGTCGCCGACTGGTAATTGTTGGCATTCAGGACGTTCATCACGTCTGATGCAGTCAGGTTATAAGCAGCCATTTTAGCCGGGTCTAACCAGACGCGCAGGGCATATTTCATTCCGCCGTACAAGTCGACTTTGGATACCCCGTTGACGGTGAAGAACTGCGGGTTGATTACTCGTTCCATGTAGTCAGTGATCTGGCTTGAGGCCAGTTCGTCACTGGTAAAGCCGATATACATCACTGCCGTTGTCGAGCCGGTCGACATGGTGACGGTTGGATCCTCAGCCTCTTTCGGCAGTTGGGAGCGTACCGAGTTGGTCTTGGCCAGAATATCCGCCAGGGCGGCATTCGGATCTGTATTGAGCTTCATGGTGACCGTGATAGTCGAGCTTCCCAGCACCGAAGATGAGGTCATGAAGTCGATGTTATCGGCCTGTGCAATGGCCTGCTCCAGCGGCTGGGTAATAAAGCCCTGGATCAGGTCAGCACTGGCCCCGTAGTAGCCGGTTGTGACGGTGACAACCGTATTGGTCATGTCCGGGTATTCTCGTACCTGCATTTTGAAAATGGCTTGCAGGCCGAGCAGGGCAATCAGAAAACTGATCGAGACTGCCAGGACAGGACGTTTAATAAAAACATCAGTAAAACGCATTAATCCTCCGGATTATAGCATTGGGGTTTCAGCAGGCACTTCCAGGGCATTGCTTTCGACAATGCGCACTTTGGCGTTATTACTCAGGCGAACCTGACCTGACGTGACCACCATATCACCGGCTTGGACACCTTCAAGTACATGTACGCTCGCTCCTTTCCGCTCGCCGGTTTTGACGACGGACTGACGAACGCGCAGCTCACCCTGATCACCTTTGTTCACCAGGTAGACATTATCGCCGTACAAGGTGAAGGTGATTGCGGTCTGTGGCAGGATCACCTGGTTTTCCTGGGTCGGCAGGATGATATTTGCCCGGGCGAACATCCCGCTGCGCAGCTGGCCGTTGTTATTCGGGATATCAGCTTGTACCTGAACCAGGCCACTCTGGAAGTTGACTGCCGGTTCAATTGCGCTGATTTTGCCGTTGAACGGGGTTTCCGGGTATGCGTCGACAAAAATCTCCACATCCTGACCGAGGTGGATATCTGAGATATCGGTTTGCGGCACAGTAAAGCGCAGGCGCATCAGGGTGGTATCTTCGAGGCGAACAATGTCATCGGCTGGCTGGATATACTGGCCCAGATAGACGTTGCGCAGGCCGACCACACCGTCGAACGGCGCTTTGATGGTCCGGCGACCGATGGTTGCTTTCAGGCTTTCAATATCGGCTGACAGAGAGAAGTAGGATGCTTCTGCATCATCATACGCTTCTTTCGAGATCGACCCTTTTTTGTACAGACCCTGGTAGCGAATATATTTGGCCTTGGCTGCTGGCAGGCGAGCCTCGGAACTTTTCAGGTTGGCTTTTTCCACCGAGGAGTCCAGGTAGACCAGTGGTTGACCGGCTTTCACGGTCGCCCCGGATTCAAAGTCAATTTTGTCGATCACGCCGGAGACTTCCGTGGTGATGGTGACCCCTTGATTTGGTTCGATAAAGCCGATGGCTTCAATCGCCGGCACCCAGTCAGCAGGCATCGCTTCCATCACCGTGACCGGAAATTCCGGCTCCGGCATATTGGCCATGTATTCCGCTATCTTTTGCTGCTTAAACAGGTTGAAACCGATAACGGTTCCAAACAGCAGCAGTGCGAGAAATAGCATTACTATCCATTTTTTCATTGTGTGGTGTGCTCCGGAGTTGCTTTAGTCATGCTGTGTTATGGCATCCCAGCAGGCTTCGAGAGCCGCCTCTCGGCTTTTCTCATCAACATGCAGGACACCGGTTAGGTGTTTACGTGCCAGACATGCACTGGGCTCAAGGCCGAGTACACTGAGTATTTCGTTGTCGAGCGGTTTCAACAGCCCCTGGGCTTTGCCTTCTTCAAACAGGCGATGCACTTTGGAAAACAGTTTTTGTTCGAGCTGTTGCTGCTCCAGGGTGTTACGCCGGGGCAGGTTCTCGAACTGACCACGATTGATCAGCGGGGCATCTTCCTGATACGCCATTGCCCAGATATTCAGCCACATGGTACGGAAACGTTCTTTCAGTGGCATGTCATCGGTAACGTTCTGGGTGACCAACTGGGCCACCCGGGACAGAATATGGTCGTAGAGCTGGTGCAGCAGGTCTTGTTTATCTTCGAAGTAGCGATAAATCGTCCCTGTTGCGACCCCGGCTTCTCTGGCGACCATCTGCATTGACAGGCCGTGAAACCCATAGTCCGCCAATAATTTTTCGGTTGCGCGCATGATGCGGGCTTTCTTATCACACATACGTGGTCACAAATGTAAAAAAAAGTGGTGAATGAACGTTCATTCATTATTTTAAGCAGCAAAGTATCTTATGCAAGCCATTTCTTACTTGTTGTTTGCGCCACCTTGTGGGTTCTTGTGCCGAGTTTCCGGACTGAATAGACAAGCTGTGATAACTCGCTACAATGCGCCTGCTGATCTTTTAATGACCAACGATGACACAGGATACGCCGATGAAACTGAACCCAAGGCAAACCGAAGCAGTAAAATACGTGTCTGGCCCCTGTTTGGTGCTGGCCGGTGCCGGTTCGGGAAAAACCCGGGTGATCACCAATAAAATTGCGTACCTGGTTCAGCAGTGTGATTATAAAGCCCGCAATATTGCGGCGCTGACCTTTACCAACAAGGCGGCGCGGGAAATGAAAGAGCGGGTCGGGCAGACGTTGGGCCGCCAGGAAGCCAAAGGACTGATGGTGTCGACTTTCCATACCCTGGGGCTGAATATGATCCGTCGCGAATACAAAGCTCTGGGTCTGAAGGCCGGATTTTCCCTGTTTGACGATCAGGACCAGATGGCGCTGCTCAAAGAGCTGACCGAGAAGCAGATCGATGGTGACAAAGATCTGCTCAAACAGCTGTTGTCGACCATCTCCAATTGGAAAAATGACATGCTATCGCCGGCGGATGCTAAATCGCATGCCAAATCTGAGAAAGATCAGCTGTTTGCCTTTTGCTATGAGATGTATCAGAAGCAGATGAAGGCCTATAACGCGCTGGATTTTGATGATCTGATCCTGATGCCGGTGCTGCTGCTGCGGGATAATCAGGAAGTACGTCAGCGCTGGCAGAACCGGATTCGTTATCTGCTGGTGGACGAATACCAGGATACCAACACCAGCCAGTACCTGTTTGTGAAGTTGTTGGTGGGTGAGCGCTCACGTTTTACCGTGGTTGGAGATGACGATCAGTCGATTTATTCCTGGCGGGGCGCTCAGCCGGAAAACCTGGCGCTGCTGAATCAGGACTTTCCGTCACTGAAAGTGATTAAGCTGGAGCAGAACTATCGTTCGACCAGCAGGATCCTGCGTACCGCCAATATTCTGATTGCCAACAACCCGCACATCTTCGAGAAAATCCTGTTCTCGGAAATTCCCGATGGCGAGCTGCTCAAAGTGATCACCGCCAAGAATGAAGAGCATGAAGCGGAGAGAGTGGTCGGGGAGCTGATTGCCCACCGCTTCCTCAATAACACTGCTTATAAAGACTATGCGATTTTGTATCGCGGTAACCACCAGTCTCGGCTGTTTGAAAAAGCCCTGATGCAAAACCGGATTCCGTACAAAATCTCCGGCGGGACCTCATTTTTTGCCCGGGCTGAAATCAAAGATATCATGGCCTATTTGCGCTTGCTGACCAATCAGGATGACGATAATGCATTTCTGCGTATTGTGAACACCCCGCGCCGTGAGATCGGCCCGGTCACCCTGGAAAAACTCGGTACTTATGCCAATATGCGGGGCAAGAGTTTGTTCGAAGCCAGTTTCGAGATCGGGTTGGAGCAACATCTGGGCGGACGCGGGCTGGAGTCTCTGCGCCGGTTTACCCGTTGGGTGGTTGAGCTGAGTGATAATGCCGAGCGTGGCGATACGGTGGCCGCGGTGCGGCAGCTGATCCGGGATATTAATTATGAAGACTGGCTCTACGAGAGCTCGGCCAGCCCGAAAGCCGCCGAGATGCGGATGAAGAATGTCTCCGATCTGTACAGCTGGATCACAGCTGACCTGGAGGGAGACAATTATGATCAGGAAGCCAAGAGCCTCAAAGAAGTGGTTCAGCGCCTGACCCTGCGCGATATGATGGAGCGGGGCGAGGACGATGATGATGCCGATCAGGTCCAGTTGATGACGCTGCATGCCTCCAAGGGGCTGGAGTTCCCGTATGTCTACTTGATCGGGACGGAAGAGGGGATCCTGCCGCACCAGACCAGTATCGATGAAGACAATGTCGAGGAAGAACGTCGCCTGGCGTATGTCGGGATCACCCGGGCCCAGAAGGAGTTGACTTTTACCCTGTGTAAGGAGCGGCGTCAGTTCGGTGAATTGCTCAAGCCGGAACCGAGCCGGTTCCTCTATGAACTGCCGCAGGACGACCTGGACTGGGAGACCGAGAAAAAACCGCTGAGCCAGCAAGAGCGGATGCAAAAAGGCCAGGCACATATTGCCAATATCCGGGCGATGTTTAACAAGTAGCGCCAAATTGCATGCGCGAGCAATAGGCGTTTTGATCAAAAAGGGTTGGCACTGAGCCAACCCTTTGTCGTTTAGGACCTTCGTGAATTGAGTACTGGCTTACAGCCCTTCAATCATATGATCGATTGCGGCAATGATTTCATCATCGCTACAGTCCATACAAGACCCTTTGGCCGGCATTGCATTGAAGCCGTTGATCGCGTGGTCGGCCAGCACATCTTTTCCTTTTGTCAGGCGTGCGGCCCAATCATCGGCGCTGCCTTTCTTCGGCGCTCCCATCACACCGCTGCCGTGACAGGCGACACAGAAGGTGCCATAGACGGCATCGCCGCTGCGAGGGCCCGCTGCGACGGCATCACCTGCCGGGGCATCGCCTTCCAGATAGACAGAGCCAACCGGCTTGATACGTTCTGCAATAGCTTCGTCTGACATATCAGCGGCCACGGCAGAGCCGGCAAAGGTCATTGCTGCTACTGCGGCTACGATTAGTTGTCGAAGAGATAATTCCATTGAGCTCACCTTACACTTCCAGATTCTTATGTGCGATTGCCACAGTCGTATTGCAAAAGTTGTTGTTAATCGTACTGTTGGGACAAGGCAGTGATTATGTAAAAGTTGTTTAAAATGTAAAAACCCGGTAATTATATCCCCTATTTTTCATGTGATAAACCAGATGGCTGTGTTTGTATGATGCGAATCAATAGTTATTTGGCTAGATTTACAGCGAACAATAAAAAAATTAAAAAAAAGACTAGACGAGGCAGGGCGTGATCCGTAATATTCACCTCCGCCGATAGGGCGTGGCGCCCGTAGCTCAGCTGGATAGAGCGTTGGCCTCCGGAGCCAAAGGTCGAAGGTTCGAATCCTTTCGGGCGCGCCATTCCGGTCTAGGACGGCAAAGAAATATTGGTGGCTATAGCTCAGTTGGTAGAGCCCCGGATTGTGATTCCGGTTGTCGCGAGTTCAAGTCTCGTTAGCCACCCCATTTTATAGTGGTATTGATTTATACTGATCAGTATCCAGGGGTGAAAACTCCATGCAGAACAAAGTCGGTGAATAGCGCAGTTTGGTAGCGCATCTGGTTTGGGACCAGAGGGTCGGGGGTTCGAATCCCTCTTCACCGACCACTAACAGCGGTGGCTATAGCTCAGTTGGTAGAGCCCCGGATTGTGATTCCGGTTGTCGCGAGTTCAAGTCTCGTTAGCCACCCCATTAATACAAGTCTTCGATAACGAAGCACTGTCGGTGAATAGCGCAGTTTGTAGTGCATCTCCGGCTCTTGGGAGTAGCGGACCAGAGGCGACCCTCTGGAGAGCTGACCAAGCAAAAAATTTATCGGTGAATAGCGCAGTTTGGTAGCGCATCTGGTTTGGGACCAGAGGGTCGGGGGTTCGAATCCCTCTTCACCGACCACTATTAGAAACCCTAGCTTTCGAGCTAGGGTTTTTTTCTATCTGGTGTTTGTTGTTTGGTTACGGTACGCGCTGGGCCGGGTACGGAAGGCCGCCCCGTCCGAATCTTGCTTCACCGACTACCATTGAAATCCCGGCTCGAAAGAGCTGCTGCTTTTTACCGGTTTCTCCCTTCTCTTCGGCGTATCGCACCACCTGATCTGCGATAGATACCGGAGCGCTGTATGACCCATATCCTGTTTCCGATCTTTCCAGTTTTTCGCCATCTGTTGTGCACTGATGTTCGGCCCGCAGATGATCTGGCCTGTTGAGCAATTTCGTACTGGATTAACCTTTATTGATGATATTCACAATAGTAAGTGCTTTGCCCTGATTTTTGTTGATTGCCTGGGATAAACGGATGACGGAAGGTTAAAGAATCGCGCTTCTTCACACTTGTTGGGTTTCGGCGGCGGATTGCTTGTGATCTTTGTCAAAACACGACATTTCATTTCACTACAAGTTTGGTTTTATATTGGTGAATCACGCTATGAATATTAGTTGTTGATATTTCTATACCCTGAATTTTTTATGAAATGGCAAATAAATGGGTTGTTGGGAGGTTGTTATGTGGTTCTTTGTGTTGTATTTGTTAAATTAACCAATTGTTGCTTTGCTGTTTTATGCAAACTGAATGCGCAGGTAGGAATAGCTTATAACCACGCTGTTAGTGTGTTTCACTGATGATAACACGTGATTATTATAAGCTAGTTGCTTGTTCATACTTGTCTTGTTTGCTTTATAAATATCCTTTGATTGATTATTTATTCGTAAAATATTCATTATTTCAGATTTTCAGCATGTTTTGTTGATTTTTTGTGAAATGTTTGCCAAATTGTCTTCTGAACATATATTCAGCAAATTGTGCTGATTTCGAAAGGATTCACTTTTTCAGACAGGGCAGAGCACTGCCGAGCAGTTGGGGTCTGGTAATGGCACTATTAGAAGTTAAAAATCTCCGTATCGAATATCCTTCCCGCCATGGGGTCCATGCTGCGGTGAAATCACTGTCGTTTTCGATTGAGCGCGGTGAAATTGTCGGTGTGGTCGGTGAATCGGGCGCGGGGAAATCGACGGTGGGTAACGCCGTGATCGATCTTCTGAGTCCGCCGGGGCAGATCGCCAGTGGCGATGTATTCTTGGATGGTGAAAAAATATCGGGTTTGACCCCGGAAGAGATGCGCAAGGTACGCGGCTCTAAGATTGGGTTTATTTTCCAGGATCCGATGACGTCATTGAATCCGCTGTTCACGGTGGAGCAGCAGCTGACCGAAACTATTATCACCAATCTGGCTGTTAGTAAGGAAGAAGCCTATACCCGTGCGGTTAACCTGATGGCGCAGGTCGGCATTCCGCAGCCGGAATTGCGGATCAAGCAATTTCCACATCAATTTTCTGGCGGGATGCGTCAGCGGGTGGTGATTGCTATTGCGCTGGCTGGCGAGCCGGATCTGATCATCGCTGATGAGCCGACCACCGCACTCGATGTCTCCATTCAGGATCAAATTCTGAATTTGATCCGTGAGCTGTGCGTGAAGAAAAACGTCGGCTGCATGCTGGTGACCCATGATATGGGGGTTGTTGCCAATGTCACGGATCGGGTCGCCGTGATGTATCGCGGCGATCTGGTCGAAATCGGCAAGACGGCGCAGGTACTGGGCCAGCCTTCACATCCTTATACTCAAAGCCTGATCTCAGCCGTGCCACGCTCGGATGTGAAGCTGGAGCGTTTCCCGCTGGTGAGTTATATCGAAGAAGCCGGAGAGATGAGCCAGCTGGATGTAAAAAACCACTGGCTGGGCCAGAGTCAGGATCAGCGCAGCTACACCGGGGCGCTGTTGCAGGTAGATAACGTCAACCTGCGCTTTGTCACCAAACACTCGTTCTTTGAGAGTCGCCGGGAGTACGTGCAGGCCTCGAATAACGTCAGTTTTGAGATCTTTGAAGGGGAAACCTTCGGCCTGGTCGGGGAGTCCGGCTCCGGGAAATCAACCATTGCCCGGGTGATTGCCGGTTTATATCCGCCGAACTCCGGTAAAGTGGTGTTTGAAGGCATTGATTTGACCGGGTTGAAGAGCGAGGCCGAGCGGCGCCCACTGCGTCGTCAGATGCAGATGGTGTTCCAGAACCCTTACTCATCGATGAACCCGCGGATGAAAATCGCCGACATTATCGCTGAACCGATCCGCTTTCATCAGCTAACCGAGAATGATGCGCAAACCCGGCAAATCGTCAACGACCTGCTCGATCATGTCGGCCTGGGGCGTGCAGCCGGGGTGAAATATCCCCATGAATTTTCCGGCGGGCAGCGGCAGCGAATTTCCATTGCCCGTGCACTAGCCACCCGTCCGCGCCTGCTGATCTGCGATGAGCCGACCTCAGCGCTGGATGTGTCGGTACAGGCTCAAATTCTCAACCTGCTCAAAGATCTGCAAGACGAGCTAAACCTGACTATGTTGTTTATCAGCCATGACCTGCCGGTGATTCGCCAGATGTGTGACCGCATTGGTGTGATGCAGATGGGAACCCTGCTGGAAGTGTCACCGACCGAGCAGCTGTTCAACTCGCCGCAACATGAATACAGCAAACAACTGATCTCACTGATGCCGGAATTTAAAGGCATGAGCCAGGAAGGATTGAAATTAGCCTAACCCTGCTGCCCTGCCCGCAATCGGGCGGCAGGGAGCATAACCTAGCAAACACAAGACAAAGGGAGTGACCTCCCGCATAAAGGAGCTATGCAATGAAAACCATCAAGACCAAGCTGGCTGTGGCGCTCATGGCCGCAGGCCTGAGCTTTAGTGCTGCTGCTGCAGATATCAAGGTTGCTTATGACGCGGATCCGGTCTCGCTTGATCCCCATGAGCAGCTGTCCGGCGGTACACTGCAAATGTCTCATATGGTCTTTGACCCGCTGATCCGTTTTACCCAGGATCTGGATTTTGAGCCGCGTCTGGCTGAGAGCTGGGAGCGTGTCGATGATACAACATTTCGCTTTTCACTGCGCAAAGGGGTGAAATTCCACTCCGGCAACGAGCTGACAGCCGACGATGTGGTTTGGACTTTTGATCGCCTCAAGCGCTCCGCTGACTTCAAAGCGATCTTTGAACCTTACACCGAGATGAAGAAGGTTGATGCCTACACGGTTGAGCTGAAATCCAAAGGTCCTTATCCGCTGGTGCTGCAAACCGCGACCTACATTTTCCCGATGGACAGCAAGTTCTACAGCGGTAAAACCGCGGACGGCAAAGATAAATCTGAGCTGGTCAAGCACGGCAACTCTTTTGCATCGACGAATGTTTCCGGGACCGGTCCGTTTATTGTGACAGCCCGTGAGCAGGGCGTTGAAGTGATCTTTGAGCGTTTTAATGACTACTGGGATCAGGACTCGGAAGGCAATGTCGACAAGCTGACTCTGGTGCCGATCAAAGAAGATGCCACCCGGGTGGCAGCCTTGCTGTCCGGTGGCGTGGATATGATTTATCCGGTGGCACCGAATGACCATCGCCGGGTGAAAAACACCAAGGGGATTGAGCTGGTGACCCTGCCCGGGACTCGGATCATCACGTTCCAGATGAACCAGAACAGCAATGAAGCGCTGAAAGATGTCCGCGTTCGCCAGGCGATTGTCCATGCGATCAATAACGAAGGGATCGTGAAGAAAATCATGAAGGGCTTCGCGACAGCTGCTGGCCAGCAAGGTCCGGAAGGCTATGCCGGCTATGATGCGAACCTGGTACCACGCTATGATCTGAAGAAAGCCAAGCAGCTGATGAAAGAAGCAGGCTACGAGAAAGGCTTTAAGCTGACCATGATGGCGCCGAACAACCGTTATGTGAATGATGCCAAAGTCGCACAGGCTGCTGCGGCCATGCTGTCGAAAATCGGCATTAAGGTTGATCTGAAAACCATGCCGAAAGCACAGTACTGGCCTGAGTTTGATGTCTGTGCGGCGGACATGATGATGATTGGCTGGCACTCAGATACGGAAGATTCCGCAAACTTCTCAGAGTTCCTGACCATGACCCGCAACGAAGAAACGGGTAAGGGCCAGTACAACTGTGGCCACTACTCGAATCCGGAAGTAGACCGCCTGGTTGAAGCTTCGAATGTGGAAACTGATCCGGCCAAACGTGCGCAGATGCTGCAGAAAGTGGAGGCGACCCTGTATAACGATGCCGCGTTTGTCCCGCTGCACTGGCAGAACCTGGCCTGGGGTGCCAGCGAGAAGCTGAACATCAAGCCGATTGTGAATGCGATGAACTATCCGTACTTCGGCGATCTGGTGGTTGAAGAGTAAAACGGAAAATATTGGCGGTCTCGCCAATCAGATTCGGTGCCGGGGGAAACGCCGGCACCGATTTTCAGGATGATAGAAGGGGCAAGGAATGTTTACGTTTCTGGTCAAGCGCCTGTTTCAGGCACTGATAGTGATGTTTGTGATCAGTCTGGTGGCGTTTGCCATTCAGGACAACCTGGGAGACCCGCTGCGCGAATTGGTGGGCCAGTCGGTATCAGAAGCTGAACGTCAACAACTGCGTGATGAGTTGGGTCTGAACGATCCGTTTATTACCAAATATACCCGTTTTCTGGGCAATGCGATCCAGGGCGATCTGGGCACCTCTTACTTTTACAAACGCCCGGCCACGGATGTGATCCTCAGCAAGCTGGTAGCCACTCTGGAGCTGGTGTTCGGTGCGACGCTGATCATTATATTCGTTTCGATCCCACTTGGGGTCTATTCGGCGATCCACCCGAAAAGTTTCTTTACCAAAGTTGTGATGGCCTTCAGTAGTATCGGGATCTCAATTCCTGTCTTTCTGACCGCGATCATGCTGATGTACATTTTCTCGATTGAGCTGGGCTGGCTGCCCTCTTATGGACGCGGCGAGACCAGTGATTTGCTGGGATGGGAGTCCGGTTTCTTTACCTTGGACGGCCTGAGCCACCTGGTGCTGCCGTGTATCGCACTGGCCTCGATCATGCTGCCGCTGTTTATCCGTTTGGTGCGATCTGAGATGCTCGAAGTGCTGAGTTCTGAATATATTAAGTTTGCCAAGGCCAAAGGCCTGGCAATGAATAAAGTGTATTACCAGCATGCCCTGAAAAATACCATGCTGCCGGTGCTGACGGTAGGCGGGGTCCAAATCGGCACTATGGTGGCTTACACCATTTTGACCGAAACGGTCTTTCAGTGGCCGGGGATGGGCTTTCTGTTCCTGGAGGCGATTAACCGCTCCGATACGCCGTTAATCACCGCATACGTTATATTTGTCGGCCTGATCTTTGTGGTCACCAACACCATTGTTGACCTGCTGTATGGCCTGGTGAACCCGACTGTCAATCTGACTGGCAAAGGAGAGTAAGTCATGAGTAGTACGACAGTGACCACACCGAGCCGCTGGGAGCGGTTTAAAAAGTCGGATATTTTGTATTATTTCCTCAGAGATAAAGTCGCAATGACCAGCTTTGCGGTCTTTCTGGTCTTTGTGGTAACCGCGTTATTCGCGCCTTTGATTTCGCCGACCGACCCTTATGATCTCTCATCCATTGATATTATGGACTCTGAGTTACCGCCTTCCTGGATGGAAGACGGCGACGGCCGGTTTTTGCTCGGCACTGACGATCAGGGCCGTGATATTTTCTCGACCATTCTCTACGGCTCACGCCTGTCGCTGACCATCGGCCTGCTGGCAGTCGGCTTGCAGTTGATCCTCGGGGTGATTATCGGCCTGAGTGCCGGTTACTTTGGCGGCCGGGTGGACAGCTTCCTGATGCGGGTTGCCGATGTGCAGCTCTCTTTCTCGACCATGATGGTAGCGATTATCGTCTCGGCAATTTTCCGTACTGCGCTGGGCGCTGAGTTGTATGCCCAATATGCGGTGATCATGCTGGTGGTGATTATCGGGGTGGCGGAGTGGCCGCAGTACGCCCGGACCGTCAGGGCATCCGTATTGGCCGAGAAGAAGAAAGAATATGTGGAAGCCGCGCGGGTGATGGGCTTTAAGGCGCCGCGGATCATGTTCCGCCATATCCTGCCGAACTGCCTGTCGCCAATTCTGGTGATCTCCACCGTGCAGGTGGCCAATGCCATCATGTCGGAAGCTGCGCTGTCTTTCCTCGGGCTGGGCCTGCCGGTCGATCAGCCGTCGCTTGGCTCGCTGATCAGCATCGGCTTTAACTACATCTTCTCCGGCTCCTGGTGGATCACCGCCTTTCCGGGTCTGGTGCTGGTGGCACTGGTGCTGGTCATTAACCTGCTGGGTGACTGGCTGCGGGATGTCTTCAACCCGAAAATCTATAAAGGGTAAGTGAACACTTCGCATGAAAAAGCGGCCGGATGGCCGCTTTTTTGTTTCAGGTTTCTTGGGAATAGCCCTGGGTGGTCATCTTTTCATCCAAGCGGGACAAATACTGCAGTCGTCGATTTTGTCACCAAACGGCTTGCGGGGTTGTCATTCCTTGGGCGCTGCTGAGCCCTGTCTTTATGACACCCCACCATGAAGTCTATGTGTTGTCAGTTTCGACGTGTCGACCCTACGTCGTTCAGGGCGGTTTGACCGGGATTCATACATCCCCTTGGCGCCGAACCGGCCACTCCCGCTGGTTATATCTCTGCCCGGTCAAAATTAAGGGATACGGACTGTGCCCGCGGTCGTTGTGGCTGGATCTATTGGGGCTGGATGTGTGTCGTGGAAAACACAAAGCCAGCTGTGGGCAGCTGGCTTTGAATGGGAGAAAGTGCGGCGGGTTTAGAAGATCAGGTGGCCCATCAGCGCGATGACTGGCAGGGTGATCAGGGTCCGCAGGATGAAGATCAGGAACAGCTCCCATGGTTTGACCGGGATTTTACTGCCGATCAGCAGGGCACCGATTTCTGACATATAAATCAGCTGGGTCACTGACATGGCTGCAATCACGAAGCGAGTCAGGTCGCTCTCAATCCCTGAAGCCAGGATTGATGGCAGGAACATATCGGCAAAACCAACCACAATGGTTTCAGAGGCCGCTGCCGCTTCCGGGATCCGCAGGAGTTCCAGGAACGGGATAAATGGCTGACCCAGAATGCTGAATACCGGGGTGTTTTCGGCAATCACCAGCGCTATGGTACCAATGGCCATCACTACCGGCAGGACGCCAAACACCATATCAACTGCATTGTGTACGCCTTCTTTGAATACTTTGCGCAGGCTGGTCACTTCACTGGCTTTTTCCAGTGCTTGTTCCAGTCCAAAGCCAATTACACTTTTACCGGCCGGCACCGCTTCTAAATCTTCGGTTGGCGCGGTGTCATCGATGAAGCGATCCTTTTTCCACGATAGCGGCGGCAGGCGCGGCACAATCACTGCGGCGACAAAACCAGCCAGACACACGGTCAGGTAAAACGGAACAAACATATGCTCCAGGTTGACCTGGGCAATGACCACCAGGCTGAAGGTGATGGAGACGGCGGTAAATGTCGTGCCGATCACTGCGGCTTCGCGCTCGGTGTAAATTTTGCTTTCGTACTGCTTGCTGGTCATCAGCACGCCAACACTGCCGTCGCCCAGCCAGGACGCGATACAGTTGACCGCAGAGCGACCCGGCAGGTTAAACAGCGGACGCATAATGCGGGTAAACAGTGCGCCAACAAATTCCAGCAGACCAAAATTCAGCAATAGCGGCAGCAACAGGCCGGCAAAGATGAAGACTGACAGCAGGACCGGCAGCAGATCATTCAGCACCAGACCGCCGGTCGCACCATCGTGGATCATCGCTGGACCGACTTTGAAGAAGGTCATCAGGACGAAGATAGCGCCAAGCTGCTGGACCACAAACCAAGGCAGGCTTGGGTTGAGCAGGCCACTGAGAAAACTGTTATTGAGAATGACGCGTGGCTTGAAGAGTTTGGTGAAAAGGGTGGCCACAGCTGCCAGGCTGATCACAAAGGTAACCATGGCGGTCAGCATGCCGTCAAACACGGTTTGGACGGACTTGGCCAATACCGCAATCGGAATTGTCAGCGCATCCTGATATTGGATGGGCGCCATAAAGAGAAATACTCCCAGAAAAGAGGGAATAAAGAACATCAGCCAGTTCGCTTTGCTCGGGGATGATGTTGTAAGTGCCTGTTCCTGCATATTCGACCTTTAACGTTTAACGTATTGTTTTCGTTCAGAGTGGTGGCTGTAGTTATTATTGGTGGAATAAATATTCACTGATTATCCATAATCAAGTAGTAGAAGATTACATTTTTTAGCGTTGAAATGGAATAGTTCACGGTGTTTTCTGTGTTTCTATTCACTTTATGCTAAATTTGACTGTAATCACGCCGCGATAATCTTGACCTTTTGGTAACAAATGATCAACAAGAATTTTATTTTCGAATCCAACCTTGATCATAGTTTTGATAACTTTGTCGTTATGTTTACGACTGCTGATGTTCATTCACCCCGCCTGTTGAGGAGCGCAGCAAGGTGGGGGAGAGGTGGATGAAAGCGAAAACTTGCATCAAGGCATATTCAGTGATGGCGTATTCACTGAGAGTGGATGTTAAGGGGCTGGCTGGTGAACAGCATGACAACTGCCAAAGGAGCCATGGGGGCAGGGGACATGGCTGCATATTTTGATGATCAGGACAAACTTGGCAGCGTCGTGGGTGAATCATCAGGTCCGGCAATAAAAACTGGCTATATCCAGGGATATAGCCAGTGGTCATTCGGGCTGTTTGGCGTGGCGTGCTAAGCGGTGTCCGGCATGGTCTCACGCTTGCCTTTACGCGTTGCCTTAGCGCATGGTCACGAACTCTTCCGAGCCGGTCGGGTGAATCGCTACCACGCTGTCGAAGTCCGCCTTGGTGGCGCCCATTTTCATTGCCACGCCGAAGCCCTGGATCATCTCATCCACGGTAAAGCCGATGCCGTGCAGGCCGACTACAGTTTCTTCCGGCCCGGCACACACCAGCTTCATCTTACATGGCTGACGGTTGCTGGTGACCGCGGTGTACATCGCGGTAAAGCCGGATTTGTACACCTTCACGTTATCTTCGCCGTACTGGGCAATAGCTTGTGGCTCGGTCAGGCCGATGGTGCCGATTGGCGGGTGGCTGAAGACCACGGTCGGCACCAGGTTGTAATCCATCTTGGCGTCCGGCTTGTTGTTGAACAGGCGCTCAGACAGCTGGCGACCGGCTTTGACCGCGACCGGCGTCAGCTCGATCCCGCCTTCCATGATGTCGCCGACACAGTAGATCCCCTCGATATTGGTTTGTTGGTATTCGTCCACTTTGATGTAGCCGTGATCGTTGGTTTCTACGCCGGCTGCCGCCAGGTTGATCTTGTCCGTGGTCGGGTTGCGGCCGATGGCCCAGATCAGCAGATCGGTATTGTGGGACTCCCCGTTTTCAAAATGCAGCGTGGTGGTGCCGTCGGCTTCTTTGACCACTTCTTTCGGCACGGAGTGGGTGTGCAGCGTCGGACCTTCGTTGTCCATCACTTCAATCAGGGTCTCGACGATCATCGGATCAAAGCTGCGCAGCGGTGATTCTTTACGCACGAACAGATGCGTTTCAGTGCCCAGCGCGTGCAGTACGCCGGCAATTTCAACGGCAATATAGCCGGCGCCGATCACGGCGGTGCGTTGCGGCTGCTCGTTCAGGGCAAAGAAGCCGTCGGAGTCGATCCCGTGCTCGGCACCCGGAATATTCGGGATGGTCGGCTCGCCGCCCACGGCGATCAGGATGTGATCGGCCGTGTAGTGTTCGCCGTTGACTTCGACGGTTTTCTCATTAACGAACTTGGCAAACCCATTGATCACTTCAATTTTGTTGTTGCCCAGTACGTTGTCGTAGGCGGTGTGGATCCGGCTGATATAGGCCTCGCGGCTTTCAACCAGCTTGCTCCAGTCGAACTTTTTCACGTCGACATCGAAGCCGTAATCTTTCGCGTACAGGTGCATGGCTTCAGCAATCTGAGCGCCGTGCCACATGACCTTTTTCGGCACGCAACCGACATTGACACAGGTACCGCCCAGTGCTTTGGCTTCGATCAGCGCGACTTTGGCGCCATACATTGCCGCCCGGTTTGCCGATGCAATACCGCCGCTCCCACCACCGATACAAATGTAATCAAAATGCTTCGCCATGACTTTCTCCGCTTGGATTGTACGATTTATTAGCTGGCCCTAGTGTAATCAAGAACGGTAAGAGTTACGAGCACCGGGCAGGAATAACTCATTGCCGAAAAAAGCGGGCCGGAGCCCGCTGTTTCTGGAGATTGTTGATGATAACGTTGGCCGCAGGTTACTCCGGTACGATCCAGGCGACTTTGTAGAAGCCGTGGGTCGGGGCGATGGCCTGTTGTAGCCACGGTAGGATCGCCTGCATCTGGCTCTCCAGCTTCCATGGCGGGTTGATGACTATCATCCCCGAGGCTGTCATGCCGCGCTCGGTGGTATCGGGCTCAACGCCCAGCTCAATTTGCAGGATTTTGCGGATCCCCAAACCTTCCAGACCGGCAATCATCTGGTCGATATTTTCCCGGTACACCACCGGATACCAGATTGCGTAGGTGCCGGTGGCCCAGCGCTTGTAGCTTTCTTTGATCGCTTTCACCACGTCCATGTACTCATGTTTGAGTTCATACGGCGGGTCAATCAGCACCACCCCGCGGCGCTCTTTCGGCGGCAGGCTGCCCTTGAGGCGGGTAAAGGCATCTTCTTTATATATCTTGACCTGGCGATCCCCCCGGAACTCCTGCAGCAGCAGGGGGAAATCGGACGGGTGCAGCTCAGTCAGCACCATCCGGTCCTGCTCGCGCAGCTGGGCGCGGGCAACGCGGGGAGAGCCCGGATAGTAGCGCAACTCATCACCCTGGTTCAGCGTTTTGATCGCTTCGATATAACTGGCGATCGCAGCCGGGATATCATTCCGCTGCCAGATCCGGGCAATGCCTTGTTTGAACTCGCCGGTTTTTTCGCTGCGCTCATCTTCCAGATCGTAGCGGCCCACGCCGGAGTGGGTGTCGTGGTAGACAAAGGCTTTGTCCTTTTGCTTCAGGGCATCGAGGATCAGGCTCTGGACGATGTGTTTCACAACGTCGGCATGGTTACCGGCATGGAAACTGTGGCGATAGCTCAGCATTGCAAGGCTCTCTACAGGTCAGGGGGGAATAGGGCGCCTATTATGGCGGAATCGCGGTGGGGCGCAATAGCGGCGGATCTCCGCTGCGGGGGCGATGCTTTTGCCGGGCAGGGGGCGGATTCCGGGTTAGACTATAAGGATAAAGGTGGAATTACCGCCCTTAAGGGATTGAATTTATAAGTTTGAAGACACATCTTGTCAGTAACAGACGAATTAAGGATTAGCGCATGTCGAACCCATTACTCACCATGACGGACCTGCCTCCGTTTTCTCAGATCGAAGCGGCACATGTTAAACCAGCCATTGAGCAGGCGATTGCCGACTGTCGTGCCAAGGTTGAAGCCGTGTTGGCCAATGAGGCCGCACCGAGCTGGGACACCATTTGCGCGCCGCTGGCCGAAACTGATGATCGCCTGAGCCGGATTTGGTCACCGATCAGTCATCTGAACGCCGTTAAAAACAGCGAACAGCTGCGTGAAGCATACGAAAGCTGCCTGCCGTTGCTGTCGGATTACGGCACCTGGGTCGGGCAACATAAAGGGTTGTATGAGGCCTATAAAGCGATTAAAGCGGATGCCGGTTTCAGCCAGCTGACCCAGGCCCAGCAGAAGTCGGTGACCGATGCGCTGAAAGAGTTTGAACTGTCCGGGATTGGTCTGCCGGCGGCAGAGCAGCACCGCTATGGTGAGATCAGCAAGCGCTTGTCTGAGCTGTCGTCAACGTTCAGCAATAATGTGCTGGATGCCACCATGGGTTGGACCAAGCTGGTGACGGATGTGTCTGAGCTGGCCGGGATGCCGGAGTCGGCGCTGCTGGCGGCGAAAGCGGCTGCTGAAGACAAAGATCTCGACGGATACCTGCTGACGCTGGAGATCCCGTCTTACCTGCCGGTGATGACCTACTGTGAAAACCGCGAGCTGCGCCGGGAAATGTATGAAGCCTTTGCCACCCGTGCTTCCGATCGCGGCCCGAATGCCGGCAAATGGGACAACAGCGAAATCATTGCCGAGAAGCTGAAATTGAGCCACGAACTGGCGCGCCTGCTGGGCTTTAACTGCTATAGCGAGAAGTCTCTGGCGACTAAAATGGCCGAGACGCCGGATCAGGTGCTGAGTTTCCTGAACGATCTGGCCGCCCGGGTCAAGCCTCAGGGCGAGCGGGAAGTGGCGGAGCTGCGCGAGTATGCTGCCGCTGAATTTGGCGCAACCGAGCTCGAGCCGTGGGATCTGGGTTTTTATGCCGAGAAGCTCAAGCAGCACCGATACAGCATTTCTGATGAGCAGCTGCGTCCGTACTTCCCGGAGCATAAGGTGGTCGCAGGACTGTTTGAAGTCCTCAAGCGGGTGTTCGGGATGGACGTCAAAGAGCGTCAGGGCGTCGATACCTGGCACGAGTCGGTGAAGTTTTTTGATATCTTCGATGCCAAGGGTGAACTGCGCGGCAGCTTCTACCTGGATCTCTATGCCCGCGACAACAAGCGCGGCGGAGCCTGGATGGATGAGTGCCTGGTGCGCCGGACCCGCGCAGACGGCAGCCTGCAACCCCCGGTCGCCTACCTGACCTGTAACTTCAACAAACCGGTGGGCGGAAAGCCGGCACTGTTTACCCACGATGAAGTGGTGACGTTGTTCCACGAAACCGGCCACGGCATTCACCATATGCTGACCCGGGTTGACGTACCGGCTGTGTCCGGTATTAACGGCGTGCCATGGGATGCGGTCGAGTTGCCAAGCCAGTTCCTGGAAAACTGGTGCTGGGAAGAAGAGGCATTGTCCTTTATCTCTGGCCACTATGAAACCGGCGAGCCACTACCGAAAGCAATGCTGGAGAAAATGCTGGCAGCCAAGAACTTCCACTCGGCCATGGGGATCCTGCGCCAGCTGGAATTCGGCCTGTTCGATTTCAGCCTCTACACTGACTACGATCCGGAAATCGGTGCCCGGGTGCTGGAAACCCTGCATTATGTGAAATCGAGGGTTTCTGTAGTCCAGACCCCGGAGTGGGGACGTTTCCCGCACAGCTTCAGCCATATTTTTGCCGGCGGTTACAGCGCGGGCTATTACAGCTACCTGTGGGCCGAGTTGCTGTCTTCTGATGCCTATTCCCGCTTTGAGGAAGAAGGGATCTTCAACCCGCAAACTGGTGCTGATTTTCTCGACTGCATCCTTGAGCGCGGCGGCAGTGAAGAGCCGATGGTGCTGTTCAAGCGCTTCCGGGGCCGGGAGCCGAAGATTGATGCGTTGCTGCGTCATTCCGGCATCACCGGATAATTGACTGATTGGGCTGGTTATTTCACCTCATTGCTGCATCGGACATGCTCATTGATAGTTATCAACTCCGCGTGTCCTCTTTGCTCTGAGGTGAAATTCCTGCGCCGAATCAGCAATGATAATTTTGCAGACGAAGGGCGTGCTCATTGATGGTTATCAACGTCGCGCGCCCTCTTAGCTCTGGTTAGCTCTGGAATGAAACTCCTGCGCTGAACACCAGCCAATAAAAAAGCACCCGGTCGGGTGCTTTTTTGTGTGGGGCCTTTGTTGTTTTGGGAGCGGTTAGCTTTCGATCAGCGTCAGGGGCCAACCCATGTCAGTTTGGCGGGTGGCTTCCTGTTGCAGCTCGGCCCGGGTGAGCGGGTTGTCAGCCAGCCAGTCAGCCGGAAGGGTCAGGGTCAGTTGGTTGTCCTTGACCGCCAGGGTCGCTGGTGGCTGATTGTTGTCGTCGCGGCGGTGACACAGGATCACGGCCAGGCGCAGCAAACGCAGCAGGCGGGTCGCCGTCTGGGCCGACACCGCGTGTTGCTCCGGCAGGCTGCTCAGTTGCTCGCGGAAACGGCGCAGCAGCTCGGCGATCAGGTGCTTCTGGGCCCGGGTGAAGCCGGGTAGGTCGAGATGGCTGATCAGGTAGGCCGCATGTTCGCCGCTCTGTTTGAACTCGATACAAGTCCCGATCTCATGCAGCGAGGTACAGGCATGGAGCAGGTACTCGGCTTGCGGCTCCAGTTGCCAGTGCGGCTCGCAGCTGGCCAGCAGGGACATCGCCGTTTGGGTCACCGTCTCGGCATGCTGGCTGTCGAGCTGGAAGCGGGCGTGCAGGCTGTCCAGTGTTCGGGCCCGTACATCATGATGGCGCATCTGGCTCATCATTTCGTACACCATGCCTTCTCGCAGCGCGCCACCGGCCAGGGTCATCGACTCGATGCCCAGGGTTTCGAAAATGGCGATCAAAATCGACAGGCCGCTCGGGAACACCAGGGCCCGCTCCAGGGTCAGCCCTTCGATATCGAGATCTTCGAGGTGCTCATACTGCATCGCCTGGCGTTGCATCCGCTTGAGCTTGGGTAGGGTGATGAGCTCATCCATCCCCTGGGCCAGCATGATTTCCTGCAAGGCCTGAACGGTACCGCTGGCGCCGACGCAGGTTTCCCAGCCGAGCGTCTGGTATTGCTCAATGATCGGCTCGATGGCCAGCTTGGCAGCCTGAATGGCGGCATCAAAGTTTTCGCTGTTGAGACAGCGGTCTTTGAAGTAGCGCTCAAGCCAGGTGACGCAGCCGATTTTCAGGCTGGTCAGGGCGCTGGCATCGAGTCCTTCGCCGATCACCACTTCGGTACTGGCCCCGCCGATATCCACCACCAGGCGCTTGCCGCAGCCGCCTGATGTGTGGGCGACCCCCTGGTAGATGATCCGGGCTTCTTCTTCGCCGGGAATGATGGCGATCGGGTGGCCCAGGATCGTTTGGGCTCTGGAAAGAAAAACATCGGCATTGACGGCGGCGCGCAGGGCGGCGGTGCCGACAATCCGGATTCGCTCCGCCGGAATATCCTGCAGCCGCTCGGCAAACAGGCTCAGGCACTCCCAGCCGCGCTGCATGGCTTCATCACTGAGCTCATAGTGATCATTGAGTCCGGCTGCCAGGCGCACTTTGCGCTTGATTTTCGCCAGGGTGTGCACGCTACCGGCCACTTCCCGCACAATCCACATGTGGAAGCTGTTCGAGCCTAAGTCAATGGCGGCATACAACGGAGATACGGTTCTTTCCATAAGCCTTGTCTATGATTGTTGCTGCTTTTGCGGAGAGCGACGGCGATTGCGCTGACGCGACTGACCCTGGCCCTGACCTTTGCGCTGCGAGGAGCCGCGGCGGTTGCCACCCTGGCGTGGTGCACGTGGCACGCTGACAGGCGCCGGCAAATCGGTTAGCAGCGCTTCACTGTCATATTTGGACAGTGGGATCGCATGTTCAATATATTGCTCGATGGCCGGCAGGTTGATGGCATATTCCTCACAGGCGAAGCTGATGGAATGGCCGCTGGCGCCGGCACGACCGGTCCGGCCGATCCGGTGGACGTAGTCCTCGGCATCGTCAGGCAGATCGTAGTTAAAGACGTGGGTCACCTGCGGAATATGCAGGCCACGGGCTGCAACATCGGTTGCCACCAGGATATCCACTTCGCCCTGGGTAAACTGCTCCAGGATCCGCACGCGTTTTTTCTGCGGCACGTCGCCGGTCAGCAGGCCAACACGGTGTTGATCGGCGGCCAGGTGGGCCCAGATATCTTCACAGCGGTGCTTGGTATTGGCAAAAACAATCGCGCGATCCGGCCACTCTTCCTCGATCAGGGTTTGCAGCAGGCGCATCTTTTCTTTGTTCGATGGGTAGAACAGCTCTTCTTTGATCCGGTGGCCGGTTTTTTGCTCCGGCTCAACAATGACGCTTTCCGGGTTGTTCATGTGTTCAAACGCCAGCTCTTTCACCCGGTAGGACAGGGTGGCAGAGAACAGCATGTTCATCCGTGCTTTCGGCGCCGGCATACGGCGGAACAGGAAGCGGATATCTTTGATAAAGCCCAGATCGAACATCCGGTCGGCTTCGTCCAGCACCACGACCTGGATTGAGCGCAGGTCAATCACGCGCTGCTTATAAAAGTCGATGATCCGACCGCAGGTGCCGATCAGAATATCGACGCCGTCTTCCAGGGTCTTCTGCTGCTTCTCATAGGCTTCACCACCATAGGCCAGGCCGGCTTTGAGGCCGGTGCTGTCCAGCAACGGTTTGGCATCATTGAAAATCTGAATGGCCAGCTCGCGTGTAGGTGCCATAATGATGGCACGGGGGTGGTTTTGTTTACGTTCCTCCGGTGCCGGGTTCAATAGCAATTGGTTAAAAGTCGCTGTCAGGAAGGCCAGGGTCTTTCCGGTCCCTGTCTGCGCCTGACCAGCAATGTCTCGGCCGGTGAGCACTACCGGCAATGCCAGCGCCTGGATCGGCGTACAATGATGGAATCCTTTGGTTTCCAGTCCTTGTAAAACCAGGGGGTGTAATCCCAGGTCGGCAAATTTCTGCTCTGTGATATGAGTCGTCTTCATTCGTATAGAATATCAGCTTAGGGTTGCATTACGAAACGGATTCCATTCAAATAGAGCATCGATTTGCTGGTTAAAATCAAATCAGCCAACAAAATCAACCATTGGAGTGGAAGATGAGCGACAAGATTGTGCAGCTGACAGACGCAAGTTTTGAAAGCGATGTAATTAATGCTGCGGGCCCTGTTTTAGTCGATTTTTGGGCTGAATGGTGCGGGCCTTGTAAAATGATTGCCCCGATTCTTGACGAAATTGCGGATGAGTACGAAGGTAAGCTGACGATCGGTAAACTGAATATCGACCAAAACGCCGGCACGCCGCCGAAGTTTGGTATCCGTGGTATTCCGACCCTGCTGTTGTTCAAAGACGGCGGTGTGGCCGCGACAAAAGTAGGCGCCCTGTCAAAAAGCCAGCTGAAAGAGTTCCTGGACGCGAACCTGTAAGTGGCTTTCAGCAAACCATGCACAATTTCTCGTTGTGCATGGTTTGACTTCCGACTATGCTAGACGGACAGCGTGTTTAGTGCTAACTTATTGCACGTTAATCGTATAATCGTTCATTCCTTGACCAGCCCCATTGGTCGACACTATCTCAACTAACATAGAACCCCATTTTGACTGACAAGAAACCCACCACTATGAATCTGACAGAACTGAAAAACCAACCTATTTCCAAGTTGGTTGCGCTTGGCGAAAGCTTAGGACTCGAGAACCTGGCGCGTTTGAGAAAACAAGACATCATCTTCTCGATTCTCAAGCAGCATGCAAAAAGTGGTGAGGACATTTTTGGCGATGGTGTTCTGGAAATCCTTCAAGACGGCTTCGGCTTCCTCCGCTCAGCAGACAGTTCTTATCTCGCCGGTCCAGACGACATCTACGTTTCTCCTAGCCAAATCCGCCGTTTCAACCTTCGTACCGGTGATACCATTTCCGGCAAAATTCGCCCGCCGAAAGACGGTGAGCGTTACTTTGCGTTGCTGAAGGTGAACGAAGTTAACCACGACAAGCCGGATAACGCGCGAAACAAGATCCTGTTTGAAAACCTGACGCCGCTGCATGCCAATGATCGGATGCGGATGGAGCGCGGCAACGGCTCGACCGAAGATATTACCGCCCGTGTGCTGGATCTGGCCTCGCCAATCGGTAAAGGTCAGCGTGGTCTGATCGTGGCACCGCCGAAAGCCGGTAAAACTATGCTGCTGCAAAACATTGCGCAGAGCATTGCTTACAACCACCCGGAATGTGAGCTGATGGTGTTGCTGATTGACGAGCGCCCGGAAGAAGTGACCGAAATGCAACGTCTGGTGAAAGGGGAAGTGGTGGCGTCGACCTTCGATGAGCCGGCCTCCCGTCACGTTCAGGTTGCGGAGATGGTGATCGAAAAAGCTAAGCGTCTGGTTGAGCATAAGAAAGATGTGGTGATACTGCTCGATTCGATCACCCGTCTGGCCCGTGCCTACAACACCGTGGTGCCGTCTTCCGGTAAAGTCCTGACCGGTGGTGTGGATGCCAACGCCCTGCATCGCCCGAAGCGTTTCTTCGGTGCGGCCCGTAATGTCGAAGAAGGCGGTAGCCTGACCATTATTGCCACCGCGCTGGTCGATACCGGCTCGAAGATGGATGAAGTGATCTACGAAGAGTTCAAGGGTACCGGTAACATGGAACTGCACCTATCACGTAAGATTGCGGAAAAACGCGTCTTCCCGGCCATTGACTTCAACCGCTCCGGCACCCGTCGTGAAGAGCTGCTGGCGAAAGCGGACGAGCTGCAGAAAATGTGGATCCTGCGCAAGATTGTTCACCCGATGAGTGAAACCGACAGCATGGAATTTTTGATCGACAAGCTGTCGATGACCAAGACCAACGATGAGTTCTTCGATGCGATGCGCCGCCAGAAGTCATAATTTCGTCGGCTGACTCACAGTTTATTTAAACGCCACCTCGTGTGGCGTTTTTTATTGCCGGCGCTTGTCGCATAATCGGACACAGCAGTCGGTCAGTATGGGCGAAGAGGCAGCCAGGGTATTTCTCCGGTGATGTCATCTTCCTGTCATGCAGGTACGGTATACTGCAAGCGCCCGCAAGGAATGCCCGGAGCGCTGCCAGGATGGCGGTTGGCCGGACGCGGGACAGACATTCTCTATTCACCATAAGGAGGTGGTGATGATGCGACAAACATGGAGCCTCATGTTGCTGTTGTTCGCAGGCAGTTTGCACCCGGCGGTTGCCGCGCAGGAAGTATCACAACAGCAACTGGACCAGGTGACGACATCGGCCCGGGTTCAGGATCGGGTCATGGCCCTGACCAAATTGTACAATCGTAGTGACTTCCGGGCGCTGGAATTTAACCTGTCGCAGTTGCCGTTGTTGCAGCAGGAGGCGGTTCGGGCCCAGCTGGTCGCACATGCGTTGGCGCACGGCGCGCTGGATCAGGCCAAGGCGGACTGGCTCCAGGCGCAGTCTGATCGCAAGCAGGCCTTTACCGTGGTGGAGCAGGGCGACGGTTATCAGATCACCCAGTCTGCTTTTCACTATCCAACCCAGGCGCGCAGCCTGGTTCGCCAATGGCAGGAAACCCTGTTGGGTCAGGACATGGTGGCACAGGCCGAAGCCGGTGAGTTGGTGCTGTCGCGCTGGCTGGCCGGGGATCTCCATACCCAGCAAACCCGCCGTGATCTCTTTCTGCACTACCTGCCGCAACTCTCCGCCCAGGCGATCGCTGATCTGGTGGCCCAGTTTGCTTCTGACAGCCAGCTGATGTGGCTGCCGGATAACGGGGTGATTGCCAACCTGGCTGCTGCTTCCGGCGATCCGGCGATGTATCATCTGCTCTGGCGTCGCCGTACCGACCGCTACAGCCAGGCGGAGCTTAACCGGCTGGCAGCCAAAGCCCCGGCGCCGGCGGCTGTCGAGCAATTGATGGCAGCGACGATGAACCCTTCCCTGAAACCCCAGGCTTATAAAGCGCTGATCACGCTCAAGCCTTTACCGGCGGAGGCCCGCGCTTTCCTGGCCCAGAAACTGGATGAGGTCGATGACGGCCGTCTGGTGGCGTCGGAGCTGGCCCGTCACGGCTATAGCCAGTGGCTGACTCAACTGGCCGCGGATAGCCGGAACCCGTTGCGGCAAAAGCACTTACAAGCAGCCTTGGCCCTCGAACCCTGACGCCTTGAACTGATTTTCCCAGTGTGCTCAGGTTAACAACTCGTTATAATGGCGCCCAATTCATTGCAGATCCCGGCTCGTGATGACAGCGTGCCGGGGTTTGGCGCGTTGGGGAAAACGAGAATCACGAGCCTATGAAATTCAAGGATCTGCGAGATTTTATCAACGAGCTGGAGCAGACCGGCGAGCTGATCCGGATCACTCATCCGGTGGACCCGGATCAGGAGATGACCGAAATCTGTGACCGCACCCTGCGGGCCGGTGGCCCGGCCCTGCTGTTTGAGAACCCGGTCGGCTACGGCATGCCGGTGCTGGCGAACCTGTTCGGAACCCCGAAGCGGGTTGCGCTCGGCATGGGGCGCGAGGATGTGCTCGAATTGCGTGAGGTCGGCAAATTGCTGGCGTATCTGAAAGAGCCGGAGCCGCCACGCGGCTTTCGCGATGCGATTGATAAGCTGCCGCTGTTCCGGCAGGTACTGAACATGCCGGCCAAACGGCTGCGCAAGGCACCGTGCCAGGAGATTGTCTGGCAAGGCGATGACGTCGATCTGGATAAAATCCCGGTGATGAGTTGCTGGCCCGGTGATGTGGCGCCGCTACTGACCTGGGGGCTGACGGTGACCCGTGGCCCGAACAAGAAGCGCCAGAATCTGGGCATTTACCGCCAGCAGAAGCTGGGGAAAAACAAGGTGATCATGCGCTGGCTGGCCCACCGGGGCGGTGCGCTGGATCTGCGTGACTGGATGGAAACCCACCCGGGTCAGCCGTTTCCGGTCTCGGTCGCTTTTGGCGCCGATCCGGCGACCATTCTCGGCGCGGTAACCCCGGTGCCTGATACCTTGTCTGAGTATGCCTTTGCCGGCTTGCTGCGCGGCAGCAAAACCGAGGTGGTCAAAAGTATCAGCAATGATCTGGAAGTCCCGGCCAGCGCGGAAATCGTGCTGGAGGGGTATATCGATCCCGAGGAGTTTGCTGACGAAGGGCCGTATGGCGATCACACCGGCTACTACAATGAAGTCGAGCGCCACCATGTGTTTACCATTACTCATATCACGATGCGTAAGGATCCGATCTACCACAGTACGTATACCGGTCGTCCGCCGGATGAGCCGGCGGTGCTCGGGGTCGCACTCAATGAGGTTTTTGTACCGATCCTGAGTAAGCAATTCCCGGAGATCGTGGATTTCTATCTGCCGCCGGAAGGCTGCTCGTACCGGATGGCCGTGGTTACGATGAAAAAACAGTATCCGGGTCATGCCAAGCGGGTGATGATGGGTGTGTGGTCGTTCCTGCGCCAGTTCATGTACACCAAGTTCGTGATTGTCTGCGACGAAGATGTTGATGCGCGGGATTGGAACAGCGTGGTCCAGGCGATGACCACCCGGATGGAGCCGGTGCGTGATACCCTGATGATCGACAGCACGCCGATCGACTCGCTTGATTTTGCTTCCCCCGTGGTGGGGCTGGGCTCGAAGATGGGTCTGGATGCGACCCGCAAATGGGACGCGGAAACTGCGACCACCCCGGTCGCTGACACGCCTGAGCCGACCGCGAACCCAACGGTTGACGGCGAGGCGATTGCCGGCACGATCCGGGCGCAATTTCCTGAGGTCGTGGATTGCTATCTGCCACCGGATGCTGCCGCAGGCGGCATGGTGATGGTCAGCATGAAGAAGACGGCGGCGGATCATGCCCGCCAGCTGATGGGTGGGATCTGGCCGATGCTAGAGGCTGCGCAGCTTGAAACCAAGTTTTTGATCCTCTGTGATGAGGATGTCAATGTCCGGGACTGGCATGATGTGATCTGGGCGGTGACGACCCGGATGGATCCGAGCCGGGATACCCAGATGAGCGAGCCGGGTCCGGGCTCGCGGATGAGCCTGGACGCGACCAATAAATGGCCGGGGGAAGTGCAGCGCGAGTGGGGCACACCGATCGCCAAAGATCCCAAGGTCGTAGCCAAGGTTGATGCGATCTGGGATGCGCTCGGCATCCCGCGCTAAGCCGTGAGCAAGACGAACCGATAGCGACATCAACCGAAACGACCGGCGTGACTGCCGGGTTAGATGAGTGACCGATATGCACCAAGTACGCCTGTTGCCGCACAACATTACGTTTCCTGCCGATGGGCAGGAGACGGTCTTGCAGGCAGCGCTCAACGCAGGCGTCGCGTTTCCCAATCGGTGTCAGGTCGGGGCTTGTGCCATGTGCCTGTGCCGTAAACGCTCTGGCGAGATAAGATACCAGCTTGAACCTATGCTTACTGAGAATGAGCAAGCCGAAGGATGGATCTTTGCCTGCCAGGCGATGGCCAGGAGCGACTTGGTACTCCAGTTAGACTAGAGGAAAACAATGTCAATACAATGCGAAGTAAAGTCAGTTGAACCGCTTGCGTGTAATACCTATCGTATTCTGCTGCAGCCTGAAGAAAAGCTGGATTATAAAGCCGGCCAGTATCTGCTGGCGGTGATGGGAGAGAAAGACAAGCGCCCGTTCTCGATTGCCAGTAGCCCGTGCCGGGAAGGCGAGATTGAGCTGCACATTGGTGCGGCAGACCACAACCCGTTTGCGATGGAAGTGGTCGAAGCGATGCAAGCGGCGATGGCGGCGGGCCGTCCGTTTACCGTGGAAGCGCCGCATGGCGAAGCCTGGGTTCGGGAAGACAGTGACAAGCCGCTGCTGATGATTGCCGGCGGGACCGGGTTCTCCTACGTGCGCAGTATTCTGGATAACTGCCTGAGCCGCGGCGTCACCCAGCCGATTTTTGTTTACTGGGGCGGTCGGGATGAATGCCAGCTCTATGCCCATGAGGAGCTGGAAGCGCTGGCAGCCAAGCACAGTAACCTGACCTATGTGCCGGTGGTGGAAACGGCGCCTGAAGACTGGCAGGGCAAGGTGGGTAATGTGCTTGAAGCGGTCAGTGATGATTTTGTCAGCCTGCAGGCGTACGATATTTACCTCTGTGGCCGGTTTGAGATGGCCGGTGCCGCGCGCGAGCAATTTACGGCAGAGAAAGGTGCCGAGCGCGAACGGATGTTTGCCGACGCGTTTGCGTTCATCTGATTCGGCTTGTGACAAACCGCGCAGCAAAAAGGCGAGTCTGAAACTCGCCTTTGTCGTTATGAGCGGGTGGGCAATTTAGGCTCGCGCCATCGCCACTTTGCGTTTGACCCAGGTTTCGTTGAGCCACAGCGAGGCGATGATGATCACCCCGCCGATGACGAGGCGCGGATAGTCAACATCGCGGTTCCAGATCAGGATATTGACAATCAGGCCTGCCGGAACCAGGGCATTGTTCATAATCGCCAGGGCACCGGCGTTGACCAGGGTCGCCCCTTTGTTCCAGATAAAGTAGCCGAGGCCGGAGGCAACGATACCGAGGTAGAGCAGAATGCCCCACTGGGTGTCGGTGGTCGGCAGTTTGTCGGTGTTGCCGAACAACAGGAACATCGGCAGCGCGACACAGATAGCGCCGAGGTAGAACAGGCCGAACACGGTATGCTGCGGCAGATCGGTCTGCTCCTGCTCCATGATCCGCTTGTAGCCGACCTGGCCAATGGCAAAGCACAGGTTGGCACCCTGAACGATGAAAAAGCCGAGGATGAAGTCTTCGTTAATTCCCTCGAATTTGATCACCGCCGCTCCCAGCACGGCAATGGCCGCCGTCAGCAGGTACCAGGCTGAGAACTGCTTGCGCAGCAGATCGTAAATCAGGGTGACGTAGATCGGGGTGAAAATGGTAAACAGCAGGACTTCCGGTACGCTGAGGTAGAGGAAAGACTGGTAGTAGAAACAGTACATCAGCCCGAGCTGGCAGGCGCCGACGAACATCAGTTTGAGCGCTAGTCTCAGGTGCAGGTGCTGTTTGCGCAGAAACGGCAGGAAAACCAGGGCAGCCAAGCTGACCCGGGTCAGGACCGAGAACCAGGCATCGACCTGTCCGGCCAGATAAACCCCGATCAGGCTGAATGAAAACGCCCATAGCAGGGTGACGGCAGATAAGTATCCCATAACAACAATTCAATTTGGTTTCAGAACATGATGCCGTCAGTGTACCTGATCCTTCGGCACTGAAATATCACAAATCTGAATTGCTTGAAGTCGTTCGGTTGGGGGATGTGATGGTGCGGGTGAGGGGGTGCCGACCGGGTGGCGAGGCGTAAAAAAGCGACCCCAGGGGATCGCTTCGCATATGCAGCTGGTACGTGGGCTATTTCAGCGGTACCATCAGCAAATCGACCGGGGTGCGGTTGATCAGCTGCTTGGCTGAAGAGAGCACTTTGCTCCAGAAGTCCTGGTGGTGGCCACACACAACCAGTTCGACATCAATATCGTTGATAGCAAGGCAAATTTCTTCACTGAGATCGCCGCTGCCGACCAGGGTATGGGACACCGGGTAGTTGGCTTTTTGAGCCAGCGCTTGCAGTTGCTTCTGGGCATCTTCCGCCATCCGATGCTGGGCTTCGGCCAGGTTTATATCAATCAGGCCGGTGTAGAGTTCGGCATAGTTCACATCAATATGGATCAGCGAGAGCTTGGCATCCAGCGCTTTCGCCAGTTCGGCTGCTTTTGTCACCAGGGTAAAGCTGTCGTCAGACAGATCGACTGCCACCATAATGTGTTGATAGGCCATTCATTGCACTCCATGTCATATGTTTGGGATCATGCTAGCATCGAACCGCGGCAAAAAATATCGGTCTGATCGCATCCTGACGGCAGCGTAAATATGGCGCGCGCTGAAAAGGATTGCTTTGAGTTGCATTCTCAATGTTGCATTGTGACAATGGCTTACCGGGGATTTCTTACCAATCCACGGGATTGGTATACACTAGAATAGATAGGAGTAGTGCGATGCTAGCTCAGGCGATGGTTGAAAAACTAAACGAGCAAATCAACTTGGAGTTCTTTTCTTCGAACCTGTACCTGCAGATGAGCGCGTGGTGTGAAGACAAGGGGTTCGAAGGGGCGGCTGAGTTTTTGCGGGCCCATGCGGTGGAAGAAATGGAGCATATGCAACGTTTATTCACCTATGTGAGCGAGACCGGCTCGATGCCGATCCTGGGTGCGATTGAAGCACCGAAGCATGAGTTTGCATCGCTTGGGGATGTATTCCGCGAAACATATGAACATGAGCAGTTTATCACTCAGAAGATCAACACACTGGCTCATGTCGCGTTTACCACCCAAGACTACTCAACGTTTAACTTCTTGCAGTGGTATGTTGCAGAACAGCACGAAGAAGAAAAACTGTTTAAAGGTATCCTGGATAAGATTGAGCTGGTCGGCGAGGATGGTAAGGCTTTGTTCTTTATTGATAAAGATCTTGCTGTACTGGCCAAGGCTGAGTCGACATCCGTGATGGATACACCAGCTGGCTGATCAGTGCCGGGGCGCCGCCAGGCGCCCTTTGCTTCGCCCGGCCAGCTGTGATGACACGTTGTTCGGGGGTTGTTATGATCAGTGGTGATGCGCTTCTTTTAGCTCTCTTTTTTGTCGCAGTCGTGAATATTTCCCGCTATGTCAGTACGTTGAAAACACTTCTGGCGGTCATGCGCGAATGTGATCCATTGCTTTATCAGCAGGTTGACGGTCGCGGCTTCTTCTCCTCCCAGGGGAATGTATCGAAACAGATCCGCCTGTTTCACTACATTCGCAGCCAGCAATACCAAAATCACCATGACCCAATCTTCATGGAGAAGTGTGTGAAGGTTCGCAAGCTGTTCATTTTGGCCAGTACCTTCCTGATGGTCTTTTTCGTATCCATTTTTATCGTGGCCTACCTGGGTATTTAATGATTTGCTCATAAATGTGTCACTTGCTGCATACATGATGTTTTTTCATTGATTGAACAAAACGTTGCGATTAATTTATCGCCATTTGTAGCCAAACAATGAAAAGCGGTGATGATGAACAGAGTGTATGCATGGTGGGCGGCCCTGGAGCGTGGGGTGAGTCAGGACTGGATGAGCAATGTGGGATTGCTGTTGTTGCTCAGTGCTTGCCTGTGGGGAGCCTGGCTGCTGCTCACCCGCCATTTGCTGGTTGCGGTCGGGAAAACCCGGCTGGTGTGGGATGACGCGCTGGTTCATGCGGTCCGGCGCCCGATCAGCTGGCTGATCTGGCTCTGGCCTGCCGCGTTCTCTCTGGGCGTGGTGATTGAAAACACCTCAGACTATCCGACTCAATTTCTCTCCGTCGTCCGCCACCTGATGCTGGTGTGGACTTTTATCTGGGTGCTGCTGCGGCTGATCACCAATGCCGAAGATGCGATCAGCGAGACGGCCAAGGATGTCACCACCATTAATGCGATCTCCAAAGTGCTGCGCCTGGTGGTGCTGGTGATCGGCGGCCTGGTGATGATGCAGAACCTCGGCCTGAGCCTGTCGGGGGTGCTGACCTTCGGTGGGGTCGGTGGTTTGATTGTCGGTATGGCGGCGAAAGACTTGCTGGCCAATTTTTTCGGCGCGATCATGATTTACTTCGATAAGCCGTTTAAACTGGGCGACTGGATCCGCAGCCCGGACCGCGAGATTGAAGGTACTGTAGAGCGGATTGGCTTTCGGATGACGGTGATCCGGACCTTTGATAAGCGACCGTTGTATGTCCCCAATGCGGTGTTCAGTTCGATTGTGGTGGAAAACCCGTCGCGGATGCTCAACCGTCGGATCAAGCAAAAAGTCGGGCTGCGCTATCAGGATGCCGCTGTGATTGAGGATGTGGTGGCCGATATCAAGGCGATGTTGCTGGCACATCCGGACATTGATACCACCCAGACGATGATCGTGAGCTTTGACAACTATGGCCCGTCATCGCTGGATATTCTGGTGTACACCTTCACCAAGACCACGCACTGGATCGCCTTTAAAGAGATCCAGCAGGATGTGATGTTGCAAATTGTCGAGATTGTTCAACGCCATGGCGCCGAATTTGCTTTTCCTACCTCAACGGTGCATTTGCCGGAAGCTGAAGCGGAGGTGCAAGCACACAGGGTGGCCAAGCCGGGCCGGTTGGCCCGGGTGTAACATTGCGACACCGGTGCAGCTGGCGGCAGTCGTGACTGCGGGGTGGTATTCCGCGTCGGCCGCGGTAAAATAGCCAGGCTTTGAGGGATGCAAGCGCAGTGTGCTGGCATCCCTTTTTCATTGGCGGGCAAAAAGTGGCAACAGAAGGGTTGCGTGGTGAGCGGGACGGAAATGGCAGAAAAGTTTGATGTAGTTGTGGTTGGGGCCGGTGCGGCAGGGCTGATGTGCGCAGCCGAAGCGGGCAAACGGGGCCGCTCGGTGCTGGTGGTGGATCATGGTAAGAAGCCGGGACGGAAGATCCTGATCTCCGGCGGCGGGCGCTGCAATTTCACCAATTATGATGTCACGGCCGGCAACTACCTGTGCCGCAATCCGCACTTTGTGAAATCGGCCTTGTCCCAGTACACCCAGTGGGACTTTATTGCCATGGTTGCCAAGCATGAGATTGCGTTCGAAGAGCGCGACCACGGCCAGCTGTTCTGTGAAGACTCGGCTAAAGACATCGTTAAGATGCTGCTGGCGGAATGTGATTTGCCGTCGGTGCAGCAGCGCTACCAGGTCGATGCCCATCAGATCGAACAAACCGAGACCGGCTTTCGCCTGATGCTCAATACCGACGCGGTCGAATGTGACTCGCTGGTGATTGCCACCGGCGGCCTGTCGATGCCGAAACTCGGCGCGACCCCGTTCGGATATCAGGTGGCTGAGCAGTTTGGCCTGTCTGTGGTGCCGACCACGGCCGGTCTGGTGCCGTTCACTCTGCATAAGGAAGAAAAAGAAGCTTACGCGGAGCTGTCCGGGATCTCGATCCCGGTGGTGGTGGAAGCGGCTGATGGCACAAGTTTCAAGGAAAGCCTGCTGTTTACCCACCGCGGCCTGTCCGGGCCGGTGATCCTGCAAATCTCCTCTTACTGGACGCCGGGCCAGGCGGTCACCATCGATCTGCTGCCGGCGCTGGACTTGCAGGAGACGCTTGGTGTGATGCGCGAGAAGCATCCGAACCAGAGCCTGAAAAACTCGCTGGCGCGGCTGCTGCCCAAACGGTTTATTGAAGTGTTGATTGAGCGGGGGGATATTCAGGATAAGCCACTCAAGCAACTGAACCCGAAAGAGGTTGCCGCTGTCGCGACCTATTTCCACCAGTGGCGGATTGCGCCGAACGGCACCGAGGGCTATCGCACCGCCGAAGTGACCCTGGGCGGGGTTGATACCGATGCGCTCTCGTCCAAGACCATGGAAGCCAAGCAGATCCCGGGGCTGTATTTCATCGGGGAAGTGATGGATGTCAGTGGCTGGCTCGGCGGCTACAACTTCCAGTGGGCCTGGAGTTCCGGCTTTGTCGCCGGCCAGCATGTGTGATGTGCTGAGCCCGTCATATTAATTGACAGAGATGTCGATGCCCGGTCACACCCGTGTGGCCGGGCATTTTTGATCTGATGGCCTGCATAGAGGCTGATTCAGGCGCAGCGCATGGCCTTGTACGGATATGACATATGTCACGGCAAACTGCGAGCCGTCACAAATACTCAACAAATTGCTGTGATGGTTCGTGCTTTTTGGTTGAATATGTCCTGTATGTTTTTTAGCCTAACCAAACAATAAAAAACAAGGTGCATAGAATGGTCAGCAAACACAACAGTAAATATGCCATTATTCTGCCATGGGTCGCCGGCCTCGTCCTGGCCGGGTGTGGCGGTGGAGACAATAATAATTCGACCCCTACGCCGGGGACGGGTACACCAAATACAGTGGCGATTTCTGTGATTGACGGTTATCTGGGGGAGGCCCGGGTGTGCGTCGATCGCAACCATAACCGCAGCTGTGAGGCGGAGGAAAGGCTGGCGGCGACCACGAATACGCAGGGGGAGGTGGCGCTGGATAAAGCCGATACCCAATACG
The DNA here is from genome assembly GCF_024380015.1 of Photobacterium atrarenae. Taxonomy (NCBI): domain Bacteria; kingdom Pseudomonadati; phylum Pseudomonadota; class Gammaproteobacteria; order Vibrionales; family Vibrionaceae; genus Photobacterium; species Photobacterium atrarenae. Next base: position 75,581 of record NZ_CP101508.1, read on the forward strand.
GGTTGATCGCGCAAATCAGCGCCGGAGAGACCCGGGACAGTGATCGGATCGGGTATGTCGCGAGCTCGTATCAACTCTATGCTTCAGCCGGCAGCGCCCAGGTGACGCCGTTTACCACCCTGGCGGCGTTGAAAGATGTGCCCATGTCGACGCTGGCCAGCGAGCTGGGTCTGGCTGAGTCTGTGATCGCCGGAGACTTTGTGGCTCAGAAAGCGACTCACCCGGATGCGGTGTATGCCCATCTGCTGGCTCGCAGTTTAGTCCCGCAGCTGGCTCAGTCACTTGCTGAGAATGATGTCACAGCACTGGATACGGCACTGACGCTGATCCGGGCTGAAGCGGATCGCCAGGTCAACCTGGGGACCGACCTCGACACCATTGAGGTGCGCATTGATCACCAGGGGCAGGCGGTCACCAAACGGCTGACCGGGGATCTGGCCGGTTATCTGAGTAACAAGAGCTTCTGGTTTATTCCGATGACGAACGACGATTATCTCCCGGCGAAGGTGACGCTTAAAGATCAAATCTATTCGTCGAGTCTGTTAGGACGCGATTTTCCCTATACGGTTGAAGACAATATCCTGCGCTTTTCCCGTTTCAGTGACACCTTTTTGTACGCCGACGACAATGTGGCCTTGAGTCTCAGTGAGGCCGGCCGACTGTGTCTGTGGTCTGAACAGAATTTTTGGGAACAGACGCTACCGCTGACCGAGGCGCGCTTTGCCGGAAAAACCTGGTATCACCTGCGTGATTTAGCGAAGAGTGACACTGAGATAAAGCCTGCCTTGACCCAACTTGATTTTGCTGAGAACGGCGCAGTGACCGTGACGCCGGATGGAGAGCCGGCCATTACCGGCAGCTGGGAGATGGTGGAATTAACCCTGACCGACAAGTCGACATTGCAGACCTTGAGAATTATCTTGCCGCCGGGGACGGATAGCCCGGGCCTGAATAAGGAAGAGCAATGGACGTTGGGTGCCGCGCTTGATGCCGGGGAGTTGATCATGGTGTTCAATGACGACTCCACGCTGTTTGCTGATGATCTCCTGTTCCAGGATCCGGCGTTTGCCCGCGCAGTTGCTCAGCAATGGATCAAGGCTGCGGAAGGGCCGTTTGCGCCATTCGACCGATAATCGCTGCTCTACCTCGTCGCTGCAGGGAGTCGGTTAGCGGGACTGCGGCGACAACCCCCGCCATAACATCTCAAATGCGCTGTCCTGATATTCGGGTTGCTCTGCCAGCGCCGGGTGCTCGGCGAACAGCCCGGCTGTGGCCAGGAAATGGCTGTGGCAAAAGTTGAGTACCAGGGGTTCCGGGTGTGGGGCGATCAGCCCCGCACATCGGGCCTTATCGAGTAATTCAAGCAACAAAGTCATTGAGGTCACCATCAGCTCGCGGTGTTGCTCACTGCTGCAGTAGGGGCTGTGAGCCATATGCTGCATAAACAGGATCTTGGCCGGGTTGTGTTGGGCCCAGCACAGTGCCTGCTGCCAGCAGTGCCTTACCTGATGTTCAAGCCCCTCCTGTGCCGACGCAGTCTGCATCGCCTGTCCGAGCTCGGTCTTGATCGCCTGATACAGGGCGATGACCAGCGCCTGTTTGCTGGCAAAATGGTGAAACAGGGTACCGGTTGCCACATTGGCCTGCTTGGCGATGCTGGCGGTGGACGTGGCCTCGATCCCTTGCCGGGAAAACAGGGTCAGCGCGGCATCGAGGAGTTGTTTTTTCTTTTGGGTCATGGTGTTGCTGGTCATGGTGTTGTCGGACGTCATGTCATACTCACGATGGCTGGATCTGATCATCCCGGCCCTGGTCGATGCAGGGCCGGGAAAGCATTAGCGGAGAAAGAATGCTAGCATCAGCTTTTGCAGCCAGCCGCCGTAAGGCGGGGTGATGAGTTTGCCGGTGCTGAATTTGCCACGGCTGAGTACGGTTTTGGCTTTGGAAAAAGTCAGAAACCCTTCCTTGCCGTGGTAATGACCCATCCCGGACGCGCCGATGCCGCCAAACGGGGCATCGTCGGCAGCGACGTGAAAGACAGTGTCATTGATACACATGCCGCCGGCATGGGTGGTGGTTTTCACTTGTTGCTGTAGTGCGGTGTCAAAACTCATCAGATACATCGCCAGCGGACGTGGCTGCCGGCGCAGTGTGGCCAGGGTTGTCTCGAGATCCGAGTACGGGATCACCGGCAACAGCGGACCGAAAATTTCCTCCTGCATTAGCTGCATGTTATCGCGGGTTTCAAGCACCAGATGGGTGATCATCCGGTGGCCTTGATCATCACGTGCATCAGGATGGCAGGGGAGCACCGTGGCACCTTGCTGCTCGGCTTCCGCCAGCCAGCGGGTCAGGCGCTCATATTGCCGGGCGTTTACCACCGAGGTGTAATCTTCACTCGCGACGCCCTTGGGATACATGGCCTGAAATTGTTGTTGGTATTCGGCAACAAATTCATCCCGTTTATCTTCCGGGACCAGGACGTAGTCCGGTGCGACGCAGATCTGTCCGGCATTGAGGCTCTTGCCGTAAATCAGGCGCTCCACCGCCAGGGGGATCGGCATATCCGGGGCGATCAGGGCCGGAGATTTACCGCCCAGCTCCAGGGTCACCGGGGTGAGATTGTCGGCGGCGGCGCGCATTACATGGCGGCCAACCTGGGTTGAGCCGGTAAAGAGCAGGTGATCAAACGGCAGCGCGCTGAAGGCGGCAGCAACGTCGGCTTCGCCTTCAATGACTGCGACTTCTTCGGGGGTAAACAAGTCGGCGAGCATCTTGCGCAGCACCTGGTTGGTGGCCGGGGTAAATTCGCTGAGTTTGATCATCGCCCGGTTGCCCGCTGCCAGGGCGGTGATCAGCGGGCCCAGGCTGAGCATGACCGGAAAATTCCACGGCACGATAATGCCGACCACGCCCAACGGTTGGTAGATCACTTCGACCTTGGCCGGTACCAGCATGAGTCCGGAATGGCGTCGGGATGGCTTCATCCATTTTTTCAGATGCTTGCGGGTGTAGTTCAATTGGGCGACACAGGGCAGGATGTCGGCGATCAGCGTGTCTTGGTGGCTGCGCCGGCCGTAATCCCGGCTCAGCGCCTCGCACAAGGCCTGCTTGTTTTTCAGCAGTGCGCCCTTGAGGGCTTTCAGGGCTTGCAGACGTTGTTCGAGTGACGGCATGGGCGCTGCGCGGAATGCGGCTTGTTGCGCGTGCAGGATCGTATGGAGCTGTGCGTGGTCTGTGTCGTGAGTCGACAGTGTCTCGATCGCGGTCATAGCTTGTCCCCCGGAGTTCCGTTTCGGTGCGAATGTGGTAAAACTGACTAGTCAGTCGGTTTTATCAGTATAGCGGGGTTTTCTGAACCGGGCATAAATTGATTTATTTTTTGCGATGGCCGCTTTGCTCGGCCGGAAAAGCCTCGAGAAAGGTTTGATAATAATGCGCCAGCTGCGCAGCTTGGCGGGATTCGCCGATGAGATCGAGCAGGGCAATTCCGGCTTCGCAGGTACAGAGGTTGCCTGCTTGCTGGTTGCGGCGCAGGGTGTAGCTTGAAGCTTTCGGTGCGTTCAGGCTCAGGCGCGGTATACCGGCCAGCCAGGGACTTTTGCGTACCATCTTGCGCGCTTCCTGCCAGGTCGCATCAAGCACAATAAACAGCGGCTGTTTGCCTTCGCTGGGCTGGAACGGCTCCGCCGGATGTTCAGCATCGGCGGGAAACAGCAGCCAGGGTTGCAGGTCCGGTTGGCGCAACTGGTCCAGCAGTGCCTGCGGCGGATGGACCCGATCCCAGACCTCGCGGCGACAATGGGGCAGGGTCCGCAGCATCAGCGCGCCGGTATTGGTGGATTTGCTGAGCTCACGGGGATGAGTGAGCAGGACGAACCGGGCCTGGGTGCTCAGGGCCGGCTCAGCCGGGCAAATACAATTGTAGTGAAATTGGCAGCGGGGGCAGGACACGGGAGGGCTCTTCTCAGTTCAGGTGGCGGCAGTGTGGCATAGTTGGGTGTTGGGGGGCAATGCCCTCGATCCAGAACGCTCCGGGGGCGTCCCGGCTTGTGCGCGGTTGCGGCTATGGTAGGCTGAACGCCGGAATGTGTTTCACCTGCCGGGTTGACCGGCACTAGTCAGTGAGAGTGACGATGGCCTATTGGTTATTTAAAACAGAGCCCGATACCTTTTCGATCGATACCCTGAAGCAGCAGGCGGTGTCCTGCTGGGAAGGGGTGCGTAACTATCAGGCGCGCAACATGATGCGCGATGAGGTGAAGCTTGGCGATCAGGTGTTCATTTATCATTCATCATGCAAAGATGTCGGGGTGGTCGGGATGGCGACTGTGGTGAAGGAAGCCTATCCGGATCACTTCCAGTTTGACCCGGAGAGTCCGTATTACGATCCCAAGTCGGACCCGGACAACCCGCGCTGGATCATGGTCGATGTGGAATACCAGCGCCACCTGCGGCTGGTGTCGCTTAAACGGATCAAAGCCAATCCGGCGCTGGCCGAGATGCCGCTGGTCAAGCGGGGCAACCGGCTCAGCATTATGCCGGTCACGCCGGCACAGTGGCAGGAAATCCTGTCGATGACCGGCCAGTTCTGACCGGCCCAACGGCTTGCCGCAGGAAGCTCCTCACCTGTGGCATTGCCGTGTTACAACCGGCTTGTGACCGCTGGCGGTTTACAATAAGTGCTCGGCTAGGTAACGGGCTACGGCTTCATCGCTGCTGCTGCCGATCACTCCGTTGTCCGGCAGTGCCCGTTTGACCTTCTCGTGGGCGGTGCCCATCACCAGGCCTTTGCCGGCCATGGTCAGCATTTCAACATCATTCATCCCGTCGCCGAATGCCAGGCAGTCCGCTAGGGTGTGGCCTTTCTCTTTTGCCACCGCTTCCAGTGCATGCCCTTTGGAGACATTGGCATCCATCACTTCCAGGCACCAGGGGGTCGAGAAAGCAATATTGGCACGATGGCCGAAGGTTTGCTTGAACTTCTCTTCCCACAATGCCAGCAGGTCATGATCCTGATCGTCGCGAATAAAGAACACCTTGGCGACCCCGTCCAGCGGTGGATTGTCGACATCAAACAGCTGGTAAGTAAAGGATTGGTGGAAGTCCCTGAGATTTTCATCTTCGGTGCTGATCAGCCAATCATCATTGCGGTAGATATGAATTTTCAGCGCCGGATCATGCTTGGCCATTTCGATCAGGCCCTGGATGACTTCCGGGTGCAGGTCCTGCTGAAAGATCACCTCGCCCTGGCAGTTGTGTACCCGGGCACCATTGGAGGTGATCATGTATGCCGGGATCCCCAGTTCATCGCGCATATCCGCCACGTCAATGTGGTGGCGGCCGGTGGCAAAGATAAAGTCTTTGCCCTGCTGGTGGAGCCGGGTGAGGACGTCTTTGGTAAACGGGGTAATTTGATGGTCCGGGGTGAGCAGGGTTCCGTCCAGATCGGATGCGACAATTTTATACATGGCAACTCTCGGCTGAGTGAAACAGGCCCCCGATCGTGCGCCGGGGGAACAACACGTTCAATCTTAAACCAGTTTGGCATTGAGAAAAGGGGTTAATCTAGCTTTCGATTGTTTCCGCCTTCCGGAAATGGCTGATGGTGGCGCTCAGGACGGGGTGGCGGTACTTGTCGACCTCGAACAGCAGCTCATGGCGGGCGCCTTCGATCACCTTGAGCTGGCAGTGACGCCCGGCCTGTTGCATGGTGTGACAGAACAGGTTCTGGGCCTGGTTATCAACAATGTTGTCTTCGCTGCCCTGGAGCAGCAGGATCGGGGTGGTAATATCCGGTGCCCGGGCGATACAGCGCCGGGCGGCAGCCAGCCCCTGCCAAACCCAACGGGCACTCGGGCCGCCGATTTTTAGTTCCGGCTTTTGCTCATACAGATCCCGGAACCACTGGTAGCGGATCTGGCTCTGGCAGAGCGGGTTGTCGGCAAACGGCTTCGGGTAGTAGGGAACCTGGCCCGGGGCATAGCCGGGCTGGCGTTGCATCTGCTCGACCACCCGGGCCAGCGGCGAGGCGATCGGCTTCATCCAGTTGTTGATATGGATCCCGTGCATTGGGGCGCTGAGCACCGCACTGTCGATGAGGCCCGGATTTTCGGCCAGGAACAGGCTGGCAATGGTACCGCCCATCGAGTGTGCCAGCATGAAGTGCTGGCAGTAGTTGCGCGGGGCAATCTCGCACTCAAAGAAGGTCTTGAGATCGCTGACGTAGTCATCAAACTCTTCGATATGGCCCAGCTCGGTATCTTCGGCTAATCGGTCGGAGACGCCCTGGCCGCGGTGATCCAGGGCAAAGACGTCATAGCCCTGCTGGACCAGATCATAAAACAGCTCCTGGTACTTCCAGTAGCTTTCGATCCGCCCGTTCACCACGATAATGGCTTTGTCGTGGTTGAAGCCGGTCAGGCTGACCCAGCCGACCTTGAGTTGGTCGACCCCCTCGAACATCCCTTCCTGGCGGCGCTGCCACAGCTCCGCCACCGGCCCGGCCATGGTTTCACGAAACTGCGATTCCTGGGAAAACTGAAAGTAATGTGGTGGTTGGACTGTCATGGCAATTCTCAACATCGCAAATCATTTAATCGTCAGGGAGCCGAGTGGAGAAATTCGGCAAAAATCTAAGCTTCATTATAACCTGCTTTTCTTTCCATCGGGGGGAGCTTCACCCGCAATGAGTGATCTGTTGTTAACCTCTGATGTTTGGTGGTCGCCATAAACAGGTTGGGTCGTTTATACTGCCGCGAGAGAATATATATCGTCGGGTGACGTAACGGATGAGGGTTCGGGATGAACGTTCGTGGTTGCGTCCGGCAGGCTATCGGGAGAGGGTATCATGAGTGTGGAGATCTGGCTGGCTTATCTGGCAACAGCGGTCGTGTTCAGTCTGGCGCCCGGATCGGGCACGGTGAACTCGATCAGCAACGGCATGGTTTATGGCTGGCGCAAATCCCTGGCATCGATTCTTGGCCTGCAGGTCGGGCTGGGAATCCATATTGTGCTGGTCGGCGTCGGCCTGGGGGCGATTGTAGCCCAGTCAGCAACTGCTTTTACGGTGATCAAATGGGTCGGGGTGGTCTATCTGATCTGGCTCGGGATCCAAAAGTGGCGTGAGCCGGCCCCAACCGCCGGTCAAGGTGCCAAAGGCGGTGCCAATGCCTGGCAGCTGTTTCGCCGGGCGGTGCTGGTCAACCTGACCAATCCGAAAAGCATTGTGTTTCTGGTGGCGTTGTTTCCGCAATTTATCGATCCCAACAGCTCGCAGTCGATGCAGCTGGCGGTGCTCGGGATCACCACCTTAGTGATCGATGCGCTGGTGATGCTGGGGTATGTCACCCTGTCGTCCAGGCTCACCGATTATCTGCGCTCAGGGAAAATAATGGGCGCCCTGAACCGGGTGTTCGGCTCGATGTTTATCGGCTGCGGAGCGCTGCTGGCGACCGCAAAAGCCTGAGCAGGTCCAGATACCGGATATTTGTTATAATCGAAAACTCTTTCTTTATACCTTCACCAGTCAAGAGGCACTCCAGGCATTATGTACTCTTATGTCGCACGCCAACCGATCTTTAACCGCAAGCAGCGCACGGTCGGTTATGAGCTGCTGTTTCGGGATGGCGAGAGCAACGCATTTCCGATGATCGAAGCGAACAAGGCGACATGTCGACTGCTGGTCGAAAACTATATGGCAGTCGGCGATAACCCGGCGACCGCCGGTCAGCGTACCTTTATCAACTTTCCCCATGAAAGCCTGGTGCGCCTGTTGCCGTTGCTGCTGCCCAAACGCAAAGTGATTATCGAGGTGCTGGAAACCTGTACCCCGGACGAGGAGCTGTTTACGGCGATCAAGCATCTCTATCGCCAGGGGTATGTGATTGCGCTGGATGATTTTGAACTCGATCCGCAATGGCATCGGTTTCTGCCGTATGTCCACCTGATCAAGCTGGATTTCATGACGCTCGGAGCCGACAAGGCGTGTGCATATGTGCGCAAGCATCAGGACCGTAAGCTCAAGTTCCTGGCGGAAAAAGTGGAAACCCGGGCAGAGTTTGAGGCGGCGTCTGAGGCTGGGTTTCATTTCTTTCAGGGGTATTATTTCAGCAAGCCGGAGCTGATGAAGAACCGCCAGGTCCAGCCGGAGAAACTGACCACGGTGCGGCTGCTGCAGGAGATTTGCCGCGAAGAAGTAAACTTCCAGCGGGTCGAGCAAATTATTGCCAGTGATGTCTCGCTGTCCTACCTGTTGCTGCGTTATGTCAATACGGCGGCCCACCGCACGATTGAGCCGATCAGCTCGTTTCGTCAGGCGCTGGTATATCTGGGGGAAGAAAAACTTAAAATGTTTGTCAGTGCCGTGGCGACGGCGCATGCGGCGATCGATAAACCCAAAGAGCTCTATGCCCTGTCGCTGCAGCGGGCCCGGATGTGCGAGATGCTGGCCGTGAGCGGGCACTTGGCACCGATGAAGGAAAAAGCTTTCCTGACCGGTATGTTCTCGCTGCTTGATGCGTTGCTCGACAACACCCTGGCGCAGATCCTCGGGGTGTTGCCGCTCAGCCGGGAGGTCCGGGCGGCCCTGCTCCAGCGCAGCGGCGATCTGGGGTTGTTGCTCAACCTGCTGGACGCCTATGATCGGGCGGACTGGGAGGAGGTGAGTACGTGTTGTCAGGCGCTGTCGCTGTCGGAGACTTTGGTGGCCAAGACTTATCAGCAGGCGATGCAGTGGTCGCAGAACTATCTGGAGACTTCGGGCAGTCCGGCGGCGAGGCCGCCCGTCAAGCCCGGCCCGGAGAGCTAGCGGGTATGCCCGTGAAGTTTTGGTGAAAAAGCGGCAGCAGGCCTTACCTGCTGCCGCTTTTTTCTTTACAGTGGTTATTTTGGACTATACCAGTATGGAGCGGCGTGATGTCGGGATTGGCATTGGGGTTGGTGGTGTTGTCGGCAGTGATCCATGCTGCCTGGAATTTGCTGGGAAAATCGCGCCGGCCCTCGCCGGCATTTTTTGCTGTGGCCAGCTTTGGCGCGGGTGGGCTGTTGTTGCCATTGATCGTGACCGTGCTTGGGACCGCCGCGTCGCTGCCGGGTGTGTTCTGGTGGGTGCTGCTTGGCAGCGGCTTCTGCCAGATGATTTATCTGGCCAGCTTAGCCCGGGCTTACCAGCAAGCGGATGTCGGGGTGGTGTATCCCATTGCCCGGGCCTTACCTGTGCTGATGGTGGCTGTGGTCAGTACCCTGTTGGGACAGTCGCTCCCGGTGCTGGTTTGGCTCGGGATGGGTCTGGTGACGGTAGGTTGTTTGTTGGTCCCGGTGGTGAGCTTTCGGCACTGGCGCTGGCAGGCGTATGGCCAGGCCGGGTGTGTGTGGGCTTTGTTGGCAGCACTGGGCACGGCCGGTTATTCCGTGTTCGATGATCGGGCGCTGGCCATCATGGCCGGTCATTATCCGTCCTTCATGGCCCCCGCGCTGCTGGCTTTTACGTATTTGGGGATGCAGTTTGTGGTGACCGGCAGCTGGCTGATGCTGTGGTGCTGCCATCGTGAAGGGCGGCGGCAGTGGCGCCAGAGTTGGGCCGACTGGCGGGTTGCCCTGCTAACCGGTGTCATGATGGGCGGCACCTATGGCCTGGTATTGCTGGCGATGAGCCTGACTGAGAACGTCAGTTATGTGGTGGCCCTGCGTCAGCTCAGTATCCCGGTCGGTGTGGGGTTGGGGATCTGGCTGCTGCGCGAGCCGGCGCATCGCCCCCGCCTGATTGGTGCGGGTCTGGTGTGTGCCGGGCTGGTGGCGGTCTCCCTGAAATAGCGGTGCGGCACTGCAATAAAAAGCCGGGACTGGGTCCCGGCTTGTTATTTGGTTTCGTCTCTCAGGGAGGGTTAGCCGCCGATGTTGTAGAAGGTCGCAGCACCCGGACCGACCGGGATCCCCAGCACAAAGACCCACACGTAGAACATGATGCTCCAGCCCACGATGAAGACCATCGAGTAAGGCAGCATAGTCGAGATCAGTGTTCCCAGACCCAGGTTCTTCTGGTAACGGGTTGCCACAGCCAGGATCATCCCGAAGTAGCTCATCATCGGGGTGATGATGTTGGTCACTGAGTCACCGATCCGGTAGGCAGCTTGGATGGTTTCCGGCGCGTAGCCCACCAGCATCAGCATCGGGACAAAAATCGGTGCTGTCACTGCCCACTGGGCAGAAGCAGAGCCAATCATCAGGTTGATAAAGCCACACATCAGGATGAAGGCGAAGAACAGTGCCGGGCCGGTCAGGCCGATAGATTGCAGGAAGTCTGCACCGCCGACGGCGAATACCTGGCCGAAGTTGGTCCACTTGAAGAAGGCGACAAACTGCGCGGCAAAGAAGACCAGCACAATGTACATGCCCATCGAAGACATCGATTTGGCCATGGCATCGATCACGTCACGGTCGTTCTTCATGGTGCCGACCACTTTGCCGTAGACAAAGCCCGGGATGGCGAAGAAGACAAAGATAAAGGCCACAATCCCTTTCAGGAACGGCGAGCCTGCAACCAGGCCGGTCTCCGGATGACGCAGGATGCCGTTTTCAGGCACGATAGTCAGGGCCAGCAGCGCCGAGACCACCAGGGCAGCCAGGCCGGCAGCCTTCAGGCCTTTCTTCTCCAGTGCGGTCAGTTTGCCCATTTTGTCATTGCCCAGATCTTCGCTGGCTTCTTCCGGGTTGTATTGACCCAGTTTCGGCTCGACGATTTTCTCGGTGACGAAGGCACCCATAATCGTGATGGCAAACGTCGACGCGAACATGAAGTACCAGTTCACTTCCGGACCTACGGTGTAGGTCGGGTCGATCATTTGCGCGGCAGTTTCAGTGATCCCGGACAGCAGCGGGTCAACCGTTCCCAGCAGCAGGTTGGCGCTGTAGCCACCGGAAACCCCGGCAAATGCCGCAGCCAGACCTGCCAGTGGATGGCGGCCCAGTGAGTGGAACAGCATCGCAGCCAGCGGTACCAGAACCACGTAGCCCAGCTCAGAAGCTGTGTTGGAGACAATACCGGCAAAGACCACGACCAGTGTGACCATGCGGCGTGAAGCGCCCATCACCAGGCCGCGCATCGCAGAGGACAGCAGGCCGGAGTGCTCGGCAATGGCCACACCCAGCATGGCGACCAGGACGGTCCCGAGCGGGGCGAAGCCGGTGAAGTTCTTCACCAGGTTGGCGACGATTTTCTGTGCGCCGTCTTCGTTGAGTAGGCTGACCACATGGATCATGCCGTCCGCAGCACGGCCTGGTGCGCCTTCCGGACGCGGGTCAACAACCGATACGTCAAAATAGCCGGCCACGCCTGATGCAATCAGGATTGCCAGACAGAACAGGGCAAACAGGGTTATCGGGTGTGGTAGCAGGTTGCCCAGCCATTCCACAGTGTCGAGAAAGCGGGTGAACAACGCTTTCTTGTTGGGTTGCAGTTTTTGTTGTGAAGCAGATGAGTGCATCACGACCTCCAGTTATCGTACTTATCCCATCAATGGGCACATCTCTTGTCGGTGGCGAAGGTTACGCTATTGTTAATGCAATAAACAAGATAAAATTATGTATAGATATTTTAAATGATGTTTTTTTGTCTGATTTTGGTTACTAAATTGATGCAATATACCGTTTCCTTTGGTGTTGATGGTGGCAATAATTGCTCATGATTATGAAAATGGTTGGTTATTAATCAATACCTTTGAGAACCAAGAAACAACGATTTATAAATTGGCCTGAAAATCAGATGTGATCGACCTCTCAAAAATGAAGATTGCCTCCCGTTCTGCACAGAAAATGAAACGGATTGGTAACATTTACACGGCGTTCTGATCACCGTCACACCGAAGTTCAGACCGTTTGTCAGTTGATGGCCGGGGAGCAGGGGCGGTAGCACCGTTATGTCAGAAATCGGTCAAAGGCGACGGTTGCCCGGGAGGTGACGGGGGCGCAATGCTATAGTGGAAACAAACGGATGCAGGCTGGGGGAGTGGGTGAGAGAGAAGGTTGTCTTTTTTGATGTGTTGCGCTGTGTGGCTGCGGTGGCCGTGGTCACAATCCATGTTCTCGGCCCTTATCGTGAGCAATTGGGTGTGATCAGCGACAGTGCTTGGAGCACGGCGGTTATTTTTAATAGCTTCAGCCGCTGGGCAGTGCCGATCTTTATTATGATCACCGGGGCGCTGATGCTCTCCGACACCCGCCCGTTTGAACCCGGCTATTATCTCCGGCGGCGGTTGGGCAAGGTCCTGATCCCGTTTCTGGTCTGGTCGCTGTTCTATGCCGGGCTCTCGGGCCTGAGTGCAGAGGGATATGATGCTGGACACGCCTGGGAGACGTTAAAACAGCTGCCCGTGCATGAAACCTATTATCACCTGGGTTTTTTCTATTACTTCATTCCGCTCTACTTTGTGGTGCCGTTCTTGCGTTATTACGTCCAGCACACTGATCGGACGGGCACCATCGGTCTGACCTTGACCTGGCTGGTGATGACCACGCTGTACCTGATGTCGGTCGACGGGTTGTGGAGTGAGCAGCTGATCCTCTATAGCGGTTACCTGCTGCTGGGCTACTGCTTGTTTGTTTACCGCTGGCCTTTGCTGTCATGGCTGTTAGTGCCGGGTATCGTTGCCTTGCTGCTGACGGCCTACATGGTGATCAGCCATAGCATGGCGGCGGAGGAGTACACAGTCGGCCGCTGGTTGTCTTATAAAACTCTTAATACCGCGCTCATTGCGGCGCTGATTTTTGCCCTGTGCCGCTACTGGAGCGCGCGAATGTCACCGCGCTGGCTGGCGGTTGCGGCCTTTGTCAGCCGTTATAGCCTGGGTATTTACCTGTTGCACCCGATCTTCTTATGGCCGGTACGCGCCTGGGACTGGTACTTCATCCACCCGCTGGTGATGATCCCCTGCTGGACCCTGATCATTACTGCCCTGGCTCTGGGGGCCAGCTGGTTGCTGGCGCGTAGTCGCCTGACCGCGTGGCTGGTGCCCTGAGCACAGCCTGATCGGTTTGTGCTAGTCGCGCTGGAGGGCGAAATGGCGGAAAGTCTGGCCCTGGTAGGTCAGGGTGCCCTGATCGCCGGGGTTGAGCGCATGGTAGTAGTGAACACCGACTTCGAACTCCCGTTTCGGGCCGCCTCGCAGCGGTTGCACGTAAATCCAGTAGGCTTCGCTGTCTTCCCCGGGCCGGGCACCGTCGACAGCAGCGCTCTGTTTATCCAGGATCCGGACCGCCACACGTTTCTCCGGTGCCTGCTCGCCCAGCACATGGCGGCGGTAGATCCGAATCGTATAAAGCGCTGAGATGACCAATAACCCTGCCGCGATCAGAATGAGCTCAGTAGGCACAGTTGACTCCCTGTTCACTCAATGAAGATGAATAGGGCGTATTATGAAAGAAGGGCAGTCTGGCGAGTACTTCGGGATGGAGAAACTGTGAGCTTCCCTGGCTTTCTCTGAAGTCGAGAGCACCGGATATACCTTGCGGTTATATTTACGCTGGAGCCCATCGGCTGAACGGTGGATTGATGCTTTTAAGTCTATGATTTAAATGAGTCCGTAAGGCTTGCATCTCGGCCGGGGCACGATATGTTAGGGAAGAGATGAGTCGAGAGGAGTTCGATATGGCGAATATTGAGTTAGTGGTGACACGGACGCGGCGGCTTGAGCGCTTACTCCGCCAGCACTATCATGCCGAAGGCAAAGGCCTGCATCAGCTGATCACCAGCTGTGAGCGGCGGCTGCCCCACGAAATTATTCCGACATTGCGCTTTGTCGCTACGGTGCGCAATAAAATTGTGCATGAAGATGGGTATCAGTTGGATGATAAAGCCGGGTTTATCGCGGCGTGTAAGGCGTGTGAGGCCGAGCTGACCCCGCGCAGTGGTCGCTTTGTCTGGACGATGGCAGCGCTGGTGGTGCTGGGCTTTACTGCCCTGGCACTGTGGTTTTACTCTGAAAATTGGCACCACATTCGTCTGCTGCCCTGAGCCATGATGTTCAATCACGCCTCTCCCTGTCGATCCCGTGGCATCTTGCGCTGATGCACAACTCGTTTTATTCCCTGCAAAAATGAAAAAAGGTGCCAGAAGGCACCTTTTCCTGAAAATTATTCGAGACTTAGTAGATCACAGGCAGTGTCATGAGGCCAACAACGACGGCAATCATCATAAGCCCTTGTTTTTGGGAAGATGTAAACATAGAAAAGATCCTTACTGTGCTGTTGTTGGTTAGATGGTAATCATACTAGCACCATTTTGTGGGTTTGATCAAGTTTAGTACTGTATTTGCGATAAAAAATAAATTTTATCGTGATGTTTTGCGCTTTTTATTGTGGTTTTTTATTGTGGTTGATTTTTGTTTGTCTCGGTTTTTCTCACTGATTCTTGTATTAACCTATTGATATAATTTGTTTTTATTTTTGTTGTTATGTCCTTTTGGGTTGTCTGGTTTGGTTTTGTTTTATTTTTGGTGTGATATTTCTTATTGGTTTATCAGTTCTGTGAATCTCTTGGATTGGTGGCGGTTGGTGGTTGGGTTTTGCACATTGGTTTTGCGCTTTGGTGAATGAATATGCGTTGGTTGGCCATATCCACAAGTTGAGGTGCTCAGGATGGCATGATTTCATGGGTTTTTGATCGGGCGTTTAAAAGCATGTATTTTCTTATGTTGTTGTCATTAAACATCTTGATATTAAATGACTTTATTGTTTTCTTATGCGTCATAATCACCCGGTGATTCCTTTGTTTGTGACCCGAAGTGATACTATGTTTTGTCTCATCGACTCTATTCATCTTGCACGGCAGGCGTAAACGTTTGCTATTTGTCTGTTTGAGAACCTTGCGCCAGATGGCGGGAGTGAATCCAATGTGCTTGTCATTTTTTCTCTTTGGCGGCCAGTTGGCGCAAGCGGATGTAGGGGACAGTGTTTTTATAAGCGGGGTCTAGTTCTGACGGTTCGCCGCTAGACAATCCGAAATCGGTTCCTAAACTGTCCCTGCTTATAACTATAATGATATCGGTGATGTTATGTGGGTTTGGTTAGCCATCTCATTTTCTGCACTTTTACATATAACTGCGGCATATTATGGTCCCAAATGGCAATATTATCTGTTTAAGCCGTTGACTATGGTACTGCTGCTGATCCTGGCCTGGCAGTCCGGGCTCGACAGTGTTTATCAGCAAGCGATCTTTATCGGCTTGATCCTGTCGACGTTCGGGGATGTGTTTCTTATGCTGCCCAAGGATCGCTTTATTCAGGGACTGGCGAGCTTTTTGCTGGCCCACACGGCGTACTCTGTGGCGTTCTGGAGTCAGGTGGACGGTCCGATGGTCTGGTGGTTGCCAGCCATGCTGGTAGGCGGCGGGATCATCGTCTTTTTACTGCTGTTGCCGTCACTGGGTGCAATGGTGCTGCCGGTCATGGTCTATATTGCGATGATCGTTCAGATGACTTGGGCCGCCGGGGAGTTCTGGTTGACGGTCGGCTCGACGGCTGGCTTGTTGGCACTGATTGGCGCATTGGTGTTTATTGTCTCGGATACGGTGTTGGCCGTGGATCGGTTTCGCGGTCCCTTCCGCGCATCCACGTCAGTGATTATGACCAGCTATTACCTGGCGCAGTCTTTATTTGCGGCAACGCTGCTGGTGTAGCGGCGCAGTCGCGGTAGACAGCAGACGGCTGTTGCCCGGAGCCCGGTTGTTCGTAGGGGATTGTCGGGGGACAAGCCGTATGGCCGGATGCTGCAAAGGAGTCATGATGGAGATATCCTGGGTTCGGGTGTATCAGGCGGCCAATAGCCTGGAGGCCCACAGTCTTAAGGGCATGCTCGAGAGCGAGCAGATTGAGGTGACGCTGAGCGGTGAAAGCCTGTCTGCCGGGGCGGGTGAGCTGCCGATGGACGTGGTCCAGGTGTGCCTGTGGGTGCCAGAGACCCAGGTGACGCGGGCCAGAGCCAGGCTCAAAGCCTATGAAGCGGCCGGCGAGGTGGAATGGCAGTGCCCGGACTGCCGGGAGTGGAATAGCGGCCGGTTTGAGATCTGCTGGCAGTGTGGTGGCGAGAAACCCTAAGCTAGAAACATAGTTTTGAAGTACCTGTTTCTTGCGCTGGGTCAAACCCCCTGGTGCTGGCTGTGTTTTAATCGGGTTCTCTGAATTAACCCAGGCGAGAATGACCATGACTTCAATCCATGCCCACACGGTGCTCAACCTGCTCCTGGCCGCAGAAACCCCATATAGCGAGCAGTCTCTGCAGCAGGCGATCACAGCCGAATATGGCGAAGATGTTCGGTTTCACACCTGCAGCTTGCAAGATTTGACGCTAGAAGCGTTACTGATTTTTTTCCTTGAACGCGGCAAAGTCATTCGCGAAGGTGATGCCATTGTGGCCAACCCGGCGATGATGTGCAGCCATTAAGCGCTCCCTCGTCGTAGTTTAAACCTTGCTCAGGTGGTAAAAAAGTCGCCACCTGAGTGCTCAGTTGTTATACTCACCTGCCGTTGCTCGGCTGTCTGGCCGATGCTTCTCATAATCCTTTTCTTCTGAATATTTTTCTCTGTTTGAGGTCTGCACTGTGGAAATTATCTCTGCAGCGGTCATGCTGTTTCTGATCATGGACCCGCTCGGCAATTTGCCGGTCATGCTGTCGATTTTGCGCCATATTGAGCCGAAAAGGCGGCGAATAATCATGATCCGAGAGCTCTTTATTGCGCTGGTGATCTTGTTGGCGTTCCTGTTCGGCGGCCAGAAAATGCTCAATTTTCTTCATGTCTCCACGGAAACGGTCAGTATTTCCGGTGGCATTATTCTGTTTCTGATCGCGATTCGGATGATTTTCCCGACGCCGGGCGGAGTGACCGGGCTGGCCGCGGGCGAGGAGCCCTTTATTGTACCGATGGCAATCCCGATGATTGCCGGGCCCTCGGTGCTGGCGTCGTTGCTGCTGCTGTCCAATCAGGAGCCGGGCCGGGTCGGGGATTGGGTGATCGCTGTGCTGCTGGCCTGGGGAGCAACCTTTGTGATTTTGATGTTCTACGAGGTGTTCAACCGCCTACTGGGAGAGAAAGGACTCAAAGCCGTGGAGCGGTTGATGGGGCTGTTGCTGATCATGATCTCGACCCAGATGTTTCTGGACGGGATCCGCAAGTTCTTCCAGTTGGGTGCTTAAGCGGCGAGTCATGGAAAGCGCGAGGCCTGTTAGGGCCCCGCGTTAGGTTACATCATGTGCTTGCGGCGAATATCGAGCAGGGCGAAAATGCCGAAAATCAAAATGGACCACTTTTCCCAGCGGCTCATTGAAATTTTGTCGCCGAAGGCGCCGATAAAAATCAGCATCTGCAGGCCGTGCATCATCAGCAGAAAGCCGGTCATGATATACAGGGCCATCGCCGCGACGCCCGGGAAGGGATAGAAAATGTTGATGAGCAGAACCAGCCAGACAAAGCCGATGGCTGCTTTCGCCAGGGTAATAAGCGCTTTCATGTTGCGTCTCTCTCGTAGAGCCGGTAGCTGACTTGACCGGCGGTTTTTTCCTTGAATAAATGCCAGTGGGCCGGCGTTTCCGGCAAGCCCAGCTCTTTTTCCGCCTCAATGTAAATGATGGCCTTGGGGGCCAGCCAGCCATTGTTTTCCAGCCGTGCAATCACATCTTGCAGTAAATGCTTGCGAAAAGGCGGATCTATAAAGATGATATCAAATGGTGTGCCCGGTTTGTCGAGAAAAGCCAGGCTGTCGGTTTGATGGATACGGGCATTGTCAGCCCCCAGG
The DNA here is from genome assembly GCF_024380015.1 of Photobacterium atrarenae. Lineage (NCBI taxonomy): Bacteria > Pseudomonadati > Pseudomonadota > Gammaproteobacteria > Vibrionales > Vibrionaceae > Photobacterium > Photobacterium atrarenae. The sequence continues at coordinate 93,366 of NZ_CP101508.1, forward strand.
GTCTGGCGGTTTTTTTCCAGTTGCGCAGCCGCCTGGCGATCCAGTTCCAGCATGGTGACGCTGTCGACCCCGCGGGAGAGGGCCTCGAAGCTCAGGCTGCCGCTGCCGGTAAACAGATCCAGGCAGTTCGCCTGATACAAATCGGGGGCCAACCAGTTAAAGACGGTTTCTTTGACCCGATCGGTCGTTGGTCGGAGACCTTCAACATCGTGTACCGGCAGTTTGCGTCCGCGCCAGCGACCGCCGATGATCCTTACGACCCCTTCCCGGCGGTGATCGGGCTGATTTCGCCCGGATTGTTGCCTGCGTCTCGTCATAGATTTATTCGACCGTTGAGAAAATGTTAGTATACAGCAGTTTTTAAGCTGCAAATTGTACCAATCAAGCTTTAGGATTTGCCAATGGCAGAAAAAAAGAAACGCGGATTATTTTCGTGGCTGGGTTTTGGTTCCGAAGAACAGGCCGAGCAAACAGAGCAACAAGCCACCCAGGCTGAAGGGAAAGAACAGCAAGAGGCTGCGCCGGCGCTGACGCCGCAGGATGAAGCGACCGAGCAGCCAGCGCAGGAACAGTCCGCGCCAGACGCAGGGCTGCAAGAAACAAAACCAGCAGAAGCAAGCCATGACGAGACAGCGCAGGCCGATGTATCGGCAGCAAGTGCAGAGCCCGTCGCGGAGCGCAAAGCGCCGGCCTCTGAAGAAGCCACTGCGTCCGAAGCACCGGTTGACGCTGAAGTGGCCACGGTGGTCCAGGAGACAGCAACAGAAGATACGGCGGCAGAAAGCGAGCAAGGGCTGGCGGCTGCGGAGCAGGATAAACCGAAAAGTGAAGGTTTCTTCGCTCGCTTGATGCGTGGTCTGAAGAAAACCAAAACCAATATCGGTTCCGGCTTTGTCGGATTGTTCCGCGGCAAGCAGATCGACGACGATTTGTTTGAAGAGCTGGAAGAGCAACTGCTGGTGTCCGATGTCGGGATGGATACTACGCTCAAGATTATTGAGAGCCTGACCGAAAAAGCTGATCGCAAATCCCTGAAGGATGGCGAAGCCTTATACGGTTTGCTCAAAGAAGAGCTGGGTGAGATGCTGACGCAAGTCGAACAGCCACTGGTGATCGACACCACCCGCAAGCCTTATGTGATCCTGATGGTCGGGGTCAACGGGGTCGGGAAAACCACCACTATCGGCAAGCTGGCCAAGCAGTTCCAGAGTCAGGGTAAATCTGTGATGCTGGCTGCCGGGGATACCTTCCGCGCCGCGGCGGTGGAGCAGTTGCAGGTGTGGGGCGAGCGCAATAATGTCCCTGTGGTTGCCCAGCACACCGGGGCCGACAGTGCGTCGGTGATCTTCGATGCCATCGAGTCGGCCCGCGCCAAAAATGTGGATGTGGTGATTGCCGATACGGCTGGTCGCCTGCAGAACAAGAGCAACCTGATGGAAGAGCTGCGCAAGATTGTGCGGGTGATGAAGAAAGTCGACCCGCAGGCGCCGCATGAAATCATGCTAACGGTCGATGCCGGCACCGGGCAGAATGCGATCAGCCAGGCCAAGTTGTTCAGCGAAGTGGCGCCGGTGACCGGGATCACCCTGACCAAGCTGGACGGGACCGCCAAGGGCGGGGTCATTTTTGCCATTGCCGATCAGTTCAACATTCCGATCCGCTACATCGGCATCGGCGAGGGGATCGACGATCTCCGTCCGTTTGCGGCCAATGAGTTTATTGAAGCACTCTTTAGTGACGAGGAGTAAATCGTGATCCGGTTTCAGCAGGTCAGTAAAGCTTATCGGGGCGGGCGCCAGGCCCTGCAAAAAGTGGATTTCCACCTTCAACCGGCGGAAATGGCGTTTCTAACCGGGCACTCCGGTGCAGGTAAGAGTACCCTGCTGAAACTCATTTGTGCCATTGAACGGCCGAGTGATGGCCAGATTTTCTTCAATGGCCATGATATTACCCGGATTGAAAATAAGCACATCCCGTTTTTGCGCCGCAATATCGGGATTATTTTCCAGGATCACAAGCTGCTGATGGACCGCAGTATCTACGACAACGTGGCCCTGCCGCTGCGGGTCGAGCTGGCCTCAGAAACCGAGATTAAACGCCGGGTGTCGGCGGCGCTGGATAAAGTCGGGCTGCTCGATAAAGCCCGCTGCCTGCCGCTGCAGCTCTCCGGCGGTGAGCAGCAACGGGTCGGTATCGCCCGCGCCGTGGTCAACAAGCCCCGGCTGTTGCTGGCCGATGAGCCGACCGGGAACCTGGATGCGGCTCTGTCACAGCAGGTGATGCAGCTGTTTGAAGAGTTTAACCGGGTGGGGGTCAGCGTGCTGATGGCTACCCATGATACCTCGCTGCTCAGTACCCACCATTATCGACGCCTGGACCTGCACCAGGGGCACTTGAGGGAGGTTGCTCGTGGCGCGTAAACAACCCGGCTTTTTTGCCGTGCATAAGATGCAATGCATCGGGGCGCTGTCTGAGATGAAGCGACGGCCACTGGGCAATCTGCTGACTCTGGCGGTGCTGGCCTTTGCCCTCACGTTGCCGGCCAGTTTCTACCTGCTGGCGAAAAATATCACCTTGGTAGCCCAGGCCTGGCAGAGCCCGACCCAGTTAACTGTGTATCTGGCGCCGCAACTGCCGCAGAGCACGGCGACCCAGCTTACCGAGCAACTGGCCGCCTGGCCTGAAGTGGAAGACGTGCGCTATATCTCGCCGCAGCAGGGACTGGAAGAGTTTCGTGAGCAGGCCGGATTTGCCCAGGCGCTGACCCTGCTGGAGGAAAACCCGCTGCCGGCCGTGGTAGTGATCCGCCCGATCACGGCGTGGCAGGGCAATGAGCAGGCCACTCAGCTGGCGGCGAAGTTACGTGCCGAGCCGGATGTGGATGAAGTTCGGCTCGACAGTGACTGGCTGCAACGTCTGGCGGCGATCAAGTCGCTGGCCATCACGCTGGCCGCGCTGATCTCCGGCCTGATGTTGTTCTCGGTCTTCCTGATCGTCGGCAATACCCTGCGGTTGCAGGTCCTGAACCAGAAAGATGAGATCCAGGTGATGAAGCTGGTGGGCGCTACCGACAGCTTTATTTTGCGTCCATACCTGTACACCGGGGCCTGGTATGGCCTACTGGGCGGGATCGCCGCTTGGGTGCTGGCGGCGATCATCACTATACTGCTAGATGGTGCGGTCGCGCAGTTGGCCACGCTGTATGACAGCGGGTTCCGGTTGGTGGGATTGAGCTGGGATGAAACCCTGATCCTGCTGATGACGGCTGCGTTTCTCGGGCTGCTGGCGGCCCGGTTATCGGCCGGACGCCACTTGAAAGAAATTGAACCTGTGTGACGTTTCGGACTCTATAGATGGGCCATGTGACGGGAAATTACATGGCCGACTTGCAATGACGGCCACTTTGCGGGCATCATTACGGGTTATAGCAATGTTCCATCTGTATACAAAACACACGAGGTTTGTTGAATGGCACAAGAAATGACTTCATTGGCGTTAGTTTCCTCAGACAGCCTGGACAGTTACGTTCAGAGTGTCAACAGCTACCCGATGCTGTCGGCGGAGCAGGAGCGTGAGCTGGCTGAGCGTCTGCATTATGATGGCGATATCGATGCGGCCAAGTCCCTGGTCATGTCCCACTTGCGCTTCGTAGTGCATGTCGCGCGCGGTTATTCCGGTTATGGCCTGCCGATGGCAGATCTGGTTCAGGAAGGCAACATCGGCCTGATGAAGGCGGTGAAGCGTTTCAATCCGGAAGTCGGTGTGCGCCTGGTGTCGTTTGCGGTCCACTGGATCAAGGCTGAAATTCACGAGTACGTGCTGCGCAACTGGCGGATCGTCAAAGTCGCGACCACCAAAGCCCAGCGCAAATTATTTTTCAATCTGCGCAAGGCGAAAAAGCGCCTGGGCTGGTTCAATAACGACGAAGTCAACATGGTTGCCGAGCAGCTCGGGGTCGATGCCAGCGAAGTCCGTGAGATGGAATCCCGTCTGGCGGCCCAGGATCCGACTTTTGAGAGCCCGGTCGATGATGATGATCGCGACAGCGGCTTCAGCGCCCCGGTCTATTTCCTGGAAGATAAATCGTCCGACGTGGCCCTGAGTTATGAAGAGAATAACTGGGAGAGCCATGCCACCAACCGGTTGTCGCAGGCGCTGGCCTGTCTTGATGAGCGGAGTCAGCACATTGTCCGCTCGCGCTGGCTGGATGAGCAGAAGACCACCTTGCAGGAGCTGGCAGAGCATTATGGCGTTTCTGCAGAAAGGATCCGTCAGCTTGAGAAAAATGCGATGAAAAAGCTCAAAGAAGCGGTGGGTGACAGCCTCTGAGGATCCTCAGGAAGTATCCACAATACTGAGCACAAGGAACCGGCCTAACGCCGGTTTTTTTGTGCCTGATTTCTGGGAACTAGTTCACGTTTTGGGGTTGAAACAGAGCTGTATACCAATCTTATCCACAGATTATGATCGGATCCGATCTACATATAGTGGATCCTTTTGGAAAAAAACACATTATCAACGCTATTCACAGACTTTTCCACAGCTGGTGATTGTTTGTCCGCTCTGCCCGCTACCGTGGTGTGAGCCATCGGCAGAGCCCTTGCCCTGTCTGTAATATCGTGTATGGGTTGTAGCTGCTGAAACCCCTACATTCTGTGCGAGGTTGTGAGTAACTTTGTGGGGTACAATAGGCACCAGCGCAGATACCCCGTGATCGCTGCGGCCGGGATCCCAAAACGGAGGATCATCACAGTTTCACGGCCGGCGCGGATCCTCGGGTGGATCGGCAATCCCATAACCCCAATGCTGGCGGCGCCAGCAGCAAGTAAGTGAGGCAATCAATGGATCAGTTCGAGCATATTTCGGTAGAGCAGGCATTTGAACTGCTGCAGCAACCGGATGCCGGGGCCGTACTGGCCGATATCCGGGATCCGCAGTCGTTTGGCCTGTCACATCCGCAGGCGGCGTTTCACCTGACCAACGACACTATGGTGACGTTTATGGAGCAGGTGGATTTCGAGCAGCCGGTGATCGTGATGTGTTATCACGGGATCAGCAGCCAGGGCGCGGCCCAGTATTTGATCAACCAGGGCTATGAGACGGTTTACAGCCTGGATGGCGGGTTTGAAGCCTGGCGCCGGCAGGCGTATCCTTGTCACCAGCAGGTATCATCCTAACGGAGACGCAGATGCATCGGTTAGCCGGATTGAACAACCCTCGCCTGGCCCAGGCATTCATCGATTATATGGCATCACGGGGGATCCCCCTGAGCCTGGCCCCGGAGCCGGAAGGGCGGTTTGCAATCTGGCTCGAAGACAGCCAGTACCTGGTGGAAGCTGAAGCGGAGCTTAACCTGTTTCTGGCCAACCCCAACGACAGCAAGTATCAGGCCGCCTCGTGGGCGCTGGCTGAGTCCCGCACGGCTAAATTCACTTATCACAGCCCGGATCTGCTGACCCTGATCCGTGCCCGTGCCGGGCCGCTGACCCTGGCAGTGATGGTTGCTGCGATGGTGATTTACGGCTTGTGGCTGTTCGGGTTCGAGCAGCCGCTGTTTCGCTGGCTGCATTTTCCGCTGATGCAGGGAGATGAGTGGCAGCTGTGGCGCTTCTTCTCCCATGCCCTGATCCATTTCTCGACCCTGCATCTCCTGTTCAATTGCCTGTGGTGGTGGTTGCTGGGCGGCCAGCTTGAGCGTCACAGCGGCAGTACTAAACTGTTGCAGGTATTTCTGATCTCGGCCCTGATTTCCGGTTTTGCCCAGTTCTGGTTTCATGGGTCGGGGTTCGGTGGTCTGTCCGGTGTGGTTTACGCGCTGCTGGGGTATCTGTGGTGGATGGGATGGCTGGTGCCCGAGCGTGGCCTGGCGATCCCCAAACCTTACGTGGTGTTTATGCTGGCGTGGCTGGTGATTGGTTTTGCCCAGCCGATGGGGATGTCGATCGCCAACCAGGCGCACCTGTTCGGACTCATCAGCGGCTGCGTTATCGCCCTGGTCGACGGTAAGCTGCGTCGTCCGGCCCGGAGTTAGGGGGCGCTCACCCCGCGTTTCTGTTTGCTGGGCTGGCCCGGTCGCGCCGTCGCCCGGGCACGTCCCTTCAGTTCATGTTTACGGAACCTGTTGATCCACATGGCTACCTCTGATATTTCACAAAAAAGATAGAGTCATCGCTCTATTTGTGAAAAATTAACCTTCGTTTTTGATTCCTTTCACATTTATTTATCTTCTTTCGAGCAATAATTTGCACATTGTGAGCATTATTGAGTATTTTCGCTCATCAATTTTTTGCGCTTTCGCAAACCATCGCTAACAAAACGACAACTTTTAAAGGAACATTTTCATGTTTGGCATTTTTAAACCCGCCATGCATACGGATCGGCTATCGGACAGTCAGATCGATCCGGTGTATAAGCGCCTGCGCTGGCAACTCTTTTTCGGGATTTTCTTTGGTTACGCCGGCTATTATCTGGTCCGGAAGAACTTCAGTCTGGCGATGCCGCACCTGATTGAGGAGTACGGCTACAGCCGCGGCGATCTGGGGGTGGCCCTGGCGGCGGTATCTATCGCTTACGGTCTGTCGAAGTTCCTGATGGGGAGCGTCTCGGATCGCTCGAACCCGAGGTATTTCCTCACTGCCGGCCTGACGATGTCGGCATTGGTCATGTTGTGCTTTGGCTTTATGCCCTGGGCAACCGGCAGTATTGCGGCCATGTTCATCCTGTTGTTCCTCAACGGCTGGTTCCAGGGCATGGGCTGGCCGGCTTGTGGCCGGACCATGGTGCACTGGTGGTCGCGCAAAGAGCGGGGTGAGATTGTCTCTATCTGGAACGTGGCCCACAACGTGGGTGGCGGTCTGATCGGTCCGATGTTCCTGCTGGGTCTGTGGGCGTTCAATGACGACTGGCGCGCAGCCTTCTATGTTCCGGCGTTTTTCGCGCTGCTGGTGGCGGCATTCACCCTGCTGGTGATGCGTGATACCCCGCAGTCATGCGGCCTGCCGTCGATTGAAGAGCACAACAAAGATTACCCGGACAGCTATGACGAATCTCACGAGCAGGAGATGACAGCCAAGGAAATCTTCTTCAAGTATGTCTTCAACAACAAGCTGCTGTGGTTCATCGCCATTGCCAACGCCTTCGTTTACCTGATCCGCTACGGGGTATTGGACTGGGCACCGGTTTACCTGAGCGAAGTCAAGCACTTCACTGTCGACAAGTCTTCCTGGGCATACTTCCTGTACGAGTGGGCCGGGATCCCGGGCACCCTGCTGTGTGGCTGGATGTCGGATAAGTTCTTCAAGGGCCGTCGTGCGCCGGCGGGTATCCTGTTTATGGCGCTGGTGACGATTGCGGTGCTGGTATACTGGTTCAACCCGGCCGGTAACCCGATGGTTGATATGATGGCACTGGTGGCGATCGGCTTCCTGATTTATGGCCCGGTGATGTTGATCGGTCTGTATGCGCTGGAGCTGGCACCGAAGAAAGCAGCGGGTACCGCTGCCGGTCTGACCGGCCTGTTCGGCTACCTGGGCGGCGCAGTTGCAGCGAACGCGATTCTGGGTTACACCGTGGACCACTTTGGCTGGGATGGTGGCTTTATGGTCCTGACGGCTGCATGTGGTCTGTCCATCTTCTTCCTGACCCTGGCGCTGATCGGTGAGAGCAAGCTCCATAAGGAAGCGGTTCAGGCGCAGGCGTAACAAAATGCGTGATTGAGATCGCCGTCATTGGCATCTTGGCAACGCACTAGGTAAGATGACAAGGCTTCGCATTGGCGAAGCCTTGTTGCAATTAGGAGCCGCGTGAGCAGTGAAGCAAAGCAAACGTCATCAGGAAATCATCGATCTCGTTAAAAACCAGGGATACGTCAGCACTGACGATCTGGTGGAGCGTTTTAGCGTGAGTCCGCAAACCATCCGTCGTGACCTCAATGAGCTGGCGGCGGACAACAAAATCCGCCGGCATCATGGTGGAGCCACGATTCCGTCCAGCTCGGTCAATACCTCGTACAGCACCCGCAAGGTGATGCAACTGGCGGAGAAAGATCGGATTGCCCAGGCGATGGTTCAGCATATCCCGGACGGGGCCACCCTGTTTATTGATATTGGGACGACCCCTGAGGCTGTGGCGCGTGCACTGCTTAACCACCATGATCTGCGGATTGTCACCAACAACCTCAATGTCGCCAGTATTTTGACTGGCAAGGATGACTTCCGGGTGATCCTGGCGGGCGGGGAAGTACGCAACCGCGACGGCGGGATTGTCGGCGAAGCGACCCTGGACTTTATCTCCCAGTTCCGGCTTGATTTCGGCATTATGGGGATCAGCGGGATTGACCTTGATGGCTCGCTGCTGGATTTTGATTACCATGAAGTCCGGGTGAAGCAGGCGATTATTGAGAACAGCCGCTGTGTGATGCTGGGGGTCGATCATACCAAGTTCGGTCGCAATGCGATGGTCAATCTGGGTGATATCAGTCAGATCGATATGCTGTTCACTGATCAGCGTCCGCCCGAAGCGCTCGACAAGTGCTTGGTTGAACACGAGATCCACCTCGAAATTATTAACTGAACCATCTTCGACCCCCAATTGAATCTTGCGGGCTGCCCATCAAGGCAGCCCGTTTTTTTTCTGTTCTTGTTATCTGTCTCATACTTATGTAACAAACCGAAAATATAAATGATGATCTTCGTCAACACATGATCTATTATGTTCGTTATCGAGCATTTTTGAGCGTTTTTGAAATTTCTATTTTCGATTGAGGTGGGGATATGAGGGTAGCAACATCTGAAGTTCTGGATTTGATCGTCGTCGGCGGCGGGATTAACGGCGCAGGAATTGCCGCAGATGCAGCGGGCCGCGGCTTGAATGTCGGGCTGTATGAAGCCAATGACTTTGCTTCAGCCACGTCATCGGCCAGCTCCAAGTTGATTCACGGTGGCCTGCGTTACCTGGAGCATTATGAGTTCCGCCTGGTCGGGGAAGCCCTGGCTGAGCGGGAAGTGCTGCTGCGCAAGATCCCTCATATCGCCCGCCCGATGCGATTTCGTCTGCCGCATCGGCCGCACCTGCGCCCGGCCTGGATGATCCGTGCCGGCTTGTTCCTGTACGATCACCTGGGTAAGCGGACGACGCTGCCGGCGAGCCAGGGCCTGAAGTTCGGTGCCGACTCGGTGCTGGTACCTGAAATCACGAAAGGTTTCGAATACTCAGACTGCTGGGTCGATGATGCGCGTTTGGTGATCCTGAACGCTATGGAAGTCGCAGCCCGTGGCGGCGAAGTCCGCAACCGCTGCAAAGTGGAAAAGGCTGAACAGGACGGCGAGCTGTGGAAAGTCGTCGTGCGCGATATGATCACCGGTGAGACCTTCGAGCGCCGTGCCCATGCCCTGGTGAATGCGGCTGGCCCTTGGGTGAAAGCATTCTACGATCAAAGCCTGGATACCCCGTCGCCAAGAAATATCCGCCTGATTAAAGGCTCACACATTGTGGTGCCACGGGTCCATGATGAGCCGCAGGCCTATATTCTGCAAAATGAAGATAGCCGGATTGTGTTTGTGATCCCGTACCTGGACCGTTTCTCGATAATCGGGACCACGGATGTCGAGTACAAGGGCGACCCGCGCGAAGTGGCGATCGACGATAATGAAATTGATTACCTGCTGAAGGTGTACAACCACCACTTTACCCGCAAGATGGCGCGGGAGGATGTGGTCTGGACCTACAGTGGTGTTCGCCCGCTGTGCGATGATGAATCGGATTCGCCGCAGGCCATCACCCGCGACTATACGCTGGAGCTGGAGCAGGCCGGCAATCAGCCACCGCTGTTGTCGATTTTCGGCGGCAAGCTGACCACCTACCGCAAGCTGGCAGAAGCGGCGATGACCAAGCTGTCGCCGTTCTTCCCGCAAATGGGGGCTGCCTGGACGGCGGATGCGTTCCTGCCGGGCGGTGAAGCAAACTTTGACGGCCAGCAACTGGCGACGCAGCTGCAGCAACAGTGTCCGTGGCTATCTCGTTTTACCGCTGAGCGGATGGCGACCAACTACGGTACCCGCGCCCTGACGCTGCTGGAAGGGGTCAGTGAAGAAGCTGAGATGGGTCAGCACTTCGGGGAAGGCTTCTATGCCCTCGAACTGGACTACCTGATGAAGCATGAGTTTGTGCAGGAAGCTGAGGATGCCTTATGGCGCCGCAGCAAGCTGGGGCTTTACCTCAGTGCCGAGCAACAGCAGGCAGTGGCGGACTATATTGCGGTAAAGTACCCGGGACACTCGGCCGCGGCCTGAGTTGACGTAGCAAGATAAAGAAAAAGGCGCTCATCATGAGCGCCTTTTTCTTTTTATTACAATGGCTTAGTTGAGACATCCGCAGTGAGTCACTGGCCAGACAGGCTTGTTCAAATGCTCGATAACTGCGTGAGAACTTTTGGTTGTCGAATAACGTCTTATCTAAAAATTCTGCCTTGTTCTCAAACACTTTTCCTGCGCTATTTCTGATCACTGATTTACTTTGATTGGTATTATTATTGATACAGGTACTTGGTAAACAGCAATTCGGTCAGGATGCGCTGGCGGGTTTCCATGATCAGCAGCTCGTTGACCTTGTTGAAGCAAGCCTGGCGGATCTCTTCGCGTCCGGCGAGTGATTTTATTCGTGCTTCCGGCTGCTCGCCGATGATGTTAATAATGGCATCACGGATCAGCGGTGCGTGGTGCTCAATCTCTTTGATCAGCGATGGGTCGGCGACCATTAAGTCGACCTGAAGGCGTAAGTAGCCTAATTTTTTTCCCTGGGTGACGTAGTTGGTGGTGATGTCTGGTTCCAGGGTGTAATAGGTGTACAGTGGCGCAGCCGGGCCTTCATCATCAGCTGCCGCCTGAAATGGTGCCGTCAGGGCAGCCATACCCAGGGCAAGCGCAAAAAATAGTGGTTTCATTATGACACTCATCATGAATTTACCGCTTTCGGGCGGCGGTGAATGGTGTTCTTTCGATCGTAACGATATTCGTACCCGTTACGGCTTGCTACAATAGTGTTTCCTTATGGTAATCAATTAACACTGCGCGACCAAGCCTTTCCCAGTGCAGAGGTAGCGTTTTTATTAGAAAAATGTCGAAATTCAAGCAGTTGTACAAACCTTTATTGGATGATGCCCGCTGGCAGAGCCCGCAGGAGATCGCCATTGAAGGGACAGCGTTCGGGCCCTGGTTGCTTGAACCCGATTCGCTGTCGCGACGTTTTCAGCGATATTGCGAGCATTTTACCGTGACGCTGCTCGAGCAGCGCGTGATCGAGAATCAACAGTTGCAGCCCGATGAGCGGGCATTGCTCGGCGAGGCCGACTGCCTGCTGCGCAAAGTGGTGCTCAAAGGCGACGGGGTGCCCTGGGTCTTTGCCCGGACGCTAATCCCGCAGTCGACCCTGACCGGCCAGGAGCAGGATCTGGAGCAACTGGGTGAGATGCCGCTGGGGTTCCGGGTCTTTACCGACCGTAGCGCGCGTCGCGATGCGCTGGTGGTGGCCAACCTCCGGGATGACAAACATCCGCTGTGGGCCCGCCGTTCGCGGCTATGGGTCAATGACAAACCCATGTTGGTCGCTGAATTGTTTCTTGAACAAGCCCCGATTTATGCAAAGGAGACGCTCCGTTGGAATTAAGCAAAGCAAAAGCTTTCTGGCAACTTGCGCGATTGGATCGCCCGATTGGGAGTTTGTTGCTGTTATGGCCGACCTTGTGGGCGCTGTTTTTGGCCGCGGACGGCTGGCCGGACCCCCAGGTGCTGGTGGTGTTTGTGCTGGGCGTGATTTTCATGCGGGCGGCGGGGTGTGTCATCAATGATTATGCCGATCGTAACTTTGACGGCCATGTGAAGCGCACGGCGCAGCGGCCGATGCCGTCGGGAAAAATCTCTGAGCGCGAAGCCCTGGGGTTGTTCGGGTTTCTGATCTTAGCGTCCTTCTTGTTGGTGTTGACCATGAACGCCCTGACGATCCAGCTGTCGGTCATTGGATTGCTGCTTGCGGCGGCTTATCCGTTTATGAAGCGCTATACCCACTTGCCACAGCTGGTGCTGGGCATGGCATTTGGATGGTCAATCCCAATGGCCTATGCAGCCCAGGCCGGTGAATTGCCAGCGACAGCCTGGTTGCTGTTCGTCGCCAATATTCTCTGGACGGTGGCTTACGATACCCAGTATGCGATGGTCGATCGGGATGACGATTTGAAAATCGGCATCAAATCGACGGCGATCCTGTTTGGCCGCTTCGACAAGCTGATCATCGGTTTGCTGCAATTGGGCACGGTGTTGCTGCTGATTGTGGTCGGTGCATTACAGGGACTGCATCCGTTGTACTTCTGGGGTTTGTTGCTGGCATCTGCGCTGCTGGTTTACCAGCAAATGCTGATCCGTGGTCGTGAGCGAGAGCCCTGCTTTAAGGCCTTTCTCAACAATAACTACTTCGGTATGTTGGTGTGGCTGGGGATGGCGGTGAGTGTGGCGCTGGGATAAGCCAGTGACGCGATGGTAAGGATTGATAAAAAGCGCCGTCCGGCGCTTTTTTGATGGCTGCTGTTTTCCCGCAAAACTGCTTGCAAGCTGGCAACATTCGACGAAGGACCGGGTTTTGTGGTTGTCGTGATCCCCAAGCCGAATCACCTGGACATTCTGTGGTTTGCGACACCTGGGTTCTGGGTAGATTATAGTTTAAACTCAATAAAATCAGCTTGTTACAGGTTTTTTCGGTGTGGCTGAGCTGCCTGGTGGTGGGGGAGAGGTTGCCATGATCCACATGCTCTCAGAGCTGATCAACAGGTCTGTGGCAGGTATCGCTCGACAGTGCCGTGCCATAAAAGAGCCGGCCCGAAGGCCGGCGCTGTTTTTCAGGGGGAAGAGTGAGCGCGCCTTAGATTTCGGGCGTCATTTCTTCTCCTTTGTCTTCCCGGCTCATCACTGCCTGAATGGTCAGTTTCACTTCCGGCGATACCAGTGCGGCCAGCAGATCGGCCAGGGTTTCGACCGGGCGGGAAACGGCATGGCAATCCTCATTCAGGTAGCCTTCGTTGCGCAGGGTTTTGACCAGGGTGGCAAAGACGCCCTTATCAAAGAACTCCGGCGCATTGATGCCGTGCAGTCGGCTTAACCGCTGGGCCATCATCTGGCTCTGTTGCTCCAGATCACTCTTCATCAGCTGCGGCTCGGAGCGCAGCAGGGTCAGGGCAATGGCATAACGCTGCAGCGTTTCGGTGATCGTCCGGGCCAGTAATTGCAGCGGACCGATGCGGGCGCTGTTGAGAGCCACTGTGTCCCCGTCGCGTAGGATCAGTCGCTGTCGCACCAGTTCATCAACCTGGGCATCAATCACCTCATTCAGCTCGGCTTTGCTGTAGCGCAAGAACAGCTCTGCTTTGAGGAACGGGTAGAGCCGCTCGACCTGCTCATGAATCGCACCGACGGACAAGTGCTGGTGCTGCACTACGATATGGGCGATCAGCGATGGCAACGCAAACAGGTGGATGATGTTGTTGCGGTAATAGGTCATCAGGATCGATTGCTGGCGATCCAGCGACACGATATCGCCCAGGCTGTCGCGCTCGACAATAAACTTGTCCATGCTCAGGGCATGTTCGACCAGGACTGAGGTCTCATCAGTCGGAATGGTGCACTGCGATGAGTACGGCACATTACGCAGCAACTGCAGGTAACAGTCGATTTGCTGCTCCAGCTCTTCCCGGCTTAGGGCGCGCTGACGCGAGGCCAGCAGAGCCAGGGCACACAGGGTCAGGGCATTGGTCGCTGCGGCGTCATTGATGTGGGTCATCATTTTGTTGGCCAGATCATTGACCACCGGGTTGAGCCATTGCGGACGCTGCGGCTCGATCGGGTCGATATCCTGATGCCAGGTCGGGACTTGCTCGTTGAGGTAGCTGTTGAGCGGAATCGGCTCACCGAAGTTGACGTAGCCCTGGCCCAGGTTGCGCAGTTTGCGCAGGGTCCGCAGTACCTGACCAACGTTTTCCTTCTCTTTCCTTTTGCCGCGCAGCTCTTTGGCATAGGTGCCCACTTCCATCACGTGCTCATACCCGATATAGACCGGTACCAGGGTGACCGGCCGGTTCAACCCGCGCAGCATCGCCTGGATGGTCATCGACAGCATCCCGGTCTTTGCCGGTAACAGACGTCCGGTACGGGAGCGTCCGCCTTCGCTGAAGTACTCAACTGAATAGCCTTTGGCAAACAGCTCGGCCAGGTATTCGCGAAATACGGTTGAGTACAGGCGGTTGCCTTTGAAGCTGCGACGGATGAAAAACGCGCCGCCGCGGCGGAAAATCGGCCCGGCAGGGAAGAAGTTGAGGTTGATCCCGGCGGCAATGTGTGGTGGCACCATGCCTTCGCGATACAGTACGTAAGAGAGCAGCAGATAATCCATGTGGCTGCGGTGGCAGGGAACATAGACAATTTCATGGCCGTCCTGGGCCAGCTGGCGGACGCGTTGGGCATTGTGGACATTCAGGCCCTGGTAGAGCTTGTTCCACAGCCAGCCGAGGAAGCGATCACCACGCTTGATCAGCGAGTAGGAGAAATTGGCGGCAATCTCTTCCATCATGTCGATGGCTTCTTTGCGCACTTTTTCGATCGGTACATCGCGGCTCTGGGCCTCTTCGGTGACGACTTTTTCAATCGCTTTGGAAGCCAGCAGGCGCTTGAACAGCATATGGCGATCCGGCAGTTTAGGGCCGGAAGCTGCCAGTTGCTGACGGGAGAAGTGGATCCGGGCGACCCGGGCCAGCTTGTGGGCAATGGAGTCATCGGTGCCATGGCGATCGGCCATGTAGCGCAGTGATACCGGGGTGCTCAGGCGTACCATGCTGTCCCGGCCGCTGCCGAGCACGGCAACAAACTTTTCCGGCCCGTTGAGCGGGCGCAACGACGGCTTCTGGTTCTCTTCCCGGCCCGGCTTACGGCCCCAGAGAATGGCGGCCGGTACCACCTGAACATCCAGTTCGGGATCTTGTTTATGTTGCTCAAGTAATGCGGTAAACAGGGCCAGCGATGCTTTGGGCAGTTCGCCGTCCGAGCCGAACACGCTCGGGCCGTCAGCGACATAGACGAAGCGATCAAACAACTGGCCACCCAGCGCCAGCGGGGCCAGGGGGTCGGGCAAACCCAGCGTCAGGGCACTGCTGCGCAGGGTCATTAAATCCGTATTCGAGCGGAATGGCAGGATATAAATAATAGGACGGGATAAGTCCAGTGCCAGATCCGCGACCGGGTCTGAAGGTATAGAATGAGTTTTGACCAACAGAGAAAGCGGCAAATTCAATACTTTTCGATAAACTTTCTGCCAATTTGACATATATTTACTAGCCTCGAAATCCTAATGCGTGGCAAGGATAGCAGAAAATGCCACGTATGATGCGCTGAAATACCACATCCTGATGGTGAAAGATCAGATTTCAGCAGATTTTGTGCTAACCCATTGTTTCTTTGTTGTAGAGATCAAGAGAGCCGGTGATTTCGGGGTAGAAGGCAGCGCGTTCGGAACACAGAGCCGACAGGCTGGACCAGCTGAGTAGCTATGGCCGGGAAAATTGCTCTTTTCGTAAACAATTGTCTTTTCAACTTTGTTAACACTGGATATACTCACAGTGAACTGTATAAAAAGACAGGATAGAGCCATGAAGCCGTTAACGCCGCGCCAACAAGAAGTCTTTGACTTGATCAAAGCCAGGATTGAAGAGTCCGGAATGCCGCCAACACGCGCTGAGATTGCCCGTGAGTTGGGTTTCCGCTCGGCCAACGCTGCCGAAGAGCATCTCAAGGCGCTGGCCCGTAAAGAAGTGATCGAAATTATTCCCGGTGCATCCCGTGGGATCCGCGTGCTGGGCATGCACGGTGAGGATGCAGACCAGGGGCTTCCCCTGATTGGCCAGGTCGCGGCGGGTGAGCCTATCCTGGCTCAGGAGCACGTGGAAACCCATTATGAGGTTGACCCGGCCCTGTTTAAACCGCGTGCCGATTTCCTGCTGCGGGTGAACGGGATGAGTATGAAAGATATCGGGATTATGGATGGTGATTTGCTGGCCGTGCATAAAACCCAGGATGTCCGCAACGGCCAGGTCGTGGTGGCCCGGGTTGAAGATGATGTGACCGTGAAGCGCCTGGAGCGTCAAGGGGCTCAGGTATTGTTGCATGCCGAGAATGAAGCCTTTGCACCGATTGTGGTCGATCTCAACCAGCAACAGCTGACGATTGAGGGCATCGCGGTCGGGGTGATCCGCAATACCGACTGGATGTAAACGCTCCGGCGTCCGCCCAGGAGACTCACTTGGAAATCGTCAGGCAAAAACCTGGCGATTTTTTGTCTCCGGGTCTTTACAAAGCTTAATGATAGTCATTATCATCCACTCATGATCAGATGGAGATGATAATGACCAAAACTTCCCGTTACCACATCCCGACAGCGCTGCTGCAACCTTTATGGCTCCGGAGTCGCGAAAGCCTCGAGGATGATGGTCTGATCTATGATCCGGTTGCCGCCGCAGCGTGTAACCAGTGCCATTTAAAGCCGGACTGTCTCAGTGGCAACGTCAATGCCCGCCAGCTGCTGCACGCTACACTGACGTTGCAATGTGATCGTCTGGTTCAGCAATTTTTGCGTCGTCATCCCAATGGCTGGATCATCAATGTTGGTGCGGGTCTTGATACCCGGTTTTACCGGCTGGATAACGGCCGTTGCCGCTGGTTTGAGCTCGATACTGATGAGAACCTGTTGTGGCGTGAGCGCCTGTTCCACCGCAGCGAGCGTTACACCATGCGGCCGGGATCGGTCACCGAGCTGTCTTGGCTGAAATCGCTGCCGGTGATGGGCAATGCACCGGTCCTGCTGCTGTGCGATCAGGCACTGCTGCAGTGCACGGAGACCGAGCTGGCGCATTTCGTTCAGCAAATTGGCTGCCACTTCAGCCAGATTGAAGTGTGCCTGGTGATTGCCGGGGATCGCTGTGGCTCAGCGCTGGCCGGTCGAATGGGGTCCGGACAGTACCAGCACGGCTACAAAGATCCGGTGCGCCAAATTCTGAGCTGGCTGCCGTGGAGCGAGGTGATCAGCAGTCACAGCCCGCTGGAACAAGCTTGTCCACGTTGGCGGCCCTGGCAGCGGTGGCTGGCAAAAGTGCCCAGCCTGAAATATCGCCTGACGCCGGTATTGGTTCATTTTCGGCTGTAATGACCGGACACGCATTGTTCCCCTTCCATATCTTGCCTTGAAACGACTCATTTCCTGCTTTTTACCGGTTCAGCAACAGGCATCCCGTCATCGGCGTCTGCGAACGCAGGCGGTTGATTTTTTTTAGCCATTTTTTTGCTGATCTTTTCCTTTTTGTCCTAAGTTGAATGTAAACAAAGTGTTAATCATGTTGGTGTGATTTTGCCTGCTGGACGGGCTGGCAAACCACACATTTTGCGCTGCGCTGGAATGGGTTGAGGCGCTGGAAAAGGAGGGATTGCGGTGAAAATTCGCAAATGGCTCTGCGGGTTACCGGCTGCCGGACTGGCATGGTCGGTGGCTGCCGAAACGGATTCGATGCGCTTGAACATGACGGCCGGGGTCACCGATGTCAGTCAGCGAGTCTACGATCTTCACATGACCATTCTCTACATCTGCGTGGCTATCGGCATTGTCGTTTTCGGGGTGATGTTCTGGGCGATCCTTCATCACCGCAAATCAAAAGGGGCCGTTGCTGCCTCATTCCACGAAAGTACCAAGGTAGAAATCCTCTGGACCCTGATTCCGTTTGTGATCCTGATCCTGATGGCCATTCCGGCCACTCAAACCCTGCTGGCGATGGAAGACACCACTGAGTCGGACATCACAGTGCAGATCACCGGTTCGCAATGGAAATGGCATTATCGCTATTTTGATGAAGATGTTGAATTTTACTCGCTGTTAGCAACCACCAGGGCGCAGATCGCCAATGAGCGGGATAAGCGTGACAATTATTTGCTGGAAGTCAACCGGCCGCTAGTGCTTCCGATTGGCAAAAAAGTGCGCTTTCTAATTACCTCACAGGATGTGATCCACTCCTGGTGGGTGCCGGATTTTGCGGTTAAGAAAGACGCCAACCCGGGTTTTATCAATGAAGCCTGGACCCGGATCGACAAGCCGGGGGTCTACCGCGGCCAGTGTGCTGAGCTGTGTGGCAAGGACCACGGCTTTATGCCGATTGTGGTGATAGCCAAGTCGCAGGATGAATACCAGCAGTGGCTGCAGGCCACCAAAACTGCCCAGCGGGCTGCGTATGAGGAAGAGCAGCGCCTGCTGGCGATGGAAATGAGCATGGATGAGCTGATGAGCCTGGGTGAGCAGGTTTACGGCACCCGTTGCGCGATGTGCCACCAGATCAATGGCGAGGGGATCCCGGGTGCCTTCCCGGCGCTTGCCGGTCAGGGGGTCTCGATTGATCCGGCGCGTAAGCTCGAGCATATCAGCCTGGTCGTCCATGGCCGCAGCGGAACGGCGATGCAGGCGTTTGGCCCGCAATTGAGCCTGAAAGAGCTGGCGGCGGTGATCACCTATGAACGGAATGCCTGGGGCAATAACACCGGCGAGTCCGTACAGGCGGCGGAAGTGCAGGCTGTGATGGATGGCAAAGCGCTTTAATGGCATGTGGCTTCGGGCCAATGTTTTCAGGACACAGGTTTTTCATTCAGGGCAAGAGTTGAGGAGAACAGCGATGACGGACATGTTGCGTGAGCAGGCCGGGGTGGCGGATGAACGGACAACCGAGCATGAACATCATGACCATCCTCAATCCGGGTTCAAGCGCTGGCTGCTGACGACCAACCATAAGGATATCGGCTCGCTGTACCTGATGTTTAGTTTTGCCATGTTCCTGATCGGCGGGGCAATGGCGATGGTGATCCGCGCTGAGCTGTTTCAGCCGGGGTTGCAGCTGGTGGAGCCGAACTTCTTTAACCAGATGACCACGGTGCATGGTCTGATCATGGTGTTCGGCGCGGTCATGCCGGCGTTTACCGGGCTCGCCAACTGGATGATCCCGATGATGATTGGCGCGCCGGATATGGCGTTGCCGCGGATGAACAACTGGAGCTTCTGGATCCTGCCGTTTGCCTTCACCCTGCTGCTGGCATCACTGTTTATGGAAGGGGGCGGGCCGAACTTTGGTTGGACCTTCTATGCCCCGCTCTCGACCACTTATAGCCCCGCCAGTACCGGGCTGTTCGTGTTTGCCATCCATATCATGGGGATCAGCTCCATCATGGGGGCGATCAATGTGATTGTCACCATCGTCAACCTGCGGGCGCCGGGGATGACTTATATGAAAATGCCGCTGTTTGTCTGGACCTGGCTGATCACTGCCTTTTTGCTGATCGCGGTGATGCCGGTGCTGGCCGGGGCTGTCACTATGGTGCTGACGGACAAATACTTCGGCACCAGCTTCTTTGATGCCGCCGGCGGTGGTGATCCGGTGATGTTCCAGCACATCTTCTGGTTCTTTGGCCACCCGGAAGTTTATATTATGATTTTGCCGAGTTTTGGTATTGTTTCGGCGATTATCCCTGCCTTTTCTCGTAAGAAGCTCTTTGGCTATAGTTCAATGGTCTATGCGACGGCGTCGATTGCCGGGTTGAGCTTCCTGGTCTGGGCCCACCATATGTTTACCACCGGGATGCCGGTCGCCGCCGAGTTGTTCTTTATGTACTGCACCATGCTGATCTCGGTGCCGACCGGGGTCAAGGTCTTCAACTGGGTGGCGACCATGTGGCGTGGTTCGCTGACGTTCGAAGTGCCGATGCTGTTTGCGATCGCCTTTATCATTTTGTTTACCATCGGTGGCTTTTCCGGCTTGATGCTGGCGATCACCCCGGCGGATTTCCAGTATCACGATACCTACTTTGTGGTGGCTCACTTCCACTATGTCCTGGTCTCCGGGGCGATTTTCTCGATTATGGCTGCGGCCTATTACTGGCTACCGAAATGGACCGGGTACATGTTCGACGAGAAGCTGGCCAAGTGGCATTTCTGGTGTTCGGTGGTGTCGGTCAACATTCTGTTTTTCCCGATGCATTTCCTGGGGTTGGCCGGGATGCCACGGCGGATCCCCGATTACGCGCTGCAATTTGCGGATATCAATGCGGTGGTCAGTATCGGCGGCTTCCTGTTCGGCCTGTCGCAGCTGATCTTCCTGGCGGTGGTGGTGAAGTGCGTGCGTGGCGGACAGCAGGCGGCGGCCAAGCCCTGGGACGGGGCCGAAGGCCTGGAGTGGACGGTTGCATCGCCGGCGCCGCACCACACCTTTACCACTCCGCCCAAGATTGATTGAACGCGGATATCGGAGGCACCCATGCGCAGGAAAGCAGATCCAAAGGACATGAAACCGGCATCCGCCGAGCAGCGCAAGCGTCGCTCGATCTGGTCGTTGGTCGGCCTAGCACTGGGGATGTTCGGCTTCGCGTTCGCGCTGGTGCCGCTCTACGACGTGTTTTGTGATATCACCGGGATCAACGGCAAAACCGCCTCAACCCCGACCGCAGCCAGTGAGCGGATCGATACCTCGCGGCAGGTCACGGTAGAGTTTGTCTCGTATATCAACCCTGGCGTGCAGTGGACGTTTGAGCCGGAGGTACGGCGGATGATCGTGCACCCCGGACAGACGCAAACGGTGAATTATGCCGCGCGAAACCTGGCGCAGGAGGCGAGTATCGGCCAGGCAGTACCGTCGGTCTCACCGGGTCAGGGGGCCCAGTATCTCAATAAAATCGAATGCTTTTGTTTTAACCGTCAGCCGCTGGCGGCCGGGGAGTCAGCCCGGCTGCCGTTGGTGTTCTATGTCGACCCGGCGTTGCCGGCCGACATTCACACCCTGACGCTGGCGTATACCTTGTTTCAAGCCCCGTCGAGTGAGACGGCTCAAACCCAATGAGGTGGCACGATGGCAAATCCCTACAGCGAACATGATCAGGCAATCCAGCCTCCCCATGAACCTTATTACGTGCCGGCGACCAGTATCTGGCCGATTGTCGGGGCGGTGGCGCTGTTCCTGATTGCCCTGGGTGCCGGGGCCACGGTCGGTGGCTTGTTTGGTGGCCAGGGGCCGTGGATCCTGCTGGTCGGGGTCGGGATTTTGCTGCTGATGGTGGTGGGCTGGTTCCGGGATGTGATCCGTGAATCTATGGGCGGGCTGTACAGTCACCAGATGGATCGCTCGTTCCGTCAGGGCATGAGCTGGTTTATTTTCTCGGAAGTGATGTTTTTTGCCGCCTTCTTCGGTGCGCTGTTCTACGCCCGGATGATTGCCGTGCCCTGGCTCGGCGGGGCCGGCAATAACGCCATGACCCACGCGGTCCTATGGCCGGATTTTGTTGCTCAGTGGCCCTTGGTGGTAACGCCGGGCGGTACCACGACCGAGGCGATGGGGGCGCTCGGGCTGCCACTATATAACACGCTGATCCTGCTGACATCCTCGGTCACGGTGCATATTGCTCATACCGCGCTGGAGGAGGATAACCGGCCGCGCCTGACCTTGTTCCTGTTGCTGACTGTCTTGCTCGGCAGCCTGTTTGTCTACCTGCAGGGGGTGGAATATGTCCATGCCTATCATGAGTTGGGATTGACCCTGGATGCCGGGGTGTATGGCAATACTTTCTTTCTGTTGACCGGATTTCATGGCATGCACGTGACCCTGGGGACGGTGATCCTGTTTGTGGTCTGGTTGCGGGTGCTGCGTGGCCACTTCTCGTCTGAGAAGCATTTTGCCTTCCAGGCCGGGGCCTGGTACTGGCACTTTGTCGACGTGGTTTGGCTCGGGCTGTTTGTGTTCGTGTATATCCTCTGATGGTCGGTGGTTTATCTCGCCGGTCAGTAGGGACGGGGGTTGGGCGTGATATAGCCGGTGGCCAGCGCAATGAGCAGCAGGGCGAACAGCAATACTGAGATCAGCAGCCGCCGACCGAGGTGGCGGCTCATCGGTTGGCCCTCCCGGCCCTTGAGCATCACCGGCAACGCCCGGAACAGGTTGAGGATGATGAAAATCAGCAGACAGACAGCAAGGGCTTTTAGCAACATTGGCGCTCCATGGAATGACAGGTAAGTATGCGACGGATTGGGTTCATCTTTTTTACTGTGGTGGTCCTGGCGACATTGGTCAAGCTGGGGATGTGGCAAATGTCACGGGCGCAGGAAAAAGAGAGCCTCAGTGTGGCGCTGAAATACCGGGGTGAGCAAACTTATTTCAGCCTGGCGAGTTTGCCGGGCGATCCGCGCTGGTACCGTCTGACCCTGCGTGGTCGCTTTGATCACCGCCAGGCGGTGTTGCTGGATAACCAGTTGTATCGGGGCCAGGCCGGCTATCATCTGCTGTATCCCTTTGCTGCCGAAGATGGCTGGGTATTGGTCAATCTGGGCTGGATTGCGGCACCGACCTACCGGGATCAGATCCCGGTCCTGCCCGAGCACCATGGTGAGATGCGGATCACCGGGGTGATTGCCCCGGCCTCAACCTTGCCGGAGCTGGCGGCGACAGTGCCGGAGCAGCTCGGGGCCGGGGGGCCGCTGCGGGTACAGAACCTTGATCCGGTTGAGTTGGGCGAAATGATGGGACTGGCTCTGCAGCCCTGGGTGCTGCAAATCGAGCCGGACAGTCCGGTGGCGTTGCAGCAGACCTGGACCCCGGTGGTGATGGGGCCGCATAAGCATTATGCCTATGCGGCGCAGTGGTTCCTGATGGCGCTGGCCATTGGGGTGGCCGCATGGTGGTGGCTGAGACGGAGCAAGGGATGAAAAGATTCGGGAAGTTATGGTTGCTGCTCGCTGCATTTGCCCTGCCGGTCGGGTTGGCCCAGCTGATGTTGTCGATGCAGTGGTATCAGGGCGGAGTGACGAACCGAGGCCAGTTGCTGGACCCGCCGTTAAGCGCACCCGGGGTGGCTCAGGCAGGGCGCTGGCAACTGCTCTATGTGTTGCCGGATGACTGTGACGTGGCATGTGCTGGTGCGTTGTTTCATCTGCGTCAGATCCCGCAGGCGGTTGGAGCCGAGCGGGATCGGGTCGCGAGTTTGCTGTTGGTGAACGGTTCGGCCGGGCAAGATAATGAACTCCTGCGGGGATTGAAAGCGGCGACGGTTCCGGCGTCGTTGCTGAAGCGGTTGCAAGCGACCGAATATGGCGCGCAGGCGATTTATCTGGTCGATCCGCTCGGTAACATCCTGATGGCCTATCCGCTGGAAAGCGCTCAGCCGGCGATTCTGGCCCAGGGCAAAGATGTGCTGCGCGATCTGAAACGGCTGCTGAAAGTATCCAAAATCGGCTAAGGAGAGCCTATGCGCTGGAGACGATATCAATACCTGGTGTATCTGACGTTGGTATGGTCGCTCGGGGTGATCGTTTTGGGGGCCTATACCCGCCTGACGGAGGCCGGGCTGGGTTGCCCGGACTGGCCCGGCTGCTACGGCTTTGCGGTCGTGCCGCAGACGCCGGCGCAGCATGTGCAGGCTCAGGCAGCATTTCCCCATGCGCCGCTGGAGATGGACAAGGCCTGGAATGAGATGATCCACCGCTATTTTGCCGGGGGGCTGGGGATCCTGATTTTAGTACTTAACCTGGTGGCCTGGCGCCACCGAGAGCTGCCGCGCGGGTTGCCGGCGCTGTTGTTGGGGCTGGTGGTTTTCCAGGCGTTGCTCGGGATGTGGACGGTCACCATGGCGTTGAAGCCGATTGTTGTGATGGGACATTTGCTGGGCGGCTTTACTACTGCTGGTTTGCTGCTGCTGCTGGCAATGCGGGTGCGGCGCCGGGTCCGAGGCCACCCCGGACGGGCCACGCCGGCAAGAAACATGGGGGGGCTGACTTGGCTGGCGGCCCTGGCGTTGCTGGTGACCCTGATCCAAGTTGCGCTTGGCGGCTGGACCGCTGCCAATTATGCCGCGGTGGTGTGTACCCAGCTCCCGGTCTGTGAAGTGGACTGGGTGCAGCAGTTTGATGCTTCGGCATTCCATCCGATCCAACCACCGCACGACAGCTACCAGTACGGGGTGCTGAATTTCGAGCAGCGGGTGTCGATCCATGTCACTCATCGCCTGGGGGCGGTGGTCACGGCACTGGTGCTGGGTTTGCTGAGCTGGAAGTTGTGGCAGTCGGTCCGGCTGCGATCGCTGTCGCTGCTGGTGGGTGGGTTGCTGGCATTGCAATTGACCCTGGGGATCACCAATGTGGTCGCCAGCCTGCCGCTGATGGTCGCCGTGGGGCACAATCTGGTCGGCGTGCTGTTGTTGTTGACGTTGGTAGCGACCAATTACGCCATCTTCAGCTGTCGGGTACCGCCGGGGATGCACTTGAACATCGCAAGGGAGGGCTGAGCAGATGGCAAAGTTATTTCAGACCGCGGGGCGGGCGCATGTCAAAGGAACCATGGTCCGGCCCGGCGCGTGGCAGGATTACCTGACCATGACCAAGCCCAAGGTGGTCGCGATGCTGCTCCTGACCGCTTTGGTCGGGATGTGCCTGGCGGTGCCCGGGATCCCGCCGCTCAAGGCGGTGGTGCTGGGGCTGGCTGGGATCGGCTTGCAGTCGGCAGCGGCGGCGGCTTTCAACCATGTCCTGGATCGCCGGTTTGATGCCCAGATGGCGCGCACTCATCATCGGCCGTTGGCCAAAGGGCGGATTGCCACGGGTCGCGCTGTCGTTTTTGCAACCGTGCTGATGGTGTTCGGTTTTGTGTTGCTGTGGCAGCTCAATGCCCTGACCGCTTGGCTGACTTTTGCCAGCCTGGTGGGTTATGCGGTGGTGTATACCGTCTGGCTCAAGCACGCCACGCCGCAGAATATCGTGATTGGCGGTTTGGCAGGTGCAGCGCCGCCCTTGCTGGGCTGGACCGCAGTGACCGGGCAATTCGACCCTCACGCACTGTTGCTGGTGATGTTGGTCTTTACCTGGACTCCGCCGCATTTCTGGGCGCTGGCGATCCATCGCAAAGCGGATTATGCCCGGGCCGGGATCCCGATGCTGCCGGTCACCCACGGCATTGAATTTACCAAAACCATGGTGCTGCTCTATACCGTGATGCTGGTACTGGTCGGTTTGCTGCCCTGGCTGACCGGGATGAGCGGGCTGTTCTACCTCGCGGGCAGCAGCGTGCTGAACCTGGGGTTTGTTGCTTATGCCCTGAAGCTCAAATTTGCCGATGCGCCGGGCCATGCCTGGGCCACGTTCAAGTACTCGATCTGGCATTTGCTTGGCTTGTTTGTGGTATTGCTCGGCGATCACTGGTTGCTGGTCTTGCTGCGATGAGTCGGTGCCTTTAACGCTGCTTCATAATCCCAGTCCATGTAACCGGCTTCGGTCCGAAACTGCTCCTGGCAGTTTCGTCGTTGCCGGCAAGCCGCTACACTGTCTGCCTGATTGAAACAGCCTGCCGATACGCGGCGGGCAAAGCGTTTGAGGTTGAGAGTGCTGACTGCTTTAAGGGATTTGTCGCTACATCGCCAGGTGTTTTCCCTGGCCCTGCCGATGGTGTTGTCCAACATTACGGTGCCGCTGCTCGGGTTGGTCGATGCGGCAGTGATCGGCCATCTGGAGCATGCCTGGTTCCTCGGTGGGGTCGCGGTCGGCGGGACCATGATCAATGTGACCTTCTGGTTGCTGGGATTTCTGCGCATGGCCACCACCGGCCTCAGTGCGCAGGCCTATGGTGCCGGTGACAAAGCCGCGCAGGCCGGTTATCTGATCCAGGGGCTGGCACTGGCTTGGCTGCTGGCGTTGATCCTGATTGTTATTCACCAGCCGCTGGCGGAACTGATTTTCCATTTCAGCAGTGCCAGCGCGGAAGTCAAAACCTATGCCGGGCAGTATTTCTCGATCCGGATTTGGGGCGCGCCCGCGGCTCTGGCCAATCTGGTGATCATGGGCTGGCTGCTTGGCACCCAGAACGCCCGCTTGCCGATGTGGCTGCTGATCATTACCAATGTGGTCAATATCCTGCTCGATCTGCTGTTTGTGCTCGGCTTTGGCTGGCAGGTACGCGGCGCTGCTGCCGCCTCGGTGATCGCCGATTATAGCGGGCTGGCACTGGGGTTGTGGTTTGTTGCCCGGCAATGGCGCGCCTATGCGTTGCCGGCGTTGAAAAGCCAGCTTGGCGCGGTACGCCATGGCATGGGGCGGCTGCTCAAACTCAATCGTGATATTTTCCTGCGCAGCCTCTGTCTGCAACTGGCGTTTTCCTTTATGACCTTCCACGGGGCCAGCCTCGGCGATACCGTAGTGGCCGCCAATGCAGTGCTGATGAGCTTTTTGATGCTGGTCTCCTACGCCATGGACGGGTTTGCCTATGCGATGGAGGCGATGGTCGGTAAGGCGATCGGCGCGCGCAGCCGCGAGCTGCTGGGGCGGTCGCTGATTGGCACCACCTTCTGGAGCCTGATCATCTCACTGCTGATGACCCTGGCCTTTGCCTGCTTCGGCCGCGACATTGTCAGCCTGATCTCCGATATCCCGGCGGTACGGGCGGAAGCGGCGCGTTATCTGCCGTGGCTGGCGGCAGTCCCGTTGGTGGCGATGTGGTGTTTTCTGCTCGATGGCATCTTTATCGGGGCTACGCGAGGGCGGGAGATGCGTAATAGCATGTTTCTGGCCACCAGCAGCTTTTTCATCACCTGGTGGTTGCTAATGGATTGGGGCAATCATGGCTTATGGGCAGCGATGCTGGTGTTCCTGGCGATGCGTGGCGTTGGTCTGGCGATCGTGCTGGCCTACCAGTGGCAAAAGAATACGTTTCTGGCTGCTGAGGAAACCGGCTAGGCCCGATGAATTCATATTTCCTAACAACAAGTTAAGTTTTTTCAAGCGCTGTTGACCAAACTTTACACAAAAAAAGCCTATCTGCTACAGGATAAAATTGCTTAAAATGGTGGTTTTTTGAGCAAGTGGTAGTAGAGGATGAGGAAAGCAGTAATCGGTCTGTTGTTGACAATCATAATGCTGGGCGGCGGTGCTGCCGAGGCGAGTCTGGTCGGGAAAAAGCTTCAGGTTACCGCGACCGCATACAACTCGGTCCGGGCCCAAACCAATTCGAATCCCACGCTTGCCGCCTGGGGCGATCGCCTCAAGCCCGGGATGAAAGTGATTGCGGTTTCCCGTGATCTGCTGCGTCTGGGGATCGGGCACGGCACCCGGGTGAAGATCTCCGGTCTGCCGGGAGAATATGTGGTAATGGACAAAATGAACAAGCGCTGGACGCGCAAAATTGATATCTATATGGGTAAAGATATCCGGGCGGCGAAACAGTGGGGGCGCCGCAAAGTGACGATCACCGTGATCGGCTCCTGACGGCTGAGCGTGAATAGAGCGAGAGCCCGGCTCTCGCTTATTCATACTTGGCGCGAGGCTCAGCGGTGGGCTGAGCAGCGTCGTCCGATCTAGTAGTAAGAGTGTTCACCGCGGGCGTGTTCGGTGACATCGCGGACACCGGTCAGCTCGCCTTCAAACTGCGCCAGCAGCTCTTTTTCGATCCCTTCTTTGAGGGTCACGTCCACCATAGAGCAGCCGTTACAACCGCCGCCGAATTGCAGGATCGCCACCCCGTCTTCGGTGATTTCTGCCAGAGAGACATGGCCGCCGTGACCGGCCAGTTGCGGGTTCACCTGGGTTTGGATCACATAATCCACACGCTCCATCAGCGGGGCATCGTCCGATACCTTGCGCACTTTGGCATTCGGCGCTTTCAGGGTCAGCTGCGAGCCCATTTTGTCCGTCACAAAGTCGATTTCAGCATCTTCCAGGAACGGCAGGCTGAGCTCATCAATGAACGCCGAAAACAGACCAAACTTAATTTCGGTATCACTGGCTTCCACGGCTTCCGGCGGGCAGTAGGATACGCCGCACTCTGCGTTTTGCGTACCCGGATTAACCACGAATACACGGATATTGGTCCCTTCAGCCTGTTGGGCAAGAAGTTTGCCGAAGTGCTGCTCCGCACTTTCTGAAATAGTAATCATAGACACGACGTAATACCTGACTTAGTTAGTAAGATTAATTCTATTCTACTCCGAGATAGCCTTTGTATCATCCCCTAATCGTTTCGGCGATGGTTGCATCACATTTTACGGATGCGGCTGGTGACTCTGCATATGGTCCGGGAAGTGGCTCAGCGGGACGTCTGGCCGGGCGCCGGCGTATAGCAGAGACAATAGATATCCACCTGCTGGCACCCATGCGCCAGCAGCAGCCGGGTCAGTTCGGCCAGGGTGCTGCCGGTGGTGATCACATCATCAACCAGCGCCACATGTTCGGGCAGCGCCCTTGTATTGAGTATAAAAGCCTGGTGCAGATTCTGCTGGCGCTCGCGACGGCTGAGTGCGCGTTGGGGCGGGGTATGCCGAACCCGCCTCAGTGCGTTGCCGTGACAGGTGCTGCCCAGTGCCCGGGCGACGGCCTGCGCTAGCAGGGTGCTTTGGTTGAAGCTACGGTGCAGCCGCCGGCGCCGATGCATCGGGACAGGGATCAGGACCGGAGCGGGGACGGTGATTTCGCGCGCCAGCAACTGACCCAGCGGCTCGGCCAGCCAGAACTTGCCGCTGAATTTAAGCTGGTGGATCAACTGGTTGAGCGGAAAATGGTATTCGCCGAGACGGTAGCACTGCTGCCAGGGCGGCGGGTCGCTCAGGCAACGGCCGCAGGCGCTGGTCGGGGTGGGTGTGGTGGCGCCGCAGCGGTGACAGTAGGGCGGCCGGGGAAAACGGGCCTGGCAATGCCGGCACCACAATAGCTCTTCCCGGCCCAGGGGGAGCTGGCACAGCTGACACTGGCGCGGCGTTCGGGCCATCAGTTGGCCGAGCAGGCGATACAAATCCATTCACACCTCCGGAGCGGGGCTAGCAGACAGATTCGACCACCTGGTGCGATCAGAATGGGGGCCGGTTTGGTATGATAGCCGGTATTGCGGTTGATAGAGGAAGTGTAAATGACAGCCAAGCTGCACTGGGAAACGGAAGGTCAGGGTTCGGATCTGGTTCTCATTCATGGGTGGGGAATGAACGGGGCGGTCTGGCAGGCGCTGCTGCCGATGCTGACGCCGCACTTTCGGGTCCACCGGGTCGATCTGCCGGGATACGGCCACAGCCGCGATCTGGGCGCGAAAAGCCTTGAAGAAATGGCACAGCTGTTGCTTGAAAGTTCACCAGCGTCTGCAATCTGGCTCGGCTGGTCTCTGGGGGGACTGGTGGCCAAACAAGCGGCCCTGCTGGCTCCGGAACGGGTGAGCCAGTTGGTGACGGTGGCCAGCTCGCCGCGGTTTGCAGCCGAACACACATGGCGGGGGATCCAGCCGAAGGTACTGAGTGATTTTCAACGTCAGCTGAGCGAGGACTTCCAGTTAACGGTGGAGCGCTTCATGGCCTTGCAGGCGATGGGTAGTGCGACCGCGCGCCAGGATATCAAGCAACTGAAACAAGCGGTGTTCTCCCGCCCGCAGCCGTGCCCGCAGGCTTTGGCTGCTGGGTTGGACGTGTTGGCCGGGGTGGATCTGCGTGAGCAACTGGGACAAATCACCCAGCCCTGGCTGCGCCTTTATGGTCGGCTCGACGGGTTGGTGCCGGTCAAGGTGGCCAGTGCGCTGGACGTGCTGGCACCGCAGTCGCAGCGGCAGATTTTTGCCGCGGCCTCGCACGCGCCGTTTATCTCGCATCCGGAAGATTTTGTCCGCACTGTTTGCGAGTTTGTCCAGGCGCCTTAATCCTGGGCGGCGGTCCTGGCGTTTCATGTTGTCATGTGTGAGGCAGATCGGTGCTTTTTTGCTCAACTTTTGCAGCCGGGTGCCGATATATATCAAATGGAGTTGCTCTGTGACGGAGAGGAGCCATAATGACAATTGGAATTGTTGCAAAGACAACGGGCTACACCCCGGTTATTTTGAAGGCATCGCCCGCCATGCGGGGGGCGCAAACTGCAGCCCCTTCGGGTGAGTCGGCCAGAAGGACAGGTAACGGGGACGATACCGTCTCGCTTTCGAGCGAGGCGAAGCGACGCCAGGGGGCCGAAGCCCGGCTAGAAGAGGCAAATAACAAGAATACAGAGGCTGGTGACATAGCCCAAACGACCAAGAAAGCGGAGTCGTTTGCCTATGGGGCGCTAGGATTGGATCACCCCGATAGCGTGAAGCAACACGATGACGAGTACTATAGTGCCGGGCAGGGCTTGTCGGCATTGGGTACGGTGGCGACGGTGCTGCTGGCGGTGATCTGATGCCCCCATCAGCTGATGTCTGGAGATGTACATCAGCATGATCGTTTCCCCTACACAAGCCGGCGCGCCGACGATTGCGCCGTCCGTGAACCCGCCGACCGAGCAGGTGGCGCGGGATAATCGTGTCCGTGAAAAAATCGTCCCGCCGACCCAGACGGCGGAGTCTGCGCGGGAAAAGCCGCTCAGCAGCGATGAGAAACAGCTGAAAAAACCGGCTTGGGATCCCAGTGAGCATCCGGATTATCACGAGGCGGCGGTACGCGAGCAGCAGTATGGTTATCAGGATGACCTCGAGCAGTTAGTCAAGGCGTTGTCAGCCGACAGCTATATGGGTGATGTTAGTGAGCTGGGTTATTCGATGCATATTCAGCTGCCGCGCAATTTACTCGAAGAGCTGGAAAAGATCAGTGAGACCGAGCGGATCAAAGGTGTGGTGGCCCACCGCTATGCCCAGGCGACGGTGCCCAACCCGCCGACGGAATATCTGGTGATCCTTTAGTGTATTGCCGGTATTGGCTGCAAATGGCGCCACGGGTCGGGATTAAAAAAGAGCCAGCATGATGCTGGCTCTTTTGGATCGGGGCATGAATAATTGCGATTGCCCGGACTATTTTTTCCTGGCGTTGGCGAATGCGGCCGCGAAGGCGCCGCCCATGGCGCTGTTGCCGCCCTGATCGTTCTTACTCCGGGACTGGCGCTGCTCACGGGGTTGCTGGCGTTGGCCTTGCGGTTTGCGGCTCGTTTTTTCCTGGCCCGGCTCATCGTTGAGGCGCATCGACAGGCCAATTCGTTTGCGCTGCAGATCGACTTCCATCACCTTCACCTTGACGATATCGCCGGCTTTGACCACTTCGCGCGGATCAGAGACAAACTTGTCCGACAGTGCAGAGATATGCACCAGGCCATCCTGGTGGACACCGATATCGACGAAGGCACCGAAATTGGTCACATTGGTGATTACCCCTTCCAATACCATGCCCGGGATCAGATCTTTCACCTCGTGAACACCTTCGGCGAAGGTCGCGGTTTTAAATTCCGGTCGCGGGTCGCGGCCCGGTTTGTCCAGCTCACTGATAATATCAGTCACTGTCGGCAGGCCGAATTGCTCATTGGTATAGTCCGCAGGCTTCAGGCCTTTGAGGAAGTCACTGTTGCCGATGATTGCATCCAGCGCTTTGTCGTTCGCCGCAGCGATGTTTTTCACCACCGCGTAAGATTCCGGGTGCACCGCCGAGCTGTCGAGCGGGTTCTTGCCGTTCATGATGCGCAGGAAACCGGCACACTGCTCGAAGGCTTTCGGCCCCAGGCGGGCGACCTTCTTCAGCGTGGTGCGGGCTTCAAAGCGGCCGTTTTCATCGCGGTAGTTGACGATGTTCTGGGCGATGGTGTTGTTCAGGCCGGCCACTCGGGTCAGCAGTGCCGCAGATGCTGTATTGACGTCCACGCCGACGGCGTTGACGCAGTCTTCGACCACGGCATCGAGCCGCTTGGCCAGCATGCTCTGGCTGACATCGTGCTGGTACTGGCCCACCCCGATCGATTTCGGATCGATTTTCACCAGCTCGGCCAGCGGATCCTGCAGGCGGCGGCCAATCGACACCGCGCCGCGCAGCGAGACGTCCAGGTTCGGGAACTCGTTGGCAGCCAGTTCGGAGGCTGAATAGACCGAGGCACCGGCCTCGCTCACCATCACGCTCTGGATCTTGAGGTTGTTGTCTTTGAGCAGGGTGGTGACAAAGCTGTCGGTTTCACGTGAAGCAGTACCGTTACCAATCGCGATCAGATCGACGTCGTGTTTGGCGATCAGGGCCAACACCGTCGCTTCGGACTGGGCGACCTGGCGCTGTGGCTGGTGCGGGTAAATCGTCGCGGTATCGAGCAGCTTGCCGGTCTGATCGACGACCGCCACTTTACAGCCGGTCCGCAGACCCGGGTCCAGTGCCAGCGTGACGCGCGGGCCCGCTGGTGCAGCCATCAGCAAGTCTTTGAGGTTATCGGCAAATACCTGCATCGCGCCGTCTTCGGCTTTCTCGCGCAGGGCGCTCAGTAGCTCGGTTTCCATGTGCATCAGGATTTTGATCCGCCAGGCCCAGCTGATCACCTGCTTGCGCCAGCTGTCGGCAGGCTGGGTACCGAGGGTGATGCCGTAGTGCTCGGCAATCATCACTTCGCAGTAGGAGCCGCGGGTGCCTGCTTCCTGGTTCGGGTCGGCGATGAGGGTCAGTTGCAGCACGCCTTCGTTGCGGCCGCGGAACAGGGCCAGGGCGCGGTGTGACGGAATGTTTTTCAGTGCTTCGCTGTACTCGAAGTAATCTTTGAATTTGGCGCCTTCCTGCGCCTTGCCGTCGACGACCGTGGCGCTCAGCTCGGCCTGGTGTTGCAGGTGGCGGCGGATTTTATCCAGCAGCGCGGCATCTTCGGCAAAGCGCTCCATCAGGATAGCACGGGCACCGTCGAGGGCGGCCTTGGTATCGGCGACGCCTTTGTCTGTATCAATATAAGCTTCCGCCGCGGCTTCCGGGATCTGGCTCGGGTTGGTCCACAGGCTGTCGGCCAGCGGCTCAAGGCCGGCTTCAATCGCAATCTGGCCTTTGGTGCGGCGCTTGGGTTTGTAAGGCAGGTAGAGATCTTCGAGCCGGGTTTTGCTGTCCGCGGCCTTGATTTCCGCTTCCAGCGCCGGGGTCAGCTTGTTTTGTTCACTGATGGATTTCAAAATCACCTGGCGGCGGTCTTCCATTTCCCGCAGGTAACCGAGGCGGGATTCCAGGTTGCGCAGCTGGGTATCATCCAGCCCGCCGGTGACTTCCTTACGGTAACGGGCGATAAAAGGGACCGTATTGCCGTCATCGAGCAGGGTGACGGCTGCCGTAACTTGTTCCGGGCGCACCGTCAGTTCACGGGCAATCGTCTGGTTGATCGTGTTGCTCATCCGTTGTTTCTCTTGTTGTCGTTTGTGCCTCCATTCTACGGGCGAATGGGGCGGAGGCAAGTTGAGATCTGTCAGGGCTCTGTCAGTGTGAGCCCGGTGCCGGTTGTGGTATTTGGCATCGGTATTCACTGGGGGATAGGGCGGCCGGTGCGGCCGCCGGTGAAGATGGGCTGGATGGGAACGAGCTTAGAAGCGATCGACCCGGAAGGGCGTCGGGTCGATCGCCGGTGCTTGCCTGCGCAGCAGGCTGACCACCAGTTCGGCGCTGACGGCTGCCTGGGTCAACCCCAGGTGCTGATTGCCGAAAGCAAACAGCAGGTGGGGGTGGGTCGGATGACGGTCAATCACCGGCAGGGAGTCCGGGAGTGTCGGCCGGTGGCCCATCCATTCGCTGACTGTCAGCGCCGGATCGTCGAGGCGACGGAGCAACTGGCGGCTGTGATGACGTAGGGCCGCAAAACCCCGGGCCAGGGGCGGCAGGGTCAGGCCGCCGATTTCGGTGATCCCGACTACCCGCAAGCCGCTGTCGAGCGGACTCATGACAAAGCGTCGCTCGGCAGAGCCGATGGGGTGATTGAGAGTGATGTGTTCGGCTTCAATAGTCAGGTGATAACCGCGCTCGGCTTCCAGCGGCACGCTGAGCCCGACTTGCTGCAACAACGCTTTGCTCCACGCGCCGGTGCAGATGATCGCCTGCTCGGTATCAAAAGTGCCTCCATCAAGGGTCTCGAGCTGGACCCGGTTGGCCTGGAGGGTGATGTCGCGGATCTCCCGGCTCAGGATCTGGCCACCGCGGGCTTCAAACGCCGCCTGTAGTAATTGCGATAACTGGAAGGGATCGCGGACCCGGCAGGCATCCGGAAAATATAGCGCGTGGCTGAGGCGCTCTGCCAGCTCCGGCTCCTTAGCCGCCAGCGCTTCGCCCTGGAGCAGCTCAGTCGTGATCCCCTGCTTGGCCAGGTCGCGGGCATGGTCACGGGC
The DNA here is from genome assembly GCF_024380015.1 of Photobacterium atrarenae. Lineage (NCBI taxonomy): Bacteria > Pseudomonadati > Pseudomonadota > Gammaproteobacteria > Vibrionales > Vibrionaceae > Photobacterium > Photobacterium atrarenae. Next base: position 127,531 of record NZ_CP101508.1, read on the forward strand.
GGCCTCAAGCTTGTCGGGGGATTCCCACACCAGCAGGTAGCCTGAAGGCACGAGCTGCTCGGTGGCGCCGATATCTGCCAGGCAGCGCTGCCAGGCCGGAACTGCGGCCCGGTTCAGGGCCGTCAGGGCGGCCCGGCTGTGCTCAACACGGCCTGGTGCGGCGGCGCGGAGAAAGCGCGCCAGCCAGGGCAGTGCCCGGTGCAGGTAGCGTAGTGGCAGCGACAGCGGGCCCTTGGGGTCGAGCCACATCGCCGGGGCGCCGGCCAGGGTCGCCGGGGTCGCCAGCGGGTCGACCAGTTCGGTTGCCAGGTAGCCGGCATTGCCGAACGAAGCGCCGGTACCGGGGGCGTTGCGATCGATCAGGGTGACGGTATAGCCATGGCGCTGGGCTTCCAGCGCCGTACAGAGCCCGACCACACCGGCACCGACGACCGCAAGCGGGCCCCGGGATACAGCTGGTGAGGATAGATTGGTCATGGCTTGCGCTCCTTTGTGCGATAACTGAATGATTATGAGTGTGCCGCGGACGGGGCCGGTGAAGCTTCATCCTGCGTCGGTTGGGACGCGCGGAGCGAAAACCAGCCGGTCTGGGCGTAGAGAATGCCGATTGCCGGGGAGAGCCAGCAGGCAAAAGCCAGCGGGATATACAGCAGGGCACTGTAATCGCCCGGGGCGACGGCCAGGCCGAGGGTACCCATGACAAAGGCGCCGCCGGCATTCCAGGGGATCAGCGGCGAGACCAGGGTACCGCCTTCTTCAATCGCCCGCGACAGGTTGAGCCGACTGTAGCCCAGCTTATCGTATTCCGACCCGAACATCCGGCCCGGCAGGGCAATCGACAGGTAGACGTCGCCGGAGACGGCATTGGTGGCGATCGAGGTCAGGATGGCATTGGTCTGCAGGCCGCGGAAACGGCGGGTGGTGCGCATAATGGCGCTGACCACAGACTCCAGACAGCCGGTGCGCTCCAGGGCGCCGCCGAACGCAAGGGCAAACATCATCAGGGTGATCACCCAGGTCATGGAAGAGACACCCCCGCGGTTGAGCAGGCTGTCGAGGGCCTGGGTACCGGTCTCGATTTTAAAGCCGCTGTGGGCAAAAGTCAGGATTTCATTGAGGTTGTAGCTGTATTGGTGAACCGCGACCAATGCCCCGAGGATAAAACCGGTAAACAGGGCCGGGATTGGGGCCACTTTGCAAAAGGCCAGCGCCATGACCACCCCCAGCGGCAGCAGTGGCAGGAAACCCAGCTCAAACTGTGCTTCCAGCCCCTGACGGATGTCGGTGATATGGGCCAGTTGCGACGGATCGGCACTGCTGGTCCCGCCAATGACCGCATAGATGGTCAGGGCGATCAGCATCGCCGGGATCGTGGTCGGCATCATGTTGCGGATATGGGCAAACACATTGGTTTCGGTCACCGCCGCAGCCAGGTTGGTGGTATCGGACAACGGGGAAACCTTGTCGCCGAAGAAGGCACCGGAGACCACGGCGCCGGCGGTCCAGTAGGCTGGGATCCCAAACGCATAGCCGATGCCGACCAGCGCCAGGCCAACGGTACCGACCGTGGTCCAGCTCGAGCCAATCGACAGCGAGACCAGCGAGCAGAGCAGCATGGTGGCGGCCAGGAACCAGCTCGGGTCGATCAGGGCCAGGCCGTAATAGATCAGGGTCGGAACCGTGCCGCTGGCTATCCAGGTACTGACCAGCATCCCGACCACGATCAGGGTAGCGATCGACGGCATGGCGATGTGCAGTACGCGAAATGCACCGGCTTCAATCTCCTGCCAGCGCAGTCCCTGATACCAGCCGACCAGCGCGGTGATGGCAAAGCCTATCGCCAGCGCAATATGCGGGGTAAAGTCGTCGTAGTAAAAAATCTGGATGGCCAGTAAGCCAATAGTCAGAAAAATCGGGATGATCGCCACGCCCAGATGCGGGACGGCGGAAAAGTCTGAGGTATTCTGTTTCATCATGCTGCATCCTTTCAAGGTTCGGGCCCGGGCGGATCCGGGTGCAGGCGGGAGCCGGCATCAGTGTCCTGGCTCCCGTATCGCTGCGGGCACTCAGGCCATTTGCTGGTAGGCCAGCACGGCGGCGGCGAGATCTTCGCGCGAATCGCCGACCGATTTAAAGGCGGTGATCGCCGTGTCCGGCGCTGCCAGTGCTGCGCGGCCGGTATGGGCGCCGCTGCAGAGTTCGGCAAAGCCGGCAAGAATATGGCTCTCGTCAATAGCGCCATCCTGGATCGGCAGGATCAGCTCTCCGGTTTCGACCAGGGCGGCGGCTTTGACATCGACAAACAGCGCCGCGCGTTGCATCGCTTCGTTATCGGCTTCGCGCATGGTCGGGGTGAAACTGCCGACCAGATCGAGGTGGGCGCCGGGTTTGAGCCAGGCCCCCTTGATGATCGGGGTGGTCGAGAGGGTGGCACAGCTGATCAGATCCGCTTCGCGGGCCACGCTTTCCAGTTCAGCGTCGGTGCAGGCGCTGGCATTGATGCCGCGGTCGCGCAGCTCGGTTGCCAGTTGTTTGGCGGCGGCCTGGTTGATATCCCAGATATGGATGGTGTCGAGCGGGCGAACGCTCATGTGGGCCGGGATCAGGCGGCGGGCCACCCGGCCGGCACCGACCATCAGCATGGTTCGGCTGTCTTCGCGTGACAGGTAGCTCGAAGCCAGCGCGGAAGCCGCGGCCGTGCGGCGGGCCGTGAGCTCGTTGCCGTCAATCTGGGCCAGCAGTTGCCCGGTCTGGCCGCAGCTTAGCAGGTAGTTGCTGCTCAGACCCGGCAGGTTCTTGGCACTGTTGCCGGGAAAGACGTTGACCTGCTTGACCCCGAGGTATTCGCCGGGCAGCCAGGCCGGCATCAGCAGCAGGGTGGCATCCGGACTTTCGGGCACCGACAGGGTATGGTGATGGCGGATCGGCGAAACCACATCGCGGGTAAACATGGTGCGCAGCGCGTCGATCAGTGGCTGCCACGGCAGTGCGTCCTGGACTTGATTCTGGTTGAGTTGCATTTCTGACTTCCTTCCCTGTTAATGTATTGTTATTTTATCGGCAAATAAAAGCGGGCATTTGCCTGAGACTATGGTGTTGTTAGCTCAGACTCCTGAGCTGTTGCAAAAGACGTGTAAGTGCGGGGGTTCGGGTGGAACGGAGTCAGATCAGAAGAAATTTAATTGCCCGGCAGCAGGGGGATCACCAGCATGCCTTTGCCCAGGTTCTGCTGGGCTGGCGCGGGCAGATGGCGTGTGAGTTTGAACGTGAGCAGGGCCGGCTGGTCCATGGCGGGATTGCGATTGTCCCGGACAGCGCACCACATTTCTTCAACGGGTTGAGTGAAGACAGTGAATTGCTGGTGATCGATCTGGCACCGGCCGATCCCTATCTCCAGGCGCTGGAGCAGGCGTGCGAGCAGCCGCTGCTGAGCACCCTGTTCAGCCAGCCGCATTTTCTGACCCTGACCCCGGACAGCCAGCCGCTGCTTGATTTTGCCGCCCACCAGCTCCGCCGCGCCGGAGCGCAGATCAGCCCGCAGCTCCATTGCCAGCTGATTTCGCTGTTTCTGACCCAGTTCGGCCAGATGCACGCGCCGTCGGTGGCGCGGGTGCTGAACCACAGCCGTCTCGAAGAGCAGGCGCTCAATATGTTGATTGATCAACGGCTGTCCTCGCCGCTCAGCAACGCGGCGATGGCCAGCGCGATGCACCTGAGCGAGAGTCATTTTTACTGCCTGTGCCAGCGTCAGTTCGGGATCACCCCGCAGCAGTATGTGATGCAGCGGCGGATGCGGCGGGCCCGGCAGTTGCTGTTAGAAACCAGGATGCCGCTGACCGAGCTGGCTGCCGAGGTTGGTTTTGCCCAGCTGTCCGGTTTTTCCCGCGCCTACAAACGCTTTTATCACCAAACGCCCAGCGCGACCCGGCGCCGGACGGATTAAACTGACGGAGAATATCGGCGAGGAAAACCGGGATTACTGATAGCGAATGGCGTTGACGAACCACTCTTTCTTACCGGCGGGGGTATTGACTTCAAACTCGTCGTCGACTTCTTTTTTCAGCAGCGCCCGGGCCATCGGCGAGTCGATGGAGATGTAGTCGTTGCGGCCGTAGATCTCGTCCGGGCCGACGATGCGGAAGGTTTTGACTTCGCCGTCTTCGTTTTCTATCTCGACCCAGGCGCCGAAGAAAACCTTGCCGTCCTGCTGCGGCGAGTAGTCGACCACCTGGACCTGCTCCAGGCGCTTGCGCAGGTAGCGGACCCGGCGGTCAATTTCGCGCAGGCGTTTTTTGTTGTACTGGTAATCGGCATTTTCACTGCGATCGCCGAGGCTGGCGGCCCAGGTAACTTTCTTGGTGACTTCCGGGCGCTCTTCTTTCCAGAGGAAATCCAGCTCCTCTTTCAGCTTGTCATAGCCCTCGCGGGTGATTAAGTTAGTTTTCATACGGTTGTCCTGAACTTTTGCTCCCTGCATCTTCCAATGCTTTGCCGATGACGTCAATATGAAGGCTGGCGCTTCGTGACAGTGCGGACCGATGTGCGGAGTAGGGTGACAGCATTCGATGATGATTGAGCGGATGGCCTATGATCAGCAAAGAGATTTGGACATAATCGGTAACAATTTTGGGCCGTTTTGCGGCACTTTCAGGCCGTGCTCGGCCGTGCGAGTTCAGTAGAATGGTGCCAGTGCTCGAGAACCTGAGCGATAAAGGTGAGATATGCAGGAAAATTTCAAGATTCTGGTTGTTGATGATGATATGCGTCTGCGGGCGCTGCTGGAGCGGTATCTGTCGGAGCAGGGCTTCCAGGTGCGCAGTGTCGCCAATGGCGAGCAAATGGATCGCTTGCTGTCCCGCGAGAATTTTCACCTGATGGTGCTGGATCTGATGCTGCCGGGCGAAGACGGTTTGTCGATTTGCCGCCGGCTGCGCAATGCCAACAACATGCTGCCGATCCTGATGTTGACTGCCAAGGGCGACGAAGTCGACCGGATTGTCGGGCTGGAAGTCGGCGCCGATGATTATCTGCCCAAGCCGTTTAATCCGCGCGAGCTGCTGGCCCGGATCCGGGCGGTGTTGCGTCGCCAGACCATTGAGGCTCCGGGCGCCCCGAGCGTTGACAGCAAAGTCATCGAGTTCGGTGAGTTCCGACTCAACCTCGGCACCCGAGAGATGTTCCGCGGCGAGGAAGCGATGCCGCTGACTTCGGGCGAATTTGCGGTGCTCAAGGCCCTGGTGACCAATGCCCGCGAGCCGATGTCGCGCGATAAGCTGATGAACATGGCCCGCGGCCGCGAGTACTCGGCTATGGAGCGTTCGATTGACGTTCAGATCTCGCGCCTGCGCCGGATGATTGAAGATGACCCGAGCCGCCCGCGCTACATCCAGACCGTCTGGGGGCTGGGCTATGTGTTTGTGCCTGACGGCAGTGAGGCATAAAAAAGGACGCAGCCATGCGGATGTCCCCTCGCAGTACGTTTGCCCGCACCCTGATTCTGCTGGCTGGTCTGTTGATAGCCAGCCAGATTTTTTCTTACCTGGCGGTGCTCAATTACGCCCTGCTGCCCAGTTTGCAGCAGTTTAACCGGATCCTGGCTTATGAAGTCCGGCTGATGCTCAAAGAAGACGTTGAGCTGGCGGACGGCCATACCTTCCACCTTGACACGCCGTTGCGGCGGCAGCTGCTGGAGCAACTGGGCGTGACGTTGCACAACGAAGACAGTGACTCGCTGGAGGAGTATCACCAGGCCACCCGGATTGACTATCTCAGCGAGGAAATGACCCGGGAGCTGGAGGTGCCGACCGAAGTGCGCCTGGTGCTGGGGGCTGACAGTTATGTGTTGTGGATGAAGTGCGATGCGATGCCGGGCTACCTGATGCGGATCCCGCTCTCGGAGCTGCAGGAAGAGGATTTTTCGCCGCTGTTTCACTACAGTCTGATTATCGCCTTGATGGTGATCGCCGGTGGCTGGCTGTTTATTAAAATTCAGAACCGGCCGTTGGTGGCGCTGGAGCAGGCGGCGTTGCAGGTTGCCCAGGGCGGCACTCCGCCGCATTTGCCGGAGCGGGGCGCCTCGGAGATCCGCGCGGTGACCCGGGCCTTTAACAAGATGGCGGAGGGGATCCAGCAACTGGAAGACGACCGGGCATTGTTGCTGGCGGGGGTCAGCCATGACTTGCGCACGCCGCTGACCCGGATCCGGCTGGCCACTGAGATGATGTCGCCGGAGGACAGCTATCTGGCCGAGAGCATGATAAAGGATACCGAAGAGTGCAACGCGATCATCAGCCAGTTCATGGAGTATCTTAAATCAACCCAGTTGCAGGAGCAGGAAAGCCTGGATCTGAACGGGTTGTTGCAGGAGGTGGCGGAAGCCGAAGGCGGTTATGAACAGGAGGTTGCGCTGGATTTGAATCCGATCCCCTGCGTCGTGCGCGGTAACCCGGTGGCAATTAAGCGCTCGGTAGCCAACCTGGTGATCAATGCACTGCGTTACGGCAAAGGGTGGGTCAGGGTTTCCAGCGGGGTCGCGGCCGATCGCCAGACTGCGTGGTTCTGCGTCGAAGATGACGGGCCTGGCATTGCGCCGGATCAGGTTGCGAAGATGTTCCAGCCGCTGACCCGGGGCGATAGTGCCCGTGGTAGCGAGGCGGAAGGAACCGGGCTTGGGTTGGCCATCGTCAAGCGGATCATCGACCAGCACGGGGGCAGTATTCTGGTCACCAACCGTAGTAGCGGTGGCCTGAAAGTGCAGGTTGGCCTGCCGATCCAGAACGGTAAAAAACATTAAGATCCGGGCGCGCCGCGCGCCGGGTCAAAACAAATCGGATCAAAACTAAAAAGCGCCGGCAGTGATGCCGGCGCTTTTCTTTGTGCGCCGAGCATGGCGTTGTTCTAGGAGGTGAAAGTCCTCTACGGGCTCAGTCGAGCGAGAACCGTTAGCCTATGCAAGGGTGCCCACCGTGAGGTGGGATCTGAAGGAAGCAAACGGCAAAACTTGGGTGTGACGAACAGAAACCTGATAGTAGGCCAGTACAACTTGGGTAACCTAGCAATATATAGAACAGCCCAATGCCTCGACGGGAAGTGTGTACGGGTAAATCAGGCACAGCCAAGGGAAAGAACAACGTCTTACCTCGGGAGATCTTACGACCTGTCTCGGATGAGACTAATACAACAGTGATGTTGTGTGACGGGTAATAAGAAGTCAGCAGAAGGCATAGTACCTTGGGGAAGTACAACCCAAGGGAAGGCCGGAACTGAATATATCAAGAAGCAGTCACTAGACACTCAATCATGTGGGGTCATAGCAAGATGAACAACATCTCTACGTACTACTGGGCAACACCGCAAGTGACGCTCATGGCCACGAAGAATGACAAGCATGATCGGCGTAGACAGGAGGACGAGTCTTGGTGACCTCAACTCAGTTGATGGAGCGGATCTGCTCCTCAACAAATCTGAACCAAGCCCTGAGAAGAGTGAAGAAGAACAAGGGATGTGCTGGGGTTGATAAACTCGACATAACAGCGACTATCTCGATGCTTCGGCAGTCTTCTAATGGGCAAGCGCTCCGCCAGAGCCTTCTGGACGGGAGCTACCAACCGCAACCCGTTCTGGGTGTAGAAATTCCCAAACCCAGCGGGGGAGTGAGGCAGCTAGGTATCCCAACTGTACTTGATAGGGTAGTCCAACAGGCCATTACCTCAGTACTGACAGATATCTACGAACCTCAGTTCTCAAGCAACAGTTATGGGTTCAGGCCTAACCGCAGTGCCCACCATGCATTGGTGGCAGCAAGCCACTACATCAGGGAGGGGCGGGGTTATGTAGTCGACATAGACCTGGCGAAATACTTCGATACTGTGAACCACGATAAACTGATGCACAGGCTATCGGAGGACATCACAGATAAACGGGTCCTGAAGCTGGTCAGGTCATACCTACAGGCAGGCATAATGCGAAACGGGTTAGTTGAGCAGAGGCAACGAGGGACGCCACAGGGTGGACCATTATCTCCGCTGCTATCAAATATCGTATTAGATGAGTTGGATAAAGAGCTTGAGCGAAGAGGGCATAAGTTCTGCCGATATGCAGACGACTGCCAAATCTACGTGCACAGTAAGGAAGCCGCCAATCGAGTAAAAGCCTCAATCACGGAGTTCTTGGAGCAGAAACTGAAACTCAGGGTTAACCGTGAGAAAAGTGCGGCAACGAGAGTGACAGAGCGGACTTACCTAGGCCATCGCTTTCACCGAGATGGAAGCATCTATATCTCGAAGACAGCACAAACTCAGATGAAGAAGCGAGTGCGTCAAATAACGAAGCGGAATCGAGGGCGAGAGTTGAAGACAGTCCTAGTCGAACTCACTCAATACCTAAGAGGTTGGCAACACTATTTCAAGCTTGCCATACGGAAAAGCGCGATGCAGCGCTTGGATGAATGGATAAGGCGGCGCTTACGGTGCTATCGCCTCAAGCAGCGCAAGCGCAGATACAGCATAGCGACATGGTTACGCCAAGAGGGTGTAAGCGAACGCAATGCGTGGAAGCTGGCGATGTCAGATAAAGGGTGGTGGCACTTGGCTTTATCGCCCCAGCTCAATCAGGCCATGCCAATGAAATGGTTCAAGGAGATGGGTCTGTACTCGTTGCGAGATGGGTACGAGTCACTGAAAATATATTCGGAACCGCCGTATGCGACCCACGCTTGTACGGTGGTGTGAGAGGACGGAGGCCGTGAGGCCTCCTCCTACTCGATTTTTGTGTGTGGCTTATTTATCTGGCAGTCGGAGAGATTATTTTTCTTCCGGCAGTACCAGGTTGAGCACAATCGCGGTGATCCCGCCGGCAGCCATCCCGGAGGACAGGATGCTCTGGATCCACTCTGGCATGAACTGGAGGATTTCCGGCTTCTGGGCAATGCCCAGGCCCATGGAAAACGACAGCGCCATGATCAGAATTGCCCGGCGGTCGAGGTCGCAACGAGAAATGATCCGGACCCCGGAGGCGGCAATGGTGCCGAACATCACAATGGTCGCGCCGCCGAGCACCGGCTCCGGGATCAGCTGGACTAAATTGGCTACGCTTGGCAGCAGGCCGAGCAGTACCAGCATACCCGCGACGAAGTAGCCGATGTAGCGGCTGGCGACCCCGGTCAGCTGGATAATGCCGTTGTTCTGGCTGAAGGTGGAGTTCGGGAAGCTGTTGAGCACTGCGGCCAGGGCCGAGTTGATGCCGTCGGCCAGCACGCCGCCTTTGATCCGCTTCAGATAGACCGGGCCGGCAACGGGTTGCTCGGAGGTCTCGGAGGTGGCGGTAATATCGCCGATCGCTTCCAGTGAGGTGATGGCAAACACGATCACCAGCGGGATCAGCAGCGACCAGTCAAAGCCGAGGCCGTATTGCATCGGTAGCGGCACGGCGATCAGGCCGGTGTCGGCAACGCGGGCGGTATCGAGCATCCCGGTGCCCCACGCCAGCAGGGTCCCGGCGGCCATCGCAATCATAATCGAAGAGACACGCAGGTACGGGTTCTTCACCCGGTTGAGCAGGACAATCAGGCCCAGTACCGTGCCGGCCAGCATCAGGTTATCCAGGCTGCCGAAGCTGCCGTTTTCAATCGCCGCGTAGCCGCCGCCCATGGAGGTGAGGCCGATCTGGATCAGGGTCAGGCCGATCAGGGTGACGACAATGCCCGAAACCAACGGCGTGATCACGCGCTGGGCATGTTGCAGTACGCGGGAAATCAAGACTTCAGTCAGCGACGCGGCCAGAATAGTGCCGAAAATGGCCGCCATCATGGTCGGGATATCCGCGCCGCCGGCTTTCATCGCCAGTCCGGCACCGATGATTGGACCGAGGAAATTAAAACTGGTGCCCTGGATCGACAGCAGGCCGGAGCCGACCGGACCGACGGTGCGGATCTGAATGAACGAGGCGATGCCCGAGGCGAACAGCGACATGCTGACAATGGTGTTAGTGTCGCTGGCCGGCAGGCCGAGGGCCTGGCAGATGATGAGCGACGGGGTGATCACCGCCACAAACATGGCCAGCAGGTGCTGGGTGGCGGCAAACAGGGTTTGTGGCAGCGGTGGCCGGTCTTCGAGGCGATAGATCAAATCGGATTTCTGCGGTGTTGCGATGTCGTCGTGTTGGCGTGTCATAGCCATGGTTTCCTTGATGGACTTCTTAATCCCCGGCGTTGCGCTGGATGGGCAAAGCCTGTAAAGAGCGAATAATTCTGTGATTGCTGTTAGTCAGATCCGCCGGTTCACGGGAGAAGTGCGTGTGGGTGAAATTTTGTGCGCTATTGTAATTATTTGATAGAAAATAGCAAACGTTTGCGCTGGGTTGAGCAGACTTTTTTGTTGTCCTTCCGGGGCGGTTCGGGAGTGGCTGTGGTGGCGGTGCTGCGGCCGGAAAGCGTACTTTCCGGCTGAAAATTTGGACGTTGGAGATAGCTTTGGGGACGGCTCAGGCGTTGGAGTAGTTCTCGCGCCGGCCGAGCCAGCGGGTAATGATTGCCTTGGCGTTGTCCGGGTATTGCTCGTGGATATAGCGGGCCAGTTTCTGTACCTGCGGGATCAGGTGCTGGTCGCGAACCAGATCGGCAATTTTGAAATCAGCCAGGCCGGTCTGCTTGGTGCCGAGCAGTTCACCGGGACCGCGGATTTCTAAATCGCGCTGGGCAATTACAAACCCGTCGCTGCTTTCGCGCAGCACCCCGAGGCGTTTCTGGGCGGTTTTCGACAGCGGCGCATGGTAGAGCAGCACACAATGGCTGGCAACGCTGCCCCGGCCGACACGGCCGCGCAGCTGGTGGAGCTGGGCCAGACCGAGCCGTTCGGGGTTCTCGATGATCATCAGGCTGGCGTTCGGGACATCAACCCCGACTTCAATCACTGTGGTGGCGACCAGCAGGTGCAGTTCACCGTCCTTGAAGCGTTTCATCACCGCCTGTTTTTCTGCCGGTTTCATCCGGCCGTGGACCAGGCCGATATTGAGCTCGGGCAACTGGGCAGTCAGCTCATCAGCGGTATCGGAGGCTGCCTGGGCTTCCAACACTTCGGACTCATCAATCAGGGTACAAACCCAATACGCCTGGCGGCCTTCATTAAGGCAGGCGGCGCGGATCCGTTCGACGATGTCGGCACGGCGGCTGTCGGGCACTGCCACGGTCTGGATTGGGGTCCGGCCCGGCGGCAGTTCGTCGATCACCGAGGTTTCGAGATCGGCATAGGCGGTCATCGCCAGGGTGCGCGGGATCGGGGTGGCGGTCATGATCAGCTGGTGCGGGTAGTGGCCGTTGCTGGCGCCTTTTTCACGCAGCTCCAGCCGCTGATGGACGCCGAAGCGGTGCTGCTCATCGATGATCACCAGCGCCAGGTTCTGAAATACCACTTGCTCCTGGAACAGGGCGTGGGTGCCGACCACCATTTTGGCTTCGCCGCTTTCAATTCGGGCCAGTTCGGTTTCGCGGGCCTTGCCCTTGAGCTTGCCCGCCAGCCAGCCGACTTCAATGCCGAGCGGGTTGAGCCAGTTGGCGAAGTTCAGCGCATGCTGTTCGGCCAGCAGTTCGGTCGGGGCCATCAGCGCCACCTGGTAGCCATGCTCGATAGCCCGTACTGCAGCCAGGGCTGCGACCAGGGTTTTGCCCGAGCCGACATCCCCCTGTACCAGGCGCATCATCGGATGGGGCCGGGCGAGGTCGGTTTCGATGTCGGCCACGACGCGTTGCTGGGCGCCGGTCGGGCTGAACGGCAGGCTGCCCAGAAGCTGCTTTTTCAGGGTATGGCTTGGCGGCAGCGGCCAGGCCTGGTGTTGCTGGCCCTTGCTGCGCACCGCCAGCATCGACAGGTTCTGCGCCAGCAGCTCTTCTAAGATCAGGCGTTGCTGAGCCGGGTGTTTGCCTTCTTCCAGTTGTTCGAGGGAGACATCCGGGGTCGGGCGGTGCATCAGGTGCAGCGCTTCGGCCAGGGTCATCTGGCGATCATAGAGGCCTTCGGGCAGCAGTTCACTGACGGCGGCCTTGTCGAGCAGGGCCAGGGCCTGATCGGTCAGGTTACGCAGGGTGAGCTGGCGCAGGCCGTCAGTGGTCGGGTAGACCGGGGTCAGGGTTTCCTCGACGCTGAGCTCGGTCGGCTCGGAAAATACTTTGTAGTCGGGATGGATGATCTCCAGCCCGTGCTGGCCGCGTTTGATTTCGCCATAGGCTTTGACCTGCTTGCCTTCAGCCAGGCTGTTTTTCATCGCCGCGTTGAAGTTGAAAAAGCGCAGGGTGGCACTGCCGCTCTGATCGCTGATTTTCACGGTCAGCATCCGCCGTTTGCCGAAGCTGATGTTGTTGCTGAGCACCTCGCCCTGAATGGTGAGGTGCTGGCCGGGCAGGACGCCGGCGATGGGCCAGATCCGGGTGCGGTCTTCATAGCGGAGCGGCAGGTGAAACAGCAGATCCTGTACGCTGTGCAGGCCGATTTTTTCCAGTTTTTCTGCCATTTTGGCCCCGACGCCGGAGAGTTCGGTCAGGGCGACGGTATCAAGGAGTTGTCCGCTCATCACTATTTCCGCTGATTAGTTGCGCTTTGGTTGACGTTTTTTGGGCTCGATCGCCTGCATGGTCTGCCACCACGGCTCGTCCGCGACGATCTGGCCGTGCTCGTCCAGCGGCGGATACGGCAGGCCCTTGCGGCGGGCCACTTTGGCCAGCACCGGATGACCACGCTCAAACAGGATCCGGTGGACCACTGCTTCCGGTAGCTGGGTGGTGGTGCGATCATACATCCCGACCGCCTGACGCTGGCGCTGGGCCTCGTAGAGGATCAGGGCGCTGGCCACCGAGACATTGAGAGACTGTACCATACCGACCATCGGAATGATGATATCCTGATCGGCCAGTGACAGCGCTTCAGCGGTGATCCCGTTTTTCTCGCCGCCGAGGATAATCGCGGTCGGTTTGGTGTAATCGACGTCACGAAAATCAATTGCGCTGTCTGACAGGTGGGTGGCGACGACCTGCATCCCCTGGCTTTTGAGGGTGGCCATGGCGTTGACCATGGTGTCATGAGTTTCCAGCTCAACCCAGTTGCGGGCACCGGCGGAGGTATGGCTCAGGACCCGCATATCTTCTTTCGGCCACACCGCGTGGACCTTGTGGACACCAACCGCATCGGCGGTACGGATGATGGCAGACACGTTGTTGGGTTTGTGCACTTCTTCCATGCAGACGGTCAGATCCGGCTGGCGGGTGGCCAGCACCGACTGGATCCGTTGAAAACGTTCGGGTGACATAAGCTTCTATCGTGTTCCTGAATAAAGAAAACGCCCGAGAACGGGCGTTGGTCATGAGTTGGGGAGACGTCAACGGCGTCATCACCCTTAGTTTTTCTGGCGAGAGACCCGAACCACATTCGGCATTACCCGGATCCGGCGCATAATATTCGCCAGGTGGATCCGCCCTTTGGTCGTCAGCCGTACCGTGATGGTATACAGGCGACCATCTTTCTCTTCCGTCGACAGGCCCTGGATGTTGGAGCCGGTTGCGGCAATGGTGTTGGTCAGATCGGCCAGCGCCCCCTGATGGTTTTGCATATCCACCTTGAGGTTGGTGACAAACTCCTGCTCGAAGTCCTCGCTCCACTCCACCGGCATATATTTGTCCGGCTCTTTCTGGTACCCCCGGATGTTGGCACACTCCTCGCGGTGGATCACCAGGCCTTTGCCCGGGCTGACATGGGCCATGATCGGGTCACCGTGGATGGGGTGACAGCAGTTGGCAAAAGTCAGCAGGATGCCATCTGCGCCGCGGATCGGCAGGCAGTGGGCGGTCGGTTTGTTATTGCTCTCTTCGCTGCGGCCCAGCAGGCGGCGGGCGATCACCACACTCATCCGCTCGCCGAGGCCAATGGCCGCCAGCAGATCGTCGAGGGTGTTCAGGCGCAGCTCGCTGAGGGTTTCCGCCAGATGCTCCGGGTCAATCTGATCGATATTGAGCTCGCCCAGGGCATGGTTGAGCAGGCGGCGACCCAGGGTGATCGACTCAGCCCGGCGCATGGTCTTCAGCACCTGACGGATCTTGGTCCGGGCGCGGGACGTGACCACGTAGTTGAGCCAGGCAGCGTTCGGGCGGGCACCCGGTGCACAGATAATATCGACGGTCTGGCCGTTTTTCAGCGGCTTGCTGAGCGGATACGGCTGACGCTCGACCCGGGCACCGACACAGGCATTGCCGACATCGGTATGTACCGCATAGGCGAAGTCGACCGCAGTGGCGCCGACCGGCAGTTCGACAATCCGGCCTTTCGGGGTGAAGACGTAAATTTCATCCGGGAACAGATCGGATTTGACGTTCTCGATAAACTCGAACGAGCTGCCGGCGCTTTGCTGCAGCTCCAGCAAGCTCTGCATCCAGCGCTGGGCCTTAACCTGGGCGGTGGTGCCTGAGCTTTCCCCGTCTTTGTAAGTCCAGTGGGCGGCGACGCCTTTGTCTGCCATCTGATCCATATCTTCAGTGCGGATCTGCACTTCCACCGGCACCCCGTGCGGGCCGACCAGGGAGGTGTGCAGCGACTGGTAGCCGTTGGCTTTCGGGATCGCGATGTAGTCTTTCATCCGGCTCGGGCGCGGCTTGTACAGGTTGTGGACCTGTCCCAGCACCCGGTAGCTGGTATCGAGATCTTTGACCAGCACCCGGAAGGCGTAGATATCCATGATGGAATGGAAGCGCTGTTCCTTGCTCTTCATCTTGTTATAGATGGAGTAGAGGTTCTTCTCGCGTCCCAGCACCTTGGCGTCGATCCCCGCGTCTTTGAGGCGGCCCTCAATTTCGGCGTGGATCTTATTAATCATTTCTTTGCGGTTGCCGCGCGCTGAGGCGACGACTTCTTTCAGCACCCGGTAGCGATTGGGGTAAAGGGCTTCGAAACCCAGCTCTTCGAGCTCGGTTTTAATATTGTGGATCCCCAGTCGGTGGGCCAGCGGGGCAAAGATTTCCAGGGTTTCGCGGGCAATCCGGCGGCGTTTGTCCGGGCGCAGGGCACCGAGGGTGCGCATGTTATGCGTGCGGTCGGCCAGCTTGATCAGGATCACGCGGATATCATGGGCCATGGCCATGATCATTTTGCGGAAGTTTTCCGCCTGCGCTTCTTTGCGGTCGCGGAATTTGAGTTTGTCCAGCTTGGAGACACCATCGACCAGCTCGGCCACGGTCGAGCCGAAGCGACTGTCGAGATCGTCTTTGGTGACCTCGGTATCTTCGATCACGTCATGCAGCAGCGCGGACATCAGTGTTTCGTAGTCCAGGCGCATTTCCGCCAGGATCCGGGCTACGGCAATCGGGTGGATGATATAAGGTTCGCCGCTGGAGCGGGTTTGCCCTTCGTGGGCATCGCGCGCAACGAGGTACGCCTGCCTGAGCGCTTCAATTTGAGGCTCAGGCAGGTACTCGATGACGACTTCTTTCAGGCTATCAAAGAGATACAATTCGCCCGGTTCCCTGAATTAACGTTGGTCGCCTGCAATCGCGCTCACAGCTGCCAGCTCTGCCGCTTCTTGCTCTTGAAGTTCCTGACGCTCGCGGGCATCGAGGATGTCTTTGGTGATCAGACCTTCTTCGATTTCGCGCAGGGCGATCACGGTGTACTTGTCGTTTTCTTCCGGAACCAGTGGATCCTTACCGCCAGTTTGCATCTGACGAGCGCGGCGTGAAGCAATTTGGATCAGATCGAAACGGTTGCCAATTTTATCAACAGCGTCTTGAACGGTTACGCGTGCCATGGAGGACTCCAGTGGTTATCTACAAATAAAAGATGGAAAATTGTACAAAAATAGTTACTGCTGCGCCAGTAGGGCAGTGATCATGCTGTTATATTTAGCAGCTTGTTTGTCTTGCTTCAATCGCTCAGCACGGATAATGGCTTTGAAGTCCATCAGCGCGACATCGAAATCGTCATTGACGATCACATAGTCGTACTCGTCGTAGTGAGAGATCTCTGAGCGGGCTTCCTGCATCCGGCGTTCGATCACGGCATCGCTGTCCTGACCCCGTGCATTGAGGCGTCGCTCCAGCTCTTCCTTGGAAGGCGGCAGGATAAACAGGCTCTTGGCTTGCGGCATTTGCTTGCGGATCTGACGTGCGCCCTGCCAGTCGATATCCAGAAAGACATCAATCCCTTTGTCCAACTGCTGTTCAATCCACGGACGGGATGTGCCGTAATAGTTGCCAAATACTTCAGCATGCTCGAGAAAGGCGCCTTGCTCGACCAGATCAGTAAACTCTTCGACACTGACGAAATTGTAATGAACACCGTGCTCTTCGCCGGGACGCATACCGCGCGTGGTGTGGGAGACGGATACCTTCATATCATAGGTCGGGTTGGTTTCAAGAAGGGCGTTGATCAAACTCGATTTGCCCGCGCCACTTGGGGCCGACACGATGTAAAGTGTACCTTTGCTCATTGTTCATCCACTCAGTGCTAGAAGGGCGCGCAGATTACCACGATCCGCCGGGAATTGAAATTCTCTGCCTGCCTGAAAAATCATCTTTTTCACATTTAACCAGCATCATATTAATCCTAGATGGCTTTTGGCAAAAACGGTGGATGAGCCGGGCGAACGGGGGCGTGACGTCGGTGTCGCCCGGCGTGTCGGTTTACGGGTGGGTGCTTGGGGTTGCAGCGCCGGCTCTTAGGGGCTCGGATGCGGCAGGCGTTTCAGGGCGAGCGCGATCCAGCAGCAAGGTCAGCAGGCCGGTCATGGCTATCGCGATCCCGACCCACATCGGTGAATGGAGGCTGTAGCCCCATTCGAGCACCTGCCCGCTGGCATAGCTGCCGAACATGATCCCGAGGGTGATCACCGACGCATGGACGGTGTTGACCAGCGGCCGCTCGCCGTTCGGGACCTGCATCACCCGGCTGACCATCGCCGGATTCATGCTGATCCCGGTCAGGCCGAGCCCGAGCACGGCGATGACGGCTGCCCAGGACTGATGGGTCTGCAGGGCCAGCAGAACCAGGAACAGGCTGTGTAGTACCATGCCGGTGGCGAGAATACGCAGGTTGCGCGGGCCGGCCAGTCGGGCAACGATGTGATTACCGATCAGCATGGTGATCCCGTAGGCAAACAGCAGCCAGGTCACGCTGTTGTGCGCCAAACCGGTCAGCTGGGTCAGGATGGGAACGAAATAGCTGAACGCAGCATAGGTGGCACCGATGACACAGAAACTGGTAGCAAACACTGACCAGAGCTGCCGATTGCGAAATGCCGCCAGCTCCTGGCGCAGGCCAATTTTGGCGGCGGCAGGTAAGGCGGGAAGCAGCGCGGCGGTGCCCAGGGCTGCCAGCACGGCTAAGGCGACGACGAACCAGAAGCTGGCACGCCAGCCGTAATATTCGCCGACCAGGCTGGCCAGCGGGAGGCCGAGAATGGTGCCGACCATGATCCCGGCCAGCACGATGGCGACGGCGCGGATCCCCAGCTCGGGTGCCACCAGGCGATGGCAGGTGCCCAGCGCGGTGCCGAAGAAGGCACCGGAGACGGCGCCGGTGATCAGCCGCGAGACGATCAGCATCGGATAGCCCTGGGCCAGGGCGCCCAGAATTTCACCGATAACGAAGAGGGCAAACAGCAGGTAGAAGGTTTTCTTCGGCGGTTGAGATCCCAGCCCCAGGGTGAGCAGCGGGCCGCCGAGGGCCATGGCTGCGGCATAGATGGAGACGAGATAGCCGACTTGGGAGATGGTGATCTCCAGATCCCGAGCCATCTGCGGCATCATGCCGAGCACCTGCAGCTCGCAGTTGATCATGGCGAAAATGCCCAGAGCCAGGACATAAACGGAAACCGGTATGCTCGGTTTGGCGGTGGTGTGCATAAGCGATCCTTGTAATGGAGTGGATGTCACTTGCACTAGTATCACTTATGCAATAAGTTTGATTAACCCGGTCACTATCCTTTCAGTAATGAATAAAATCATGGATCTCAATGCAATTCGCCAGTTTCTCAAAGTCGCCGAATGTCTGAGCTTTACCGATGCAGCGGCCCAGCTCGGGGTGACCCAGTCCGGGGTCTCCCGTGCGGTCAGCCGGTTGGAGCACCAGCTCGGGGTGCGCCTGCTGCACCGCAATACCCGACGCCTGAGTCTGACCCCAGACGGTATGGTGTTTTATGAGCGCAGTGCCCCGCTGCTGGGCGATCTGGAGGCACTCGGCCAGGCATTGCAGGACCGCCGAAGTTCGCCTTCGGGACGGCTGAAGATCAGTGCGCCGTCGGCATTCGGGCGGGTGGTGCTGATGCCGATCCTGGCCCGGTTGCTGGCGCAGCATCCGCAGCTGAACATCGAGGTGGTGATGAGCGATCGCATCGTCGATTTGGTGGAAGAAGGGTTCGATGCCGTGCTACGCACGGGGAATATCCGGGATCAGCGCCTGATAGCCCGGCCGCTGGCGCCGCTGACCTGGCAGACGGTCGCCTCGCCGGATTATCTGGCCCGGCATGGCACCCCGATGCATCCGGATGAGCTGGCGGGGCATAACTGTCTGCGGGTGCGTAATCCGCATACCGGGCGCCCGGTGCGCTGGCGCTTCACTGAGGCAGATCAGGAGAAAATGTTGGATGTGGACGGCAACCTGGTGTTCGACCACGGCGATCCGCTGCTCGATGCCGCGCGGCTCGGGGTCGGGGTGGTGCAGGTGATGGCGTTCTTTGCCCGCGAGGCGATCGAACGCGGCGAGCTGCAACCGATCCTGACCGAGTTCAATCCCCCGGCGCACCAGTTGTCGCTGGTTCATCAACCCTCGAAGCTGCACTCGGCCAAACTACGGGTGTTTAAGGAAGCCTTGCTGGCCGAGTGGGGCGAAGCCCCGTTGCCGCAGCGTCTCCAGGAAGAAGCGCGAGTCCGTAAATAAAGAGGGCCAGACATAAACAAGCCCTGAAGGTTCAGGGCTTGGGTTATAATGTTGCACTTTGAGGTTGCTGGCTTATTCGATGTTCTGGATCTGTTTGTCGAATAGATTTCATGACGCCAGTGTTTATAGTGCTTTCATGCTCATTTTATGCTGTAAAAATCATTTGTGTCATCATTTGTGTCATCGTTAAGTGTGGGCCAATGCCCTATAAATCAATGTGCTGCTTAATGATTAGATGTATTCAACTGTGGGTGATCCACCAGCAAAATCGGAACTATTCAGTAAGGGAAGATGGTTAGATGACCTCTGCTCGGCTAGTGGTTTCTGGTGATGTGATCTCTGTACCAGGACTCTATACTATGTGAAGCTCATACGTATTTCATCTTTGAGTAAGAGGATAATGTTATGTATGTGATTGAAAGCATAGGTGATAGTTTGCTGGTGATAAGTAAGTCGGTTTTAGGACAAAATTCAGTAGATATTTTATATAAAAGCGAAGGAATAAAATTTCGATTGAAATCTTTAGAGCTTACTCAACTATGGGCTAGTGATGGTCAACTTATCCTTGATACTTCAGTCGGGAAGATTTTCGTAGCTACTGGGGAGATCTCAGTGACAGCGGAGAGTGTTTTGAAACAAGTATTTACAGAATACTCTCAATATGAGCCGTCAGATGAGGATGGCGTTAGTTTTAAGCTTGAGGCTGGTTTATAAGCTTTTTTTTTAATGTTTTTTTAGCGTCAAGGCTTGAGCAATACGATATGGCACTTTTTCATCAAATGTGAGGTGATCGAACATTGTTATGCATTTGAGGCAAAAAGAGTTAGGACTAGAGTCCCAACTCGGTTAGTTTGGATTAGAAAAATAGACTAAATTGTCAGTTGGCAAGAACCTATACCAGCCCTTATTAATTATTTTGTATGTGTAATTAGCCAAATACGTTTTCGTTCATGAGTCGCAGACTTGTTCCCTCATAGCTAAGTCGATGACAATCACTTCAACTGCCTCTACGCCAGGATAATCGTTTGCGATGTCCTGCCAATAACAATTTAGAGCATAGGCTAGCTCGCCTAACCCGACACGACGGCTATTGATTATCCATCTCTTATCGAGTGTGCTCTGTGAGACCAACAGAAAAACACCACATCCGGCGCTTTCTTCTCGTAGATAATCGCCCACCAGCTGGTTGCGCAAGCGCTCACAAAGCTTTGGGCCTGTCCAATTTTTATCGAGCAGTTTTAGTTCTATAGGCACTGGAGAATGCACCTTTGTATTGTGCAAACAGATATCCATACGTTGTGCGTTAGCAAGTTCAAGTTCTTGCGCGATTGTGTACTGGTCTCGACTTTGTTGTCGAAGCCAACCGGCAATCAATGTGCGCATCTCTGTTTCACTATTGGTGCGCTGCCAGGTCTGCCAAGGGCTGTCGTTTCCTCGTTCCAGCCAGTTTTTTAGATCTTGTAAACGATGTACAGTCAGTTCAAAGAGCTGACGATGCGTTGCTGGGATTAGTGTTTGTGATGTGTTAAAGGCACTGATCTGTTCAGCAGACCAAGGTTCTAGATCACCATCCTCTTCGGCGCGCTTGTTGGCGCTCTTCTCCATCCAAGGTCGATAATCTGGATCGGGGTGTTCATTGATTAACTGTCTGATGACCGTATAACTTCCTTTACCTGGTATTTCCGATAGAAGGTTAAAAAGCTTGCTGCGTGCATCTTGTGCATCATCACGCAATTTTGGGGAATACACACCTCCACCACTTCGGTCGATGTCTTCCTTTGCGCGAATGTGTCTATGCATTAGGGTATACAGTGATTTTAGATGCATCGCTGTACAGAAACGACCAACATTAGCTCCTCCTTTTCGTGAATGTCTATCTCCTATTAATGTCGTAATGAAAACCTGGGCAGCATACGTCGCCGTATCTTTATCGAGACCTGACAGCCATTGCTCTAATTCAGATATTCCATTTACCGAATCGCAATCAACGCGAAGCGCATACCACCATGAGATATCGTCCGGGTTATTAGTCTGTACTATCTGTTGGCTAGCCAGCTCTGATAGCTTATCCGAGTCAGTTTCACCATTGACTAGTATTTGCAAGCAATATTGTCGGTTAGGGTTTAGACGTGTAGGGTTAGCCTCCACCCATTCCAGCAGTACGGGAGCAATGGACACATGCAGCCAGGGGGCATGGTAGACTAGTTTATGCAGAATATAGTGCATCGACTTGTATGAACTTGTGTTATCAAGTTCCCAAACTAACTCCTTAATCACAGCTTCTTCGACCAAGTCAGGATATGCCTGATGCATACGTTCAAACCAGCTAGGGAATCCATTGAGCCCCCATGTGATATAGCGTAATGCGTGGCGAACTTCCATTTCATCCAAATCGCCTGGAAACCCAATAGAATTAGCAGCTTCCATCTCAAGACCTGCCATGGCAAAGATCAATGAATAAGGAGTACTGCTTCTATCTTTACCCTCCGACCGTAGCGTCGGATTGTACTGACGCCAGTGTTTCATTGCAGCCAGGCGATAGCCATAAGCGATAGTTTCACCAAATTCTGGGATCAGCGCGCGCCAGTTCGTGAACGCGGAGCGATCCATTGCCGTACGATATTTATTTAATTCAACCATCAGAAAATATTGGTCGTTGGAAAAATCTCCCGGCTTCAGATTTTGAGGATTGTGGATTCTTTCTGGATTGGCGCGTAACTCCGCTATCCACGTATCTCGAGCCTGCTTTTCTTGTCTTTTTTTCTCTTTCTGCTTTCGGTGATATTGCGCTTGTCTTTCTTCACGCCTTCTTGTCGCCTCAGACACCGGCGGATCTAGAAAAATGTTCAATTGCTCTTGCAAGACATGATCGTCAGCAACTGCATCTTTCAGCAGAGTCAGAATGTGCTCAGCTCTGTCAGCTTGCTGATAAACCCGAAAAGCAGTGCTAAGAGCGATTAGCCTATCATCTTGAAGCGAACGAGATCGCATGTAGTCGAGCAGTCTCGGTAGGCTAGTCGTATCATAATGCCAATAATGACCAAGCCAGGAAACCGACCAATCATCTGTTAACCGTTTCCTTGAGTCTGAAGATTCAGCGGACCGAGCTTGTTCGATGCTGGCCCAATAGAGCGCATCATTGAGCTCAGGCCAATCGGGAACAAGTGCTCCTAATTCGTTTTTATGAACACTGATATCTTCACCCTGCCAATAATATAAAGCTGGAGCTTTCAACAAAATGGATTGTGACGTTACCCTGAGAGCTTCATTATTTTTGGCTTTCACCAGTCTTTCTATCGCATTTATGGCGATACTAAGAAGCCAGGCATGTTCCTTTGAAACATGACATTCTCGACGCTCAACATATGGCTGTCTGTCGAGATAGCTTTTCAATCCTTCAAGCAGCTGAGGTATGGACTTGTGGTTGTCGCCTACAGGTAATCGTTCGACAAATTCATGAAGAGTGTGACAGAGAGAACTGCTTTCATAACTACTATAAGGTGCTAATTTATCTAGTGAATTTAGCAGCTGTTTGATACTGTGGCTATCCGCATTTGCCTCTTCGACCACCTCCGCAAGCAAATCGTTGGGAATCTGGGCATCGCTTTCGTTAAGCCTTTGCCACAGACTTTCTTTCTGCTCGATAGAGCCACAAGTCATTACTGCGCGTGCAGATGCAATCCGGGCGTATATATCTCGAGAACTATCTATCGCAATGGTAAGTAAAGGGTAAATGCAATTTGCCATATCTCCCTGCCATACCAGCCTTCCGAGGAAGAAGATTGCATCATCGTTATCACAATATTCTTCTATGAGCTGCAGCGTGTCTTCTGCGAGGTCTGAATTGGCGATCCGGGCAATTGCGCTATTATCTCGCGCAGAGCGGCCATCTGTATTCGAAACAATTCGCCTGACAATGTCCGTTAGAATTTTTTTTCTTTCCGGCAGAGGTAGTTTGGATGGTTCGCCGCTTTCCACGGCAATTTCAGGATGAATTTCCAGTGCCCTGCGCCGGATATCACTATCAAGTAGGATAAGCCATGGTAAAATTGGTCGAAGCCTAGGAGTAACGATTTTCTCCCCATATTGCTCGCGGAAGAATAGAGCTTCGACCGAATTGCGACTATTGCCAGACTTTAGCAACTTTTCAAACCATTCAGCCGCAAGTAATTCGCGGACATCCCTGTGCCGAAACCGCACCGCTCCATAAATAATGTCATTGAAAATACCGCGTTCTAATAGCGCGCGAACTTCTTTGGGATCCCAATCAGAGAGGACAGACTCTGCTTCGATGCCGGGTTTGACTGATGTCACATCGGGTACATTGAGACCAGCTTTACCACTTAGCACAACTGCGGCGGCCAATCGACGTGCGCCATCTTTTGCCCTATTAATATTTAGAGGTTGGCGCTGGGCCCGATCACTGTTGTGATCATCTCGAAGTCGTTTATCAATGTTGTGGCGGAGTAACTCCTGCCGACCACCTAGGGCTTTGTCCGAGTCCCATTTAGCCAGGATACCTTCGAGATCAAATGGGCGTTCTGCTAGACTCCAAAGATTGGCACGCTCAATTTCATGTACCAAACGGCCGATCTCTTTCGCCGAACGAGCTGTACAAAAGCGTCGAACTCTTTCAACATCCAAGTGGCGCATAGTGTAGATTGTGAGTGCGCTTTGTGGTTCATCTTGTTGATTTTTTTTATCTTCCTTTCCTTCCTTTGGGGCCGCAATAAACAGAATTTCATCCATGAGTCTTCGATCTTCTCTTGGACGCCATGCGTACGGCCGACTGGAAAGATAGATGTGTGCTCTGTGAGCACCTTTTGCTATACCTTTGGCAAAGCGGCGAAGTGATTTTTCAAAGGCTCTTGGATTTTCAAGTCGTGCCTCATCGACAGAATCCAGGTAAAACCAAGCTTCGTCAGTCGATTCCAACCATGTTTGAAATTGATCTTCCTCCCCTATCTCAAAAGCCTTATAGAAGTCGCTTTCGATCTCCTCAATGCGGATAAAAAAGGATGGTTTCCCAAGGCTTTCAAGTGCTCTAGCTCGTTGACGCAATTCTTCAGTTTTTCCTGCACCGGCTTCAGCTAAAATGACACACCGAAACTCACGGTCCATATCATCCCAAGACTTGGGTTTAACATGACCCCAAGCCGAGAGAATTTCGTTTTCCTCCGCATCTTCTTGACTTGAGGGGACGGGGGAAAATTGCCGATCTAATGGAATATGGCTTGCCATAAGATGTGATCTCTATACAAGTAATGTGTGCAGGGAGGCTTTCTGAGCTAGCCCAATGTTTGATGATATGGTTTATGTGCAACCAGTTAAAGTGTGAGTTGTTGTGTTTTAAGTGACAGTGGTCAGCAGTTTGACAAATATAAGATCAAGCAAGAGTAACTACGGATGTCATAACTAACTTGGTTATTCCCAAGGCAATTTGTACTGGCGAAACCAATTATCCAAGTAATCTCTCTGGGGTTTTGTCAGCTCACGGAATAACTTATGAAACATCACCATAGGCTCGTAAACATGGAAAGCGAGGTGTGATTGTCTTTTGTCTTGGTAATAGGCATCAAGAGCTGATTGGATAATGATTAAGGCTTCAGGCGTAACGGTGTACATGATGTAGTATTTCAGCATTTCCAACGGTATCTGATCTTTCTCGACGACTTGATGTACGCTCGGCCAGTCAATAGGTTTGTTCATCATCAGTTCCACCAGCTTTTCGTAACTGGCTAATGCTCGCACAACGTACTCCTTTTTTACTGGTTTTCCAAAGTACCAGTCAGGGAAATCTTTGTAAGCATTCATCCGAGATACTATTTTTCCATACTCTGTTGTAGCTCCTGTTGAATTGCCACCGTGGAGTTTGCAGCGTCCATTTCGCAAGTTTCCCTTTCGCTTACAAGGGGTACCGTTGCGGGTTTTTGCTCCACATTGAGGGAGAGATTGAAGGTTGAATCGTTGAGCCATTTTTCTTTATTCCAATAGTTGTGCAGCTGCGCAATGAGCATGAGAAAGGATCGCTCGTAACGTCTTGGCTGCCATTCGGTGTTCGGTTCATGGGGTTCGTTTGGGATTTTGAATTTACGTGGTTCAATTGCGCACTTTCTTGCGCAACCGACTACAACCAAAAGAGTGTGTGTAGGACATAAACTGGCTCTTCCCTTCCTTTTTGGCCATGTAGCTCAGACGCATTCGAGTAGCCCGTAGTTCGCTGCCATTATCGTCTGGGCGGATTCGATAGATACGGTTACGTACCCGGAAGCTAAAGTTATCGGGGTGCATGTTTTCCCAATATGTTTGAGTTGCAATATCCACTAGCTTGCTTCGTTGGCACTTGTGTCCATTCAGCATGATAGCCATGTGGTAGTGTTGTGATTCCGCCTTGTTCTGCTCCCTGACCCAGAAATAGCCGACCTGGCTGCCGTAGTGCTTCTGGAGCTTTGCTTTCAACCTTGCAAGCATGGTAGTTAAAGGTTTGCTGCCTTGGGTGGGATTGGCTTGGTGTAGCTGAAGCAGAATGACCGTGACCTTGGTGTAATGACTCAGCATGGCATCTAGCTGGCCGAAGGCCTTATTTAGGATTTCTTTTATGATCCCTCCCTTCTTGTAAAAGATCAGGTGATGACCTTCTTGATATGGAAAGAATGCTAAGTAAGGTTTTGACGGGTGGAGGGCAATCTGGCACATACAATATCAAGTAACCTGCATGTCATTGATGGCCAATTAGGTCCGTAGCCGCATGGGCAGCGGCTTTGCGTTAAATTTCGGGCCATCATAAAGTTGGGTTTTATCTTCAAAAGCCACCAAAAGGCGTCAATTGAAGGTAAAAAAGAGGGAGCAATGTGCTCCCGTCGGCTTCAAAAGGTCTTAAATTATCCGCGCTGTTCTTTAAGCCATTGAGTAAGAGTTGAGGACAACCATCCACTGATATTCCCTTTAGGCGTACGTAATGGCTCGGGCAACCGCCCATCCTCAATCATCCGCGACACTGTTGAAGGACTTCGACCAAGCAGCCCTGTCAGCTCTTTCTTTGAAATAATCTGGATGTCTCCGCCTTTGGTCATCTCACGACTGAAATCGAAATAACGGGTTTTAGTCATGGCTTTCTACCTGTTGCTGGCTATTCAACCAATCTGATATTTCCGACAAGCGCCATGCAACAGAGCGACTTCCTAAGCGGATGCGCTTGGGAAATAGCCCTTGTTTTTCCAGCTTCCACGCTTGGGTGCGGGAAATGGTCGTTAGCTTTAGGCGTTCTGGCTCACGGATGAAACGGTCTTGTTGGGGAAGGCTTGTCATCATTTGACTCTCTTTGTTTCTACTTGTTGAAGTCATGATGCGGTTTGGTGGTGGAGTTGTCGGGGACACATAAAAAAATAATTCTGTCCCCGACAAAGCTGTTGAAGAGTTATAGGAGTGCTTCAGTCTTTACCGATAGCAGGCAAGCACGGATGTATTCGCTATCCAGCAGTTTTTTCTCAAAGGTACGGACACGCCATTTTTTGATAGTTTCACTGTCGAGCTCTAGCTGATCTATGAGCTGGGCAATCTGGCTATCGGTTAACTCCCAGATATGTCGAGGGGCGGGCCTTAGGAGCGTTGTGTTATTGCTGGCAAGTGCCTTAGATTCGGTTTCCGTCATCATGGGGTGAATGCAGTAAATTAGCAGGTCGAGATATTCGAGGGCATGTTTGTTGACGTAAGGAGCCAAAGTCTTGTTGTCTCGGGCCCGCTTGGTAACTGCGGGTTCAGGTACAGCCAGTTGGTCCCTTAGCATGTTGAGGGTGAGTTGGAGCTCATTCAGGATGGCTTTGTTACTACCACCAGCAAGGTTCACGGATAGCAGGATTTGCTGATCATTTTCTTTAATCGGGCATAGGTACTCTTGCCGTTTTAGCACTAGCTGCACGTGTTCTGAGTGGGCTTGAATTTCTTCAAGGGTAGGGTTAGCAACAAGTTCTGGCAGCGGTTCCTTGAAGAGGTTGGCTAGTTCATGTCGGTATTGCAGGTTGTCTGGTTTCTCTGTAGTGACCAGATTTCCTTGCGGCTTTGCATTATCGCGCTCAAAGCTGGCCAAGTTGGCATTGCCGGATAAGCAGGAAAATTTCCAATACTGCATCACACCATTATCAGCTTGGCTGACATAAAGCTGGTGGAAAGTGAGGTTTTGTAGGATATGCAGGCGTATTTCCAGCTCACGGGCATAGCCGAGCTCATCTTGCTTGGTGGCAAAGCTATAGTTGCGCTTGTTAAACCAAGCGGTAATTTGTGCCATAACAGCCAAGCTAGGTTGTTCTTGCAGTTTGTCAGCCAAAATTGCGTGTTTGCTGTATTGCTTACTTTGCATGTGTCTTGTTAAACCAAATAAGGGGCTAGTTTTTCGGCCAGCTTGTCGAGAGCTTCCCGACGCTCATCAAGAAAATCGTGGCGGTCATAAATGGCCTCCGTACTGCTGTGCTTGTTTTTTACTGAATGGTTGAGGCATCGTTCAGCAATATGTCCCGCTACGTTAAGGCTTGAAAGCAGGGTGCGACAGGTTCGTCGTAAGTCGTGGATGGTGAAGTGTTCAACGCCTGCTTGCCCCAGGTAGTTGGGGTAAGGTTTCTTTTTACTATCCACTTTTTTGCCAAATAGTTTGGCAAGAGCATGATTCAATGTGTCGTCGGAGATGTACCCCCTGCGCTTACTGGCCCGTCGGGCAGGGAACACATAATCAGATCCACAAGCACGTATGCGCAGCTCCTCTAGCCAAGTGAGTACGAGATCAGGCAGCGGGATGGTTATTGCAGTGTTGACCTTGTTATCTTCTGGCATGTACCAAAGGCCGTTCTCTAGGTCAAAGTCTTTCCATTGTGCTGAAGTTAATTCGGTTTTGCGTACGCCAAGACAAAGCAGCAGGCAGCAGGCGAGATAATTCTCCCTTGTGAAGATGTCCTTGTGTTGGCGGAAGGTCGCAAAGGTTTTCTGTATATCACTTTCTGTTAGAAATCGTTCTCGTGATTCTTGAATACCACCAGCATCGTTCTGGGTAAATGGCTGAGCAGGGTTAAAGACAATCAGGTTCAGCTTTACGGCATGGCGAAACATTTGCTTTGCATACATCAAAGTTTGGTTCGTGGTAGAAGGACGACCTGAAGCGCTCACTTCCTGCAGAATGACACGTATATCAGTAGGTGTAACATCCACAACGGCAAAATGGCCGAGGTAGGGCTTTATTTCTTTTGTGTATATCCGTTTGGGAATCTCAGGGTGCTTTAGCCGTTTTTGAATGTCGTGTTCGAACCAGTCTTCAAATAGTTCATTAACGTTCCCTATTTCGATCTTCTGAGCCTTTGCTCTTTCAGCCTTTGGGTCGATACCGTCTTTCACTTTGGCTCTGATGTCCAGTGCCAGCCGCTTTGCTTCAGTAATTGAGCATTTTGGGTAGGCATGGGGTAGC
This sequence comes from Photobacterium atrarenae, assembly GCF_024380015.1. NCBI lineage: Bacteria > Pseudomonadati > Pseudomonadota > Gammaproteobacteria > Vibrionales > Vibrionaceae > Photobacterium > Photobacterium atrarenae. Next base: position 155,884 of record NZ_CP101508.1, read on the forward strand.
GCGATCTGTGCCCGTTTTCCCCTAAGCGTATATTTGACGACCCAAGAAGGTTTGCCCCTAGCAATCCGAAAGGTTAGTCCTCGATCGACAGTTTTCTGTGTGTCTTGCTTTGCCTTGATTAAAGCATCCAGTTGTTTGTTATTCATCAGCACTTCCAAAAAAGATGACACAGAGTTGTTATTGGCAGCCAATTTTGAACTGTGATTGGCTTGTGTCATCATCCGTGTCATCACTTTATCATTAACAGTGGGAAACAAGCGAATGCAAAAGGAAATAAAAAAGCCCCTTTTTACGGGGGCTTGCGTGAGCTTTTGAACGATTGGAAACCGAGTTAAACCTTATTCAATGTTCTGGATCTGCTCGCGCATCTGCTCGATCAGCACTTTGAGCTCCACGGCGGACGCGGTGATGTCGGCGTTGATCGACTTCGACGCCAGAGTGTTCGATTCGCGGTTGAATTCCTGCATCATGAAGTCGAGGCGACGGCCACAGGCGCCGCCTTTTTTCATGATCTTGCGGGTTTCCTTGACGTGTGAGTCCAGGCGGTCCAGCTCTTCGGCGACATCAACTTTCTGCGCCATCAGGATCAGCTCTTGCTCGATGCGGGTCGGATCCAGCTCAACTTTGGCTTCTTCGAAGCGGGTGGTCAGGCGCTCGCGCTGCCAGTTGATGATCTCCGGCATCTGCTGGCGCACTTTGTCGGCCTCAACGGCAATGGCGTCCAGGCGCTGCTCGATCAGGGCCTTCATGTTGTCCCCTTCGCTGGCACGGGCGGCGATAAAGTCCGTCAGGGTTTCATCAAAGCCGGCCAGCAACTCCTGGTTGATGGCATCGAGATCCTGCTCCGGGGCTTCCATCACACCCGGCCAGTTCAGCACCTGGAACGGGCTGATGCTGCCTTCCCCGGCGGTGTCTTTGACCCAGGTCGCTGCCTGGATCACCTGTTTGGCCAGCGCTTCATTGATCCGCAGGTCGCAGCTGGCGGCCGGGTTGGCTTCAAAGCGCAGGCTGCATTCGACCTTGCCGCGGGCCAGACGTTTGCGAAAACGCTCGCGTAGCACCGGCTCCAGGCTACGGAATTGCTCCGGCAGGCGCAGATAAGTTTCCAGATAACGTTGGTTTACCGAGCGGATTTCCCACACGGCAGTACCCCAGTCGCCTTTGACTTCGCGACGGGCATAGGCGGTCATGCTGTGGATCATTGGCTGATGGCCCTTTGCTTGATAGAGAAAGGAGCTACGATTTCGCTTGCGGCGCACCGGGCGCGGAAAGCGGGTATTTCAGTTAGTTCAGTGCGTAGCTCGAACAGTGCCTTGATTATACGCACCCGGGGCGATAAAGGAAATGTAGCCGCGGCGCTCGGGCGGATGGAAGTGCGTGCACCGGCTGGCAGATCTGTCTATAATCGCCGGTTAATGTCCGCAAGCCAAAGGTAACCCCGATGCGTCCAAGCGAAAGAGCGAATAACCAAGTCCGCCCCATCACCATCACGCGCCAGTTCACCGCCCATGCTGAAGGGTCGGTACTGGTTGAGTTTGGTAATACCAAAGTGATTTGTACCGCCAGTGTGGAAGAGAATGTACCGCGTTGGCTCAAGGGCAAAGGGCAAGGCTGGGTGACCGCAGAATATGGCATGCTGCCGCGTGCGACCCATTCGCGCAATCGTCGCGAGGCGGCCAGCGGCAAACAGGGTGGCCGGACGATGGAAATTCAGCGCCTGATCGCGCGTAGCCTGCGCGCCGCAGTGGATCTGAAAGCGCTGGGCGAGCAGATGATCACCGTCGATTGTGACGTGATCCAGGCTGACGGCGGCACGCGTACGGCATCCATTACCGGGGCGATGGTGGCGCTGGTTGATGCCATTAACTACATGCTGGCCAATGGTATGCTGAAAGCCAGCCCGCTGAAGCAGATGGTCGCGGCCGTGTCGGTGGGGATCTACAACGGCGAAGCGGTGTGTGATCTCGATTATGCCGAAGACTCGGCTGCCGAAACTGACATGAATGTGGTGATGACCGAAGCCGGCAAGATGATTGAGATCCAGGGCACCGCGGAAGGCGAGGCATTCAGCCATGAGGAGCTGTTGTCGATGCTGGCGTTGGCCAAAGATGGCATTGCCGACATCATCAGCGTTCAGAAGCGAGCGCTGGAAAATTGATTTTGAAGCGGTTCCTGTTGGAGCCGTTTTTTTTGTGCTGTATTTATCCATTGTGTCAGCTTGACCAATATCTGCATCGAAAGTGCTCATTTATGTTTATAAACTCCGCGCTTTCTCTTTGCTCTTGAACAAGCTGTCGTCATGGATAAGCACAGCTGAATTGTGTGATAGCACTAGCGGAACAATAAATCGCATACATAAGGAGAAACCATGAAAGCATATCAGCGTCAGTTCATCGAATTTGCCCTGGAGAAAGGGGTGCTGAAATTTGGTGAGTTTACTCTGAAATCCGGCCGTCAAAGCCCGTATTTCTTTAATGCCGGGTTGTTCAATACAGGGCGCGATTTGGCGCGTCTGGGCCGTTTTTACGCTGAAGCTTTGGTGGATGCCGGGATTGACTATGACGTGCTGTTCGGCCCGGCCTACAAGGGGATCCCGATTGCTACAACGACCGCGGTGGCGCTGGCCGATCACCATGATGTCGATACCCCATACTGCTTTAACCGCAAGGAAGCCAAAGCGCACGGCGAAGGCGGCAACCTGGTTGGCAGTGCGCTGGAAGGCCGGGTGATGCTGGTCGATGATGTGATCACGGCCGGGACGGCGATCCGTGAGTCGATGGAAATTATCAAAGCCAACGGCGCGGATCTGGCCGGGGTGTTGGTGGCGATTGACCGCCAGGAAAAAGGCAAGGGCGAGCTGTCGGCGATCCAGGAAGTCGAGCGCGACTTTGGCTGCGAAGTGATTTCGATTGTCTCCCTGGGCGATGTGGTAACTTATCTGGCTGAGCAGCCGAGCATGGAACAGCATCTGGCTGCGGTGAAGGCGTACCGGGCGCAATACGGCGTCTGAACCGGCCACCGGTGCTGAAAAAACAAAAAAGCGAGAGGCTGCCCTCTCGCTTTTTTGTTGGCTGTTGTTCTGTGATCGGAGTGGCGGATCAGCCCAGCTCGGCGCTTAGCAGGCGCCAGTAATCATCAAAACTCTCGGTCGGTTTGTACTTGAAGTTGGAGCGAACAAAGCGGTTGAGGCTGCCTTCGACCTGGCCGAGTAGCTGGGCGGCGAGAATGTTTTCGTCGACCGGGAAGCCCTTGCCTTCACGAAGTTTACGCTCGCGCAGGACTTGGCGCAGCTGGGTTTCGATTCGCTCGAACAGCTGGTTGATCCGCGCCTGCAGACGGTCTTGCTCGAACATCAGGGCGTGGCCGGTCATGATCCGGGTCAGGCCTGGGTTGCGCTCAGCAAAGCCGAGGATCAGTTGCAGCACCATCCGTAGTCGGTTCAGGGTATCTTTTTCTTCATCGAGAATGCGGTTAATGCGGGTGGTGATCGAGTCTTCGATAAATTCGATCAGGCCCTCAAACATCCGTGCCTTGCTCGGGAAATGGCGATACAGGGCGGCTTCGGAAACACCGACCTGTGCTGCCAGCTTGGCGGTCGTAATGCGTTGGCTGCCCTGGGCAGACTCCAGCATTTGCGCTAATGCTTGCAATATTTCTTCGCGGCGATTGTTTTTTTTGTTGCCAGCCATGAATAACCGTTCCTTTTCGAAATGAGTCTGCCCATTGGGCAGCACAAAACCCGCTTATCTTAGCGACGCAGTCGCGCTGTGAAAAGCACAGGTGTTAGATACTGATCGCTTTATCGGCAAAAAAGCCGGACCCTGAAGGCAAAAGGGGATTGTTGCTTGATCTTGCCCGATAAACTCGCCACCCGGTGGCGAGTTTTTATCCGCTATTGCAGTGCTAGGTGGCCGGGTGCTTGTCCCGGTACAGGGCAAGGATTTCGCTGATCAGCTGCTCGCCGATGGCTTGCTTGGAAGCCAGTGGCAGCGCTTTGTCGCCTTCGGGCCAGAACAGGTGCAGGGCATTGCAGTCGCTGTTGAAGCCTTGCTCCGGGGCGGAGACGTCGTTGGCGCAGATCAGATCCAGGTTCTTGCGGCTCAGCTTGCTACGGGCATATTGTGCGACATCCCGGGTTTCGGCAGCGAAGCCGACGGTAAACGGGCGGTGCTCAGTCAGGGCGGCGACGCTGGCGACAATATCGGGGTTTTTCACCAGTCGAAGCACCATTTCATCGCTGTCGTCGGTTTTCTTCATTTTTTGCTCGGCGATAGTCGCCGGGCGGAAGTCGGCCACGGCGGCGCAAGCGATGAAAATGTGATGACTTTGGGCATGGCTCATGGCCGCCTGGTGCATCTGCTCGGCGCTGCTGACATCCACCCGCGTGACGCCGGGTGGCGTTGTCAGATTGACCGGACCGCTGATGAGGGTGACGGCTGCACCGCGCTTAGCAGCGGCTTCGGCAATGGCATAGCCCATTTTGCCGGAGCTGTGGTTGGTCAGGTAGCGCACCGGGTCGATGGCTTCGCGGGTTGGTCCGGCAGTGATTGCCAGGGTGATCCCGGCCAGATCGGCGGGGCGGAAAAACGCTTCCACTTCGTGTACCAGCTGCATTGGCTCGAGCATCCGGCCCGGGCCGACATCGCCACAGGCCTGCTCGCCGCTGGCCGGGCCCCAGATCGGGAAATTGCGTCGGCGCAGGGTGGCGAGGTTTTCCTGGGTGGCGATGTTGCGATACATCTGCTGGTTCATCGCCGGCGCAACAGCGATCGGCGAATCGGTGGCCAGGCACAAAGTGGTGAGGAGATCATCGCCCATGCCCGCGCTGAGACGGGCTATCAGATCGGCCGTTGCCGGTGCCAGCAGCACCAGATCGGCCCACTTGGCCAGCTCAATATGACCCATCGAGGCTTCGGCGGCCGGATCCAGCAGGCTGTCGGCAACCGGCTTTCCGGAGACCGCCTGCATGGTCAGCGGGGTGATAAATTCCTTGGCCGCTTTCGTCATCACGACCCGAACTTCGGCGCCGCGTTCAATTAGTCTGCGGGTCAGCTCGGCACATTTGTAAGCGGCAATCCCGCCGCTGATCCCCAGCAGTATTTTTTTTCCGGCCAATGTTTGCATGGTGCGTTTGTCTCTCAGTACCTGTTCATTGGCCACCAAAGATAGCACCAACCGGCGGCAGATTCACCGTTTGAGATCAAGCGCCGGGCGCTGTAGTACGCGAGAGGTTGCGCTGGGCGAAGGTTTTGGCGGCGCCGGAGGGAGTGTCGGTCAGATCAAAGCCCGACAGCAGGCCTGTGTGGGTGTGCAGCCCAGAATGCGAAGGATTTCCCAACTGTCGGGAGAAAGTCTTGTCTTGTGGCGCGCGGCGACGTCTGCTGAGGCTCTTGTTGGGGAGGGACCTGAGATGTCACTGAAACAATTACCGGAAGCGAGCCGGCCACGGGAAAAGTTGCTCTCGCATGGCCCGGAGGCGCTGACCGATGCCGAACTGCTGGCGATTTTTCTGCGCACCGGGATTGCCGGGATGAATGCGCTGGAGCTGGCGACCAAGTTGCTGGCTGATTTTGGCTCATTGCGGGCACTGCTGGCGGCCAGTAAAGCGGAGTTTTGTCACCACAAAGGGCTCGGGCCGGCGAAATATGCCCTGTTGCAGGCGGTGATGGCGATGAGCCACCGTCACTTTGAGGAAACGCTGAAAAAAGAAGATGCCCTGACCAGCCCGGACCATACCCGGCGCTACTTGAGCCAGAAATTACGCGACCGGCAACGCGAAGCCTTCTTTGTGCTGTTTCTGGATAATCAGCACCGGGTGTTGAGCGGCGAAGTGCTTTTTGAAGGCACGATCGATGCGGCCAGTGTTTATCCGCGTGAAGTGGTAAAAAGATCGTTAGAACTTAATGCAGCCGCGCTCATTTTAGCGCATAATCACCCCTCGGGCGTGGCAGAGCCGAGTCAGGCAGACCGTCGAATAACAAGGAGGATCAGCGATGCGTTGGCCCTGGTTGATATTCGTATCCTGGATCATTTTGTAGTTGGCGACGGAGAAACCGTCTCTTTTGCTGAACGAGGTTGGCTATAAAACAGCCATAATTTGACCAAAAAGTTGAGAAAGGATCTGCTCGGGACTTGAGCAACTGGTTTTGACTTAGTATAATGCGCGACCTTTGATAGCTATGGCTGAATGTGAAATGTTTTTTGCATTGAAGGGGCCATGGTAGATATCGAGCTGAAACGATTTGGAGAAAGACAGTAATGTCCCGAGTATGCCAAGTAACTGGTAAGCGTCCTGTAACGGGTAACAACCGTTCACACGCACGTAATGCCACCAAGCGTCGTTTTCTGCCGAACCTGCAAACTCATCGTTTCTGGGTAGAAAGCGAAAAACGCTTCGTTAAACTACGCCTTTCTGCGAAAGGTATGCGTATCATTGATAAGAAAGGCATCGATGCCGTTCTGTCTGATATGCGTGCTCGCGGCGAGAACGTTTAAGAGGATTTGAACAATGGCTAAAGGCATTCGTGAGAAGATCCGTCTGGTATCATCTGCTGGTACAGGCCACTTCTACACTACCGACAAAAACAAGCGTAACATGCCAGGCAAATTCGAGATCAAAAAATTTGATCCAGTAGTTCGCAAGCACGTTATGTACAAAGAAGCTAAAATCAAGTAATTGGTTCTGCCTCTTTGATAAAAACCCGGCAATTTGCTGGGTTTTTTTATGCCTGGCGTTTGAGTAACAGGGTGATCAGCTATTTACTACGATTGGTATTATCCTAGACTCAGGTGATTGTTGCTAAGGTGTTGGGTATGATGATTGACTGATTGTCGTTACGGGGAATGGATATGGGCGTGAGATTGTCGCGGCGGGGCTGGAATAACGTCATTATCATTGCCGTGGTTGTTTTTATTGCCGTGATCCAGTTTCCGGAGCTGCTCAGAAATCGCCAGATGCAGGAGAGTGCCACCGATCCGGCCGTGACGTCGCTATTGCCGGCCACCGCCGTCGTGACTCGCCTGGTTCTACCTGCACATGAGCTCTCTCAAGCAAAAGCGGGCGAGTGGCAGAGCCACCCTCCGGTAGCCGGTGCCCAGCAGCTGATCACACACTGGCAGACGCTGAGCGGTACGCGGGTTGATGAGGCGGTGATGGCGCAGCTCAAACCGCAACTGAGTGCGCCGAGAACCGCGGAAATTTGGCTGGCGTCTGTCCAGGAGCCGGTCCGGGTGACGTACTACCAATTGCCTCAGTTCTGGCTGCTACGGAACTGGCAAGGGCACTGGCTGGCGGTGACTGTTGATGAAGCCTACCTGTTTCCTGTGAAGCCACAATGAATAACGAGAGATGATTGGAAGCAAAAATGCCAGAGTTACCTGAAGTTGAAGTGAGCCGGATGGGGATCACCCCCCATGTGGTCGGTCAGACGGTGAGCCGGATCGTGGTGCGCAATCCGCAACTGCGTTGGCCGGTGCCGGCCGAGATCCGGCAGATTGAAGGGCAGGTGATCCGCCGGGTGAGTCGCCGGGCTAAATACCTGTTGCTGGAGACCGATATCGGTTATGCCATTGTCCATCTCGGGATGTCGGGCAACCTACGGGTGCTGCCGGCCGATATGCCGCCGCAAAAGCACGACCATGTTGATCTGGTGCTCGCCAGCGGCGAAGTGCTGCGGTATAACGATCCCCGTCGGTTTGGTGCCTGGCTGTGGCAACAGCCTGCGGATGCTATGCATCAGGTGCTGGGCAAACTGGGTCCGGAGCCGCTGGATGCGGCATTTTCCGCTGAATACCTGGTTGAGAAGGCCAAAGGCAAACGCACGGCGATTAAACAGCTGATCATGGATAACCAGGTGGTGGTCGGGGTTGGCAATATCTACGCCAATGAATCGCTGTTCAGCGCCGGGATCCACCCGAAGCGGGCGGCCGGGCAGGTTTCCCGGCAGCGGCTGGAGAAGCTGGTGGCGGAAATCAAAGCGGTGCTGGCGTTTGCGATCGAGCAGGGCGGGACGACCCTGAAAGATTTTAAGCAAGCTGACGGTAAGCCGGGCTACTTTGCCCAGGAGTTACTGGTATACGGGAAAGCCGGTCAGCCGTGCCCGCGTTGTGACAAGCCGCTCAGCGAGGTGAAAATCGGCCAGCGGGCCACGGTCTATTGCAGCGATTGCCAGAAGTAGCCTGCCGAAAAAGACGCGCTTTTTCGGCATCAGGCGAAGGGTTAGCCGTGTAGCTTCTGCTCCAGGGCTGTCGCAATCGATGGTGAGACGAACTGGCTCACATCGCCTTTGTGCAGGGCGACTTCTTTGACGATGGTTGAGGAGATAAAGGAGTTCTCTTCGGCCGGGGTCAGGAAGACGGTTTCCAGCTCGGGCATCAGGCGGCGGTTCATGTTGGCCAGCTGAAACTCGTATTCAAAGTCCGACACCGCACGCAACCCCCGTACCAGCACATTGGCCTGGTATTCTTTGGCAAAATCAACCAGCAGTCCGGAAAAGCCGACGATTTCGACGTTGTTCAGATGGGCGGTGACGGCTTTGGCCAGGGTAACCCGCTCTTCTAAGTCAAACAGGGGTTTTTTACTCGGGCTGAAGGCAATGCCGACAATCACGTGATCGAACATCGCGGCAGCACGCTCGATCAGATCCAGGTGGCCGTTGGTAATGGGGTCGAAAGTGCCGGGGTAGATTACACGTGTTGTCATGGGTTGGTATCCAAAAAGTGAGAGATGCCGTTGTCACAGCGAGTCAGTTTATGGTGAATGGTCTTTTCAAGGATCTCGTCGTTTTTGGCCAATGATGCTCTTGAGCTTTCATCATGGTAGAGATGGTAGCCGACACCGGCAAACTTCAGATACAGGCGCTTTTTACCAGAATTCAGCATCCGGTGGACAAATTCACTATCTTCACGACCCCAGCCGACAAAGTCCTCATTAAAGCCATTTACTTTAATCAGATCTGAACGCCAGAACGCCATGTTACAACCGCGCGTTGAGGCATCGTTGTTACGCTCATATGAGCATAATCGGCTAAGCCAGGCATTGCTGATGCAATTGTGTCGATTTTTGATCCCTGGCGTGAAGATATTTGGGATGAGATTCTGATGCATGATCTGTTGGCTGGTGAGGTCGCTGGCCAGAACCCGTCCACCCTGAACGAAAAAGCCAGCTCTGGCTGCCCGCTTGTGAGAGCGGATAAAGTCTGGGGACATCACAATATCGCCATCAATCATAATGATGTAGTCCGCCTGGGTCTTCGCAATCGCACGGTTTCGGCTCATCGCTAGTTGAAACCCATTATCTGGTTGCCAGGAGTGAATCAATGAGCAGGGGAAATCCTGCTGATAAGCCTGAATCAGTTCGGCTGTGTCTTCCCGTGAGCCATCATCAGCAATAATAACCTCATCCGGGAGCTCAGATTGGCGCTTTACACTGTCCAGCACAGCCTTCAAGGCTTCTTTCCAGTTATAAGTTGTAATAATAAGAGCGACTTTCATTGATTTCTCTCTTTTTGATAATCTCGTAGCCAGAGATCAATATATTTGACGAAGGTCGAATGCATGCTGAGCCATGCCAGAATGAAACCGTGTCTCCCATCCAGGAAGCCTCGCTTTAAGATGTACATCTTAAAAAAGCTGGCAAAGGCATGAACGAGGGCAGAGCCCAGGCCGGCTTTTTTCTTGCCTTCTCGCTCATCAGTCCAGGCTTTCAGATAACCCGTGGTTTTCGCCAGGTAGTGATGTAAATGGTCGTAGGTGAAATGCAGCAGGCGGCCATTGAGCTTGTTGACCGTAAGGCCTTGCGTCAGAACTTTTTCATGGACCAGGGCATCGTTGTAGCGGGTGTCCTGGCGACGGTATAGCCGTAGGACCCAGTCCGGGGACCAGCCGGAGTGATGGATGGTTTTACCAAATGCGTCGCTGAGCCGGTTGACCAGATACGCCTGGTTGGGCTGATTCTGCGCGACGACCTGTTGGATCTCTGCTTTTAGCTCTGGTGTGACCCGTTCATCAGCATCCAGGGCGAGCACCCATTCGGTTGTCATGTGCTGTTGTGCCCGCTGGCGCTGGGGGCCAAAGCCGGGCCAGTCGTCATAGCGGTAAAACTTATCCGTGTATTGTCTGGCGATGGTTTCTGTATCATCTGTGCTGCCGGAATCGACAATCACGATTTCATCAACCCATTCAGCAACGGTATCCAAACAGGCCGCGAGGTGTTTGGCTTCGTTTTTGACGATCATAAGCACGCCGAGGGTGCTAGGGGATGCATGTAGGTCCATTGGTTTCCAATTGTCGTATCTTAGAAATGGGCGTTATTTAAGGCCCTGACGATTGATTATGCCGACCGGGATCGGGAATGTAAAACCGCTCACTTATCGATTCAGGTCTTGGCATAGCTGGTTAAACATCGTGATGACTTGGTCAGATGTGATGTTCGCCATGGCCGCTTCGTCTTTGACCCGGGTTCGCCATGCCAGCTCAGACGGCGCTTTACCGGTTTCTGCCTGAATACATTCGTCATAAACGCTGACAACGTAAGGAAGATAACGATAAGGCCCGGTTCGTTTGGGATTGTGGTGAGCATACAGGCCCAGAACCGGGGTGCCGACGGCAACGGCCATATGAGCCGGGCCGGTATCCGGTGCACACACCAAGGTGGCCTGCGCCAGCAGGGCCAACATCTGCTTCAGGCTACTCTGGCCAATCAGGTTGGTGATCGGAAAATCCACCTGCTGCTCAATCGCCTGGCCTAGTTCGACCTCAATCGCGGCCGGGCTGCCGGCCAGGACCACCTGAAAGCCCTGTTGATGGGCATGATTTGCCAAGACGGCATAGCCTTCGGCTGTCCAGTTTTTATAGGCTTTACTGGCTGCCGGGGTGATCACCAGGACTTTGTCATGGGCACGATGCTGACTCGCCCAGAGCTTGTCGGCCTCATCGAGCGGAATATGCCAGCTTGGTGTCAGATCGCGAACCCCGAGGGTGGCGGCAAATTGCATGAAGCCATCCAGGACGTGCGTGCTGGGTGGCGAAGGAACTTTGGTATTGGTAAAGAATTGCTGCAGGTCGCTGGCGCGTTCGGCATCAAAGCCCAGTTTGTATCTGGCGCGGATCCCCAAGGTGGCAATACTGGCACGAAGCGCAGTTTGCAGGTGCAATAAGGCATCAAAGCGTTCACCACGAAGCTGTTGCCACAGTCGGGTGTAGCCTCGCCACCCCTGCTGCTTATCAAACACGACCGTGTCGATGCCCGGTAAGCCTTCGATGAGTTTGGCTTCTACTTTGCCGGTGATCCAGGTGATTTTTGTCGATGGCCATTGGCGTTGAATGGCCTGGACCATAGCAATGGTATTGCACACATCGCCAATGGCAGACAGGCGCAGGATACACAGCGATTTGGGGGCAGAAGAAAATAAGACCATGATGCTCGTTGATGATCAGACAAGGTTGAATTATGCATAGGGCGGTGAGAATTGTAAAATACCACCTTTTAGTTTGGCGGAAAACGATCGTGCAAGTACTGGAATATGACAATGACCGGATCGTTTATGATCCCGAGCTTCTGGCTGAGCCCCCTCAACAGTGTTTAGAGCCGATGTACTGGCAGCAGCAGGGAGCGGTCATTGGTAGTGCCTCCGGGCGGGGAACCACCTGGTTTGTGCGTGGGAAGCGCTTGGAGATGGCGCTGCGCCATTATTACCGGGGTGGTCTGTTTGGCCGCCTGGTGCGGGATCATTACTGGTTTACCGGCTGGGAGAAAACTCGCAGTCTTGCGGAGTTGCGGCTGCTCCAGCATTTATCTGGTGCCGGGGTGAATGTACCGAGGCCGGTGGCGGCCCGGGTCCGAAAAAAAGGGTGGTTGTATCAGGCTGATTTGTTGACCGAGAAAGTTGCAGGTGCCCGGGACTTGGTGGCGCTCTTACAGCATGAACCTTTACCTCAGGAGCGTTGGGAGCAGATCGGGCAGATGATTGCCCGGATGCATGGGTGCGGTGTCTGTCATACTGATTTGAATGCGCACAACATTTTACTGGACGCCGAGCAGCAGGTTTGGTTGATCGACTTCGATAAGTGTCACCTGGCAACCGGCGAGGGTTGGCAGCAGGGTAACCTCGACCGCCTGCATCGCTCCTTTGTCAAAGAGGTTGCGAAAGCCGGGATCCGTTGGGACGCGCAAGCCTGGCAATGGTTGCTGATTGGGTATCAAGCGAAGGCGATCAGCCCGCCAGAGGCAGGCTGAGTACGGCATTAAACCAATCACAGTAAGTAAGTGATCAGAAATAGCACAGGGAAAATGCTTGAGAACAAGGCAGGATTTTTCGATAAGTGGTTATTCTACAATCAAAAACTCTAACGCAGTTATCGAGTAATTTAACAAGCTAGAATGACCCCTTATTGACTACGATTGGTATTAGTTGTCAGGAAGATCCAAAGCTGCCAGGGTGCGGGACAGCGCCCCCTGGTTGCGCTGAACGACGGCTAATGCTGCTTGACCCATTTGGGCTTGCAACACCGGCTGCGCAAACAAAGCTATCAGTTGCTGGGCCAGATGCTCGCTGTTGGCCACAATGGCCGCACCTTCGGCGGCAATCAGCTGTTGGGTGATATCGGTAAAGTTGAAATAACTCGGGCCGGTCAGTACCGGCCGGGCCAGGGCAGCCGGCTCTAACAAGTTGTGGCCACCCACCCGATCACCGATCAGGCTGCCGCCAATAAAGGCGACATCGCTGCTGGCCAGCAGCAGCATCATTTCGCCCATGGTATCGGCCAGATAAACCTGGGTGGTAGCCGCGACAGGTTGCCGGCTGGTCCGGCGAACCACTGTAAACCCCTGGCTTTGGCACTGCTCGAACACTGGATGGAAACGCTCCGGGTGACGGGGAACCAGGATCAGCAGTGCTTCCGGATACTGAGCCATCAGCGTTTGGTGGGCCTGGAGCACTTGTTCGTCTTCACCGCGGTGGGTGCTGGCCGCAATCCAGATTGGGCGTTTGCGGCCGAGTTGCTGGCGCAAAGATGCGGCCTGTTCAGGCAGGTCGACCGCCGGGGTGATATCAAATTTGATGGAGCCGGTGACACAGAGTTGTTCAGGCCGTAGCCCGAGCCGGGCAAAGCGAGCGGCATCATCCTGGTGCTGGCAAAGTACGCGGGTGATGTGTCTGGCCAGTTGGGTAAACAGTGACTGCACTTTGGCATAGCGCTGGCAGGAGCGTTCTGACAGCCGGGCATTCATCACGGTGATCGGGATCCCTGCATCATGGGTGGCGGCTAAGGTATTGGGCCACAGCTCGGTTTCCATAATATACAGCGCCCGTGGGCGGACGATCTGCAGGAAGCGCTTGACAGCCCAGGAAAAGTCCAACGGCATGTAGCGATGCTCTACCAGCTCGCCCAGTTTTGCTGCCTGCTCGGCCCCGGTCGGGGTTGTGGTTGTCAGCAGAATCGGAAGCGTCGGATGGGTGGCTTTGAGCTGCTTGATGAGCGGCGTGACGGCCAGGGTTTCACCGACAGATACAGCGTGAATCCAGACGGGGTGGTCCGCTTTGGGCGGCGGGGTCCAGCCAAAATGCTCAGGCCAGCGTTTGCCGACCGTAGGCTTCCCCGGCTGTGTACGGTAGAGCTTCAACAGCAGCGCAGGCGCAGCAAGATAAAGTAATAGACTGTAGAGTTGTTTGAGTATCATGTCCGGTACTGAAAATCTGAATACGGCCTGAGGTTCACTCCCCATGGCCATATCGGGTGTTAAAAAGACTGTTGGGACAGTTCAAAGAACTTTTTCAGCACCAATAGGGCGATAAGATCTTCCTGGGCTTTGTCCTGAAACTGTGCCACATACGCATGCGCATTATCGATAATCGCCTGGGCTTCATCCGTGTTCTCGGAATAGTAACGGATCTTTTCTTCTAAATCCGAATAGTCCTCTTTGACTTCAACATAGTGCACCCCGGGCTGGAGCGTCCCTTCCATAAACCAGGTTTCAAATTTGGGTTGGGTCATCAGGCACAGGGAGTTGGAAGACATCGCCCACTTGAGGTTGGTAGCGACATCATTGCCTTCAATACACAGAATAAACTTGTACTGGAGCTGCGCTTCGATGCTCATGAAGTCCTTTTGCCAGGGGACATCTTCGGCCGGCTTATTGGTCTGTCCGACATTGCAGAGCGGATGGTTATAGAACGCTTCGATGAATTGCCGCCGGTGCGGCATATACGCGCCACCGCGCCAGACAAGTTGGTCTTTTTTTTCCGTAAACGGAAGCGGGTCGGTGATGAAGTTAAAGTGCCGAACTTTATTCAGTTTAAACAAAACTGAGTTGGCATTGTCACCGGCGATGGGTCGCGCTTTGACCAGAAAAGGGTGGCTTTCAACCTGGGTCTCATCGCCGAAGCGGTAAGCAACCTTGAGATGTTTTGGGAAATAAACGAGGTACTCTTTGAGATCAAAGTAATAGGCGCTTTGTTTTTTTTTCTTATAGTTGCCTATCGCGACGGCGCGCGCAGGATCTAACGAGAACGGTTCGGTATGCTTCAGATAGTAGTTGACACGTCGATTGATATCACCTTGTTCAACCTTTTCAATATGTTGCAATTTTGCAGCAAGCTTGGACTGATAAAAGCGGGCTGGAATCAGCCCGCGTAGTGTATTGGTTGTATAAAAGGCAAGTTTGCTGTTCTTATATGGATTCGCCATGAAGTTACTCAGCTCGACATTGTTTTACCAGTGATAATTTGGCGGCTTCTTGCAAAGCTTATGCACCAAACCCCTCGATTGCCTGGGTCACCTTGCTTGCGGGAAGCTCTTTCAGGCATTTCAGGTGGCCGTACGGGCATTCGCGCTGAAAGCATGGGCGGCATTCGATATCGGTATGCACGATGGCAACCTGCTTTGACAGAGGCGGGGTATAGTCAGGTGATGTCGAGCCATAGACCGCTACGACTTTACAGCCAACCGCCGCAGCAACATGCATCAGCCCGGAATCATTACTCACGACGATATCACAGGCGGCCAGCAAGTCTACCGCTTCGATGAGATTCGTCTGTCCGGCTAAATTATGGCACGCCGCTTGAGCTGATTCTGGCAGAATGCTTTTGATGGCACCGGTGACAGACTGATCTTTGCCCGAACCGAACAACCAGACCTGGTAACCCTGTTGAATCATGGCTTCGGCAACCTGGGCATAGTGCTGCTCCGGCCAGCGCTTGGCCGGGCCAAATTCTGCCCCCGGGCATAAGCCGATAATTGGACGCTCACTTGTGAGCCCCAACCGCGCCATTGCCCGTTGCTGGTGCTCGGAATCTACGGTGAGTGCCGGATAGGGCAAAGGTGGCAAGGCGTCACTGCCGTGCATCTCTGATTTTGGATAGGCCAGTGCGCAGTAACGTTCGATCATCAGGCCGAAAGCTTTTTTGTTGGCGCGAAGATCGGTCAGCAGACCATAGCGGCTTTCGCCTTTCCAGCCTGTACGGATCGGGATCCCGGCAAACAAAGGGATCAGGGCTGATTTTGCTGAATTCGGCAGAATATAAGCATGCGTATAGCCGTTTGCCCTGAGCTGTTTCCCCAGCCGGTAGCGTCCGCGCAGGTTAAACTCGCCATGGCCAATCGGCATTTCAATGGCCTGATTCACTTCCGGCATGCGCTCCAGAATGGGCTTACACCAAGCCGGGGCCAGGACATCGATCTCAGCGTCCGGGTACTGTTGTTTAAGGGTGATGTATAAGCATTGTGACATCACCATATCGCCAACCCAGGAAGGGCCGATAATCAAAATTTTCATACGACACTGCTCTTTACACAATCAGTCAGGTTGTGAACACCGAGCCGGAGATACTGGCGGAATGCCAGCCAGGAGCCCCTCCACATTTGCCAAGAGCAAGAGGAGTGAATACCAAACTCGATGCGGTATTGTTGTTATTTTATGATCCAGAAAACAACGGGGAAAGAGAGCACGAACATTCAGAGGTCAGTGGTCTGTTCCCAGGCGTCTACTCAGGGGCTGCTCCCGTCCTCTTTGGGGGCCTTTCTAGGATGCCCGGAAAAAGTATTTTTGCCAGACATATAGCTTTCCCCATAAACCCAAATGCTTGGATTTCAGGAAAACCAGGCCTTTAGACTTTCTCCAGCTATGTTGGAACCAATGCGTTAAGTAAGCATTGGCTGGTTTGTCAAAGTGCATCGGCTCTCCCTGATAATTATAGAAATATTCAACAGGGTAGAGGTGGCAAGGCTCTGCTTTGCTCAGCTCTTGTTCGATCAAAAAATGGGTCATGATCCCCGGGCCCATATACAGCGGAGACTGATAAATGCCGTTTTCATAGAATTCAACCAGGGTGTTGAGCACGATAGAATCCGGCTCTGCGTATATGGATGCGGTTCCCAGCATAGTGTCAGACTCGTAGCCGACGGAAAACTTGCAGCTTTCAAACAGCGGAAAAGGGTCCTGCTGGATCGTGACGTCAACATCCAGGTACAGGCCCCCTGCGTGCTGCAGTATTTTCAGGCGCAGGTAATCTGTGACAAAGGCATATAGCCCCCTATCGTAACATTCCCGGGCAAATGCGCAGCCTGCTATCCATTGTTTGATGAGCGGGTCATTCTCGGTCCACAAGGTAAACTCATAGCCTTGCTTCTGCCAGTCATCCAGGCAGGCAAAGGCCAACGGCGGCATTTGGTGGCCAAGCCAGATCGCGTGGATTTGCTTAATCATGAGGTATCGGCTCTTTTGATTGCAAAGGGCTCAGTTTATACGTGAGGTAGAAGGTATAACAACTACCCAGCATAACATTATGAATCCACTGGCCATTATTAGAGAAAAAGAAAGATTCGAACAGGTTCACCGTCAGCCAGTAAACCGTGAACATGGCAGAGATCAGCAAAACTTCATTGATGCCCCGCTTTTCAGGGGCTACGCTAGCGGCACGGACCACCCACGCAAACACCCCGTACATCAGCAGCAATCCCACGAGACCGTAAGATACCAGCAACTCAATATGTGAGTTGTGGAGGTGGGTGAAGTGCTGCCTGATATGTGCTGGAAAATGCTGCGCATTTTGAATGACAGTGACCTTGCTATTGTAACCGCTACCCAACAACGGCCTTTCTTTGATCCATTTGAGGGATTCATGCCAAAGGTGTAGCCGGGTCCCGGCACTGTTAAATGGGATCTTGGAGATATCACCATTGGTGATGATGGTGGTTGCTGTGTTCATTTCTTGCTGCACCCTGTCATGGACTAAAGGGATAGTGGCATAGGTATAAAACGCCAGGCCAAGCAGGGAAAAGGCTCCGACAAGAATGAGCTTATTTATTTTTTCTTGATGTAAGATGGAATAGAGCAAGGTGCCCAGTACATAGGCCGCAAGGAGGGCCACCCAGACCTGGCGTGATTGAGTGGTCACCACGACGAAGGTGAAAGCCACCAGCAGCAGTGTTGCCGAACAGAGCAGGGCGATATTTTTGGCTGTTTGAGCCCGGATGCTCAGACACAGGTATTTCATGAAGAAGAAAGAGGACAGCAGGAAACCGACGCCGCTGTACATCGCCGGGTGCTGGGCATTGATAATATTAAAGTCAATCCGGACCCCTTCTAACCCAAGTAATACTTGTTGCGTAATATCCGAATGGCTGTAAAACGCGAGCAACATTCCCAGGCATAATGCCCACCACGACAGATAAACATTGAGTAAAGTGCCTTTGAGCCAGTAAGCGACAAAAATAAAAATAAACAGATCGGCGAGATCAGCGATGTGCGGCGATGGGTAAGCTAAGTCAGGGATGTCGATCAAAGCGTTCGCCCAGCTGAGGAGTTGCGTGATGATGGCGAAACCCAGCGCCCACAGCATTTTGTCTTTAAAAAGCTGCTTGCGGTCGACAAATAATGCGGCGACAGATGCCAGTATAAAGAGGGTTTGAAAAACGTCCCCAACATCCCGGTATGAGCGTTTAAATAGGATATAGCCAATTACGCAGCATAGCATGGCCAGGCAAAATCCTTTGGAATCAAGCAGCTGCTTTAATCGTACGTCAAGTTGCATTCTGGAGCGCTCTAATGATCTGTGGTGTCATGGGTTGCGGTTGATCGCCTACGTCAGGCTTGTCAGCTTTCTCATCAAGGTTTCATAAACTCTGAAACTTTCCATGTACAGTTTGTGGCACAGCCCGACGGCCTGTTTTTGTTTCCTGCAGTTCCCGATGGTCGATTGGGCCGGTGAGCGTTCAAGGACTGACGGGTAAATATGATATGCCTTGATTCCGTGGCGCCACGTCTTTTCGACATAATCATCAATTGGTTCAATAAATTGCTGCGCGTTTTCCAGAAAGCTTTTCGCGGCGGTCGGGGTAATAATGTAGCCACCTGTGCCGGCGGTCCCTTTATGATAGAGGCCGATGGAGTGGGTTTTTGAGAGCTTGAACTTCGCGCTGTACTTTCTGGGATGCGTGGCCGTCAGTTTAATAAACTGGCACTGCGCGATGTATGGCATGACTGCGGTGAGGATACTTTTTAAATCTGAGCATATGGAAATGTTATCTTCCAGGATCAGAATCGGCTCACCCAGATCAACACACTTCTCCCAAAGGGCATAATGACTGGCAAAGCAAGCCACTTCCGCAGGGGTAAGGTGATAACCTTTACGCTTGAATGTGATTTCTGGAGCGGCTTTTTCGCTGTAGCGAAACGCTGCAGAGGTGGTACCGTCGATGGCATCAAAAAACTCAAACGGAATGCCAGCCTGTTCCAAGACAGCTTGCATTTGTTGCCGGCGGTCAGAGGAGCGAGCAAGGCTGACCACAAAAGTAGGTATCGTCATTACATCTTTTCTTTCTGCGAGTCAGCGACGCACCTGTTGGAAGATGTGCCGCTGAGCGGTTGCTTTGTGGTTGTTAGTTATCCAGCAGGGCCATATACTCCGCCACGCCTTCGGCAACCGACTTGAATTCGTGCGGATAACCGGCGGCGCGGACCTTGGTCAGATCGGCCTGGGTAAATTTCTGGTAGCGGCCTTTCAGGTGCTCCGGGAACGGGATTTCTTCCACTTCCCCTTTACCGTAGTATTTCACCACGGCTTTGGCGACTTCAGTGAAAGACTCGGCTTTGCCGGTGCCGCAGTTGAAGATGCCGGAGACACCTTGTTCCCAGAACCACAGGTTCATTTTACAGACATCACCGACGTAGACAAAGTCGCGCTTGAGGCTGTCCGAGCCTTCGAACAGTTTCGGGTTTTCGCCCTTGCTGAGCTGGGTATGGAGGTGGAATGCGACCGAGGCCATGCTGCCTTTATGCTGCTCGCGCGGCCCGTAAACGTTGAAGTAGCGAAAGCCGGTGATCTGCGACAGGGTTTCACCGTGGGCCTCGGCATCCTGCCACAGGCGACGGACGTAGTTGTCAAATTGCTGCTTGGAGTAGCCGTAGACGTTCAGGGCACCTTCATACGGTTTTTCTTCGATGAAATCATGGTCGCGGCCGCCGTACGTGGCAGCAGAAGACGCATACAGGAACGGGATCTGACGCTCCAGGCAGTAGTGCAACAGCTCCTTTGAATATTCATAATTGTTCAGCATCATGTATTTGCCGTCCCACTCCGTGGTTGCAGAGCAGGCGCCTTCATGAAATACGGCATCAATCGGGCCGAACTCATCGCCGGCCATGATCTGGGTGATGAAGTCTTCCTTATCCATGTAATCGGCGATATCGAGGTCAACCAGGTTGGCGAACTTGGTGCCGTCTTTGAGGTTGTCGACCACCAGAATATCGTTGCGACCTTGCTCGTTCAGCGCTTTGACAATGTTGCTGCCGATCATACCGGCGCCACCAGTTACAATAATCATGCTCATTCCCGTGTTTGATGCATTGGGACCACGGCCGCATCACTGCCACCGCGATGAATACTCTTGTGATAACATTACATCATTGCCCTCGGGTGACGATAGTGAGAAGCAAATGAAGACCCGCGATAGAATTATTCAGGCAGCACTGGCGCTTTTCAACGAAAGCGGTGAGCCAAACATAACCACGAACCATATTGCCGCTCATCTGGGGATCAGCCCCGGCAATCTGTATTATCATTTTCGCAATAAAGAAGAGATTATACACAGTATTTTTGATGAATACGCTCAGGATTTGAGGATTCGTTTCCAGCCCCAAGCTGAGGCGACCGTAACCGCTGATAATTTATTGGGTTATCTGGATTCTGTGTTCATGCTGATGTGGCGTTACCGGTTCTTCTATGCCAATTTGCCGGATATCCTGCGTCGGGATCCTGAGTTGCAGCAGAAATACCTGGCAGCTCAGGAGTCGTTGCACAGCAATATTATGGCAATGATGAAGAGTTTCCGGGCCAGCGGCTTGCTCGATTTGGATGATGCCGAGTTACTCAGCCTGGCTAATATCTTGAAGCTGGTTGCCTCGAGCTGGATCTGTTACCAGACAACCCAGGCAGCCGGAGCCAAAATTACCAAGGCGGTGATTTACCAGGGCGTGTTGCAGATGCTCAGCATTGTGCGCCCGCTGACTACGGAGAAAGGCAGGACGCAGGTCCAGGCGTTGGAGTTACACTACTGTGAGCAGGTGGCCCGGAATGAGTAATTCGGCTCGATTGGCGGGTGATTTGGTTTAAAGATACAGCTCGGACAGGCGGACCAGCCGGACATCCTGCTCGGCCAGTGTCGGGAGTTGCTCGGCCAGGGTGCTCAGGGTCTCCGGGTAGGGATGGCCTATGGCAATGGCATAGCCGTCGCGCTGAGCGCGTCGGATCGCCTGTCGGAGCTGGCGGCGGACAAACGCCGGGGTTTTCTGGTGGTCGAGAAAAATATGGCGGCGCAGGGCGCCGACGCCCTGAAGGCTGGCGCGCCTGAGGGCGACCGATTTTGCTGTGGTGCGGCTGTCGAGAAAGTACAGGCCCCGCTCACGCAGAACCTCCATCACCCAATCCATTGCCCTGGCATTCTGGGTTAGGGCACTGCCCATATGGTTATTCATCGCCACGGCATGCGGAACCCGGCTCAGGGCGTGGCGTAGCGTGGTTTGTAAGCGGTGGCGCGACATCGCCAGAGTCAGGGTGGTCTGTTCGAGCGGGGCATCGTGTGCAGGCTCCATCGGCATATGCAGCAGAATGTCTCGCTGCTGCCCCCGGGCCAGGTAGGCAGTATTCAGATCATAAGGGGTGTCGGGCAAAATCGAGATGCTGATCTCTGCTGGCAGGCGGGCCAGTTCCGCGGGCATCGCCTGGTAACCGAGATCGTCAATGACAATGGCCAGCCGTGCAGCAGCCAGCGGGCCCGGCAACCATAATCCCCAGAGCAGAGAAACCCAAATTGCAATCCGTTGCATTCCTGTTCAGCTCCCGTATTGGTTACCTCGTCAGCCAGCTTTGTGGATCGAGGGCGGTCCCCTTGCGGCGGATCTCAAAATAAAGCGCCGAGGTCTCCTGGCCGCCGCTGTCGCCTACCAGCGCAATAGCCTCGCTTGGTTGCACTGTATCGCCGACCTTTTTCAGCAAAGTCTGGTTATAGCCGTAAAAGCTCATGTAGCCTTTGCCGTGATCAATCGCGACCATCAGACCATAGCCGCGTAGCCAGTCGGCAAAGACGACTTTGCCGCCGTAGATGGCATTGACCTGGCTGCCCTTGGGCTTGCTGATCACCATCCCTTTCCAGCGTAATTCACCCTGCAGCGGGCTGCCATAGCGATGGCGGATCGTACCTTTGACCGGCCAGGGCAGCTTGCCTTTTTGTCCGGCCAGCCCGTTCATTGCCACCCGGCGTGCCGCTTCTGCGGCGGCCTTGGCCTTGGCTATCTCCGCCACCAGGCGCTTTTCATTGTTTTTGAGCTCAGACAGGTAACGGGTATCTGATTTGAGCTGACCCTTGATGGTGCGGACCGTTTTTTGCCGCTGCTGCTGCTCGCGCTCCAGCCGGCGCTTTTCATCGGTAAGCTGGGCAAGCAGATCCTGTTGTTGCTGGCGCTGCTGAGACAGTTGATGGGTTTTGAGCTGCAGCTCGGTCTTGGTCGCGGCCAGGTCATCCAGGGTGTGGGCCCGGGCCTGGCTGAGTCGCTCGGCATAGACGGTCATGCGATCCAGCCGGTCCTGATCCATTCCGCTGAGCAAGGTAGCGAGCTGGCTGCTTTTCCCCTGACGGTAGTGGGTGTTGAGCAGCTCTTTCAGCATCTCCTGCTGGCCCAACTGTTGCTGCAACAGCGCCTGCTGTTCTTGCTGCAGGGCCTGAATTGAGCGCGCCAGGGTGCGGACTGTTGCTTCTGCCTGGTGGATCTTTTTTGCCGTCGCGGCAATCGCCAGCTCTTGCTGCTTGAGCGATTGCTGCAGGGTATTGATTTTTTTCTGCTTGCTGCTCAACTGGTTTTGCTGACGGGAGATTTCCTGTTTGACGCCGTCGAGCTGTTGCTGGCTGGCCGACAGCGCCGGCGGGGTAAATGTCAGGCATAGTAAAGCGCCAGTGCTGAAAGCACTGGCGCGGAGCAGTTGGGTGAGGCGTTTGATCTGATCCCGCATAGCAGGGATTATTTCAGATCAAACAGCACCTGACCAGACATCTCTGACGGGATTTCCAGATCGGACAGGGCCAGCATGGTCGGCGCCAGATCAGACAGCTTACCGCCCTCTTTCAGGGTCAGCGCCTTGCTGCCGACGTAGATCAGCGGGACCGGCAGGTTGGTGTGCGCGGTGTGGATACCCCCGGTTTCCGGGTTGACCATCATCTCGGCATTGCCGTGGTCCGCGGTGATCAGCAGCTGACCGTCCACTTCGCGGATGGCCTCGACAATACGGCCGATGCAGCTGTCAACGGCTTCACAGGCTTTCACTGCAGCGTCGTAAACACCGGTGTGGCCGACCATGTCACCATTCGGGTAGTTACAGATAATGGTGTCAAATTCACCGCCTTTAATGGCTGCAACCAGTTTGTCAGTCAGCTCCGGTGCACTCATTTCCGGCTGCAGATCGTAAGTCGCTACTTTCGGTGAGGCAACCAGCTGGCGTGATTCGCCGTCAAACTCGGCCTCGACCCCGCCGTTGAAGAAGAAGGTGACGTGGGCGTATTTCTCGGTTTCAGAAATCCGCAGCTGCTTCTTGCCTTGTTTCGACAGCCACTCACCCAAGGTGTTTTCCAGGCTCTCCGGCGGGAAGGCGATCGACAGGTTAATGTCGGCCGCATATTGGGTCAGCATCACGAAATCAGCCAGTTGCGGGAACTGAGCCCGCTCGAAGCCGGCAAAGTCGGCTTCAAAGGCGCGGGTGATCTGACGGGCACGGTCGGCACGGTAGTTCATGAAGATCACGGCATCGCCATCGACCATGGCGGCGTCATCCTGACCTTCAGCGCGGATCACGGTCGCTTTGACGAACTCGTCGTTTTCGTTACGGGCATACGCCGCTTCCAGACCTGCCACGGCGCTGTCTGCGGTGAACTCTGCCTTGGCCGCGGTCAGCAGATCATAGGCCTGCTCGACCCGGTCCCAGTTGTTGTCCCGGTCCATCGCGTAGTAGCGGCCCACCAGCGATGCAGTGCGGCCTTTACCCAGTTTGGCAAACAAGGCGTCGAAACGCTCCAGCGATGCCTGGGCGCTGCGTGGTGGTGTGTCACGGCCGTCCAGGAAGCAATGCAGGTAAATTTTCCCGGCGCCACGCTCGGCAGCCATGGCCACGGCTGCGGCAATGTGATCTTCATGGCTGTGAACACCGCCCGGCGACATCAGGCCCATAATGTGCACGGCTTTACCGGCCTTGATCGCTTTGTCCATGGCGTTGACCAGGGCTTCATTGTGGTGGAACTCACCATCAGCGATGGATTTGGTAATGCGGGTCAGGTCCTGGTACACCACGCGGCCGGCACCGATATTGGTGTGGCCCACTTCAGAGTTCCCCATCTGGCCGTCCGGTAGACCCACATCCATGCCTGAGGCAGAAATCAGTGTGCTCGGTTCGTTGGCAATCAGTCCATCCAGAACCGGGGTGCTGGCATTGGCAATGGCGTTGCTGGTGTTGTCTTCGCGGTAGCCCCAACCATCCAGGATCACTAAAGCCAGTGGCTTCTTAGCAGACATATCTTGTCCTCTCGTAAAGTTAGAAATCTGAGTTTTAATTTAGACCAATTACCTGAGCCTTCTGGGCCGTTCGGGGAGAGGGCTCAGGGAATTGGGCTGGCTAATCTGTAATTTTACTACAGATAATGGCCCAAAATGTAGGCCGGGATCAAACAAAGCTGTAAATGGATTGTTATCTTCTTACGCGAAAATATATTCATTTCTGGCGGGAAGTGTAAGCCCTGAATGAGAGTTTTTTTCAATTTCACCGAAAGGTGGAACCGAACAGAGGCTGATTACCGCGTATACTGCTGATGGCGGGAACCAGTGAGCCATGGCGCGGAATTGTTGTTGCTTGCTGTACAATAAGGTTGCCGCGGGTATACTCAGGGTCCATTTAAGCTGGCGTCTGGCCCTGGCTTCAGGTGTCTGATATTGAGAGAAATAGAGCGAAAGTCATGCAGCAATATATCGATTTTGTTACAAGTAATCCCATCTTATCGCTGATTTGGGTCGGTCTGGTTGTGGCGATCATTGCGTCGTACGTCAAACAGAAGACTGCGGGCTATGCCGTGGTGACCCCGAACCAGGCGACAGCGCTGGTCAATCGTGAAAACGGTGTCTTTATCGATATCCGTAGCCGCGATGAGTACCGCCAGGGCCATATTTCGGGTGCACTTCACATTTTGCCGAGCCAAATCAAAGAGCAAAACTTTGCTGAGCTTGAAAAGCACAAATCCGACCCAATCATTGTGGTATGCAAAACAGGCCAGACTGCGCAAGAAAGCGCTAACCTGTTACATAAAGCCGGGTTCGAAAAAGTCAGCCTGCTCAAAGACGGCCTGATTTCCTGGAATGAAGCCAACCTGCCGCTGATCCGCAGCAAGTCAGGTAAAGGCAAGCGATAAGTATTCGGGCGGGATGGTGCGTCCATTCCGCCTGACCCTTTGTGTAGTCCGTGGCGACTGATGCGCACGGCTGCGAATTTGAAAATCTCATGTAATTGAGAATGAGAGAAAAAGGACACAAACATGGCTGAAGCAGCAAACAACGAAGCGCAACAGAACTTCCAGATCCAGCGTATCTTCCTGAAAGATGTATCTTTTGAAGCGCCAAACTCACCAGAAATGTTCCAGAAAGAGTGGAACCCTGATGTGAAACTGGATCTGGATACCCAAAGCCGCGAGCTGGGGGAAGGTGTGTTTGAAGTGGTTCTGCGCCTGACGGTTACGGTGAAAAATGCCGATGACACCGCGTTCCTGTGCGAAGTTCAGCAAGGTGGTATTTTCTCTGTCGCTGGCATGGAAGCGCCGCAACTGGCTCATTGCCTGGGTGCGTTCTGCCCGAACATCCTGTTCCCGTATGCCCGTGAAACGATTTCCAGCCTGGTGGTGAAAGGAACCTTCCCGCAGCTGAACCTGGCCCCGGTGAACTTTGACGCGCTGTTCATGAACTACCTGCAAAACCAAGCGCAGGAAAACACTGAAAATAGCGAAGCTTAATTCGCTGCGTGGCCGATATGAATCAGAACGTCGATCAAGCGATCACCATGACAGTGCTGGGTGCGGGCTCTTACGGCACCTCCCTGGCGATTTCACTGGCCCGTAACGGGGCCAATGTTATCTTGTGGGGCCATGATCCGGCGCATATGGCGCAGCTGGAAATGGATCGCGCCAATGAAGCCTTCCTGCCGGGCGTTGCGTTTCCCGACTCGCTGATCATCTCGGCGGATCTCGAGGCGGCGGTCAAAGCCAGCCGGGATCTGCTGGTGGTGGTGCCGAGCCATGTGTTTGGTGAAGTCCTGTCGAATGTAAAGCCTTTCCTGCGGGAAGATTCGCGGATCTGCTGGGCCACCAAGGGGCTGGAGCCGGAAACCGGTCGCTTGCTTAAAGACGTGGCCATCGAAGCGCTGGGCGAGGCGATTCCGCTGGCGGTGCTGTCCGGACCGACATTCGCCAAAGAGCTGGCGGCCGGGCTGCCGACCGCGATTGCGGTGTCGTCACCGGACGAGGCGTTTGTGCGTGATCTGCAGGAGAAAATTCACTGCAGCAAAACCTTCCGGGTCTACAGCAATAACGACTTTACCGGTATGCAATTGGGCGGCGCGGTGAAGAATGTGATTGCCATTGGCGCCGGAATGTCGGATGGCATTGGCTTTGGTGCCAATGCCCGCACCGCGCTGATCACCCGAGGCTTGGCGGAAATGTGCCGCCTGGGCGCAGCGCTGGGCGCGCAGCCGGAAACCTTTATGGGGATGGCTGGCCTGGGCGATTTGGTGCTGACCTGTACCGACAATCAGTCGCGCAACCGGCGTTTCGGCCTGGCCTTGGGCCAGGGCAAAGATGTCGATACCGCGCAGGTTGAGATTGGCCAGGTGGTCGAAGGGTATCGCAACACCAAGGAAGTCTGGGTTCTGGCCCGGCGCTACGGGGTGGAGATGCCAATCACTGAGCAAATCTATCAGGTGCTGTACCAGGGTAAAGATGCCCGCGATGCGGCTAAAGCCTTGCTGGCGCGTGAGAAAAAAGACGAGTGATTGTCGTACGCTCTGATCCGTGACTATCAATCAACGCGAGCCTTCAGGCTCGCGTTGTTTTTTTTGCTGAGCGCGCTAAAGTGATAGCCAGCTGAGCAGTGAATCAGCTGGGTGTTTGGCAACTGATGACGATACAGAGGATGATGTGAGGGAATGTCAACAACATGAGGTCTGGCAGGCGATCAAGCGGGAAGCGCGGCAGCAGTCAGAGCAAGAGCCAATGCTGGCGAGCTTCTATCATGCCACCATTATCAAACATGATAACTTAGCGGCGGCATTGAGTTATATCCTAGCCAATAAACTGGCCACCCCTTCGATGCCGGCGATGGCGGTGCGGGAAGTGATTGAAGAGGCCTTTGCGGCGGACTGTATGATCACTGAATCAGCGGCGTGTGATATCCGGGCAGTCGTAGAGCGTGACCCGGCGGTGGAGATGTACTCGATCCCTCTGTTATACCTCAAAGGTTACCACGCCCTGCAGGGATATCGGGTCGCCAACTGGCTGTGGAAACAGCAGCGGGTGGCGCTGGCGGTGTATTTGCAAAACCAGATTTCTGTGACCTGTCAGGTGGATGTGCATCCGGCAGCCCGGATTGGCCAGGGGATCATGTTTGACCATGCCACCGGGATTGTGATTGGGGAGACGGCGGTGATCGAAAATGATGTATCGATCCTGCAGGATGTGACCCTGGGCGGGACCGGGAAAGAAAGCGGTGATCGTCACCCGAAGATCCGTGAAGGGGTGATGATTGGTGCCGGGGCCAAGATCCTCGGCAATATTGATGTCGGGGAAGGGGCCAAGATTGGCTCATGCTCGGTGGTGCTCAACCCGGTACCGCCGCATACCACAGTCGCCGGGGTCCCAGCGAAGGTTGTCGGTCGCCCGAGCAGTGAAAAACCGGCGATGGATATGGACCAGCAGTTCAACGGCACGACGCAGACCTTTATTGCCGGCGACGGGATTTAGCACTGATCTTTGCGCCAATATTTCGTCTTGGCCGAAACAAGAAAAAGCGAGAGGGCCACTCTCGCTTTTTTGATCGCGCAACCATGATCCAAGCTCTTGAACACGGTCGTTAGCTTGCGCCCTGGAAGCCCAGCTGGCGCCAGGCTTCATAACCGATAATCGCCGCGGCATTGGACAGGTTGAGGCTGCGACTGTCGGGGTGCATCGGGATCCGCAGGCGCTGCGCCGGTGGCAGGCTGTTGATGACTTCAGTCGGCAGGCCGCGGGTTTCCGGCCCGAACAGCAGGATATCGCCTGCCTGAAATTCGGCCTGGGTGTGAAACTGGGTTGCCTTGGTGGTGCAGGCAAACAGCCGGCGCTCGCCAACAGCAGCCAGAAAGGCTTCGAAGTTAGCATGGCGGGTGACATGGGCCAGATCGTGGTAGTCCAGCCCGGCGCGGCGCAGTTTTTTCTCTTCCAGATCAAAGCCCAGGGGTTCAATCAGGTGGAGGTTGGCACCGCAGTTGGCACACAGGCGGATAATATTGCCGGTATTGGGGGCGATTTCCGGCTCATACAAGGCTATATCAAACATAGTTCTGCCAGGGAAAAATAAGGTGCCGCCATTGTGGCAAGTCAGGTGGCGGGGCGCAAATGCAAATGCTGCCCCCGCGCCCGGCAGGCAAGCCATTTCATGTATTGATTCGTTTGCTCAGGGCCGATGCGGGTCGAGCGGCAAAGAGATGCAGATCCGCAGCCCGCCCAGGGGGCTGCGGCTGGCGCTCACGGTCCCGTTGTGCTGGCGAATCGCGCTGTCGGTAATGGCAAGGCCTAGGCCGGTGCCGCCACTGCTGCGGTCCCGGGCGGTGGAGACGCGATAGAAGGGACGGAATATATCACTCAGTTCATTGTCCGGCACGCCTTCCCCGTTGTCGTCAATCTGTATTGTCAGTTGAGCCGCGCCGGGAGTGAAGCGGATCTGAACGGTATCGCGGCCATACTTGATGGCATTGCGGACCACGTTTTCCAGGGCGCTGATGAGCAAGCCCGGGTTACCGCTGAGCGGCCAGGCCTCCAGCTCGCCGTAGTCGAGGTGCTTCTGGCTTTGCTCGGCTTCAAAGCGGGCATCTTCCAGCATCTCCTGCCACAGGCTGCGGGCATCGGTGTGCTCGCGTTGCTCCTGGCCGTGACTCTGCATGCGCGAGAGCTCCAGCAGCTCGCTGATCATTTTCTCCAGCCGCTCAGCCTCGGTGTCGACCCTATCCAGCTCCGGGCTCTCGCCCTGTTTACGTTTGGCCAGCGCGGTTGCCATCCGCAGTCGGGTCAGCGGCGAGCGTAGCTCATGGGAAATATCCGACAGCAGGCGCTGCTGGCCGCTGATGGTCTGGTTGATCGCCCGGACCATCTGGTTGAAGCTGGCCCCGGCCTGGCGAAACTCGCGCGGACCGGCCTCCAGTGTCGGATCGGCCTCGAACTGGCCGGTCGCAACCCGCTCGGCCGCTTGTTGCAGGCGCCGGGCCGGGATGCTGACCGCCCAGGCCAGCCACAGCAGCAAGGGGGTGCTGACCAGCATGGTGACCAGCAGCAGCTGAAACGGCTTATCGAGGATCTGAATGAAAAACGGTGGCGGCCGGTGCCAGAACCGGCCGATGTACATCAGCACCGGCTCCGGCTGGGTGCTGATTGTAAACGGCCCGGCCATCATCCAGCGTCCGTAGAGCCGCTGCCGCGGCTTGGTGGGGTCGTCGGCCATGGTGATGAAATTGCGCAGGGCTTTGTTGCGCCCGTCCGGGGCGAGGATTTCCCCCTCCGTTGAGGTGAAATAAAGCTGAAACCCTTTGCGCCGGCTGTGATGGGCAAATCGCAGCAGCCGCTGCGACAGCGGGCCGCGATCATCGGCCAGCCGTAAGCCGACACTTTCGGCTGAGGCCTGAAAACGTTTCAGATCGGGCTCGGGAATGGTGTGCTGGGTGCGGGGATCGAGGATCGGCAGCAATACCAGGGTTAATACCACCAACAGCAGGGTGAGCCAGAAAATCGCAAAAATCCGGCCGTAAAGACTGGAGAGCAGCGGCAGTTTTACCACCTTCTCCTTATGCCGGGTTGCAGCGGCGCGCCAGCGGTCAAGTGTTTGGTTCATTGTGATGCTGCCTCAACCAGCAGGTAGCCTTTGCCCCGCAGGGTTTTGATCCGGGGTTTGCCGTCACGGCGTGGCGGCAGCTTTTTACGCAGGTTTGAAACATGCATGTCAATCGCCCGGTCAAACGGCGTCAGGCGCTTGCCCAGCACTTGCAGGCTCAGCTCTTCTTTGGCAATGATGGTTCCGGGGTGGCGAATGAAGTGGGTTAAGAGCGCCAGCTCGGTACCGGTCATGACCAGCGCGGTTCCCTGGCACAGCGCTTCCTGGCGGCCCGGGTAAATCTCTATATCCTGGTAGCGCAGGCACTCGGGAGTGTCGCGTTGCTCCTCCTGCGACGGGCGGGTGCGGCGTAAAATCGCCCGCATCCGGGCCAAAAGCTCGCGGTCGCTGAACGGTTTGGGCAGATAATCGTCTGCACCCAGCTCCAGGCCCAGCACCCGGTCAATCTCTTCCCCTTTTGCCGTCAGCATCAACACCGGGGTCTGATGCTGTTCACGCAACCGGCGCAGCATTTCGGTGCCGTTCATCACCGGCATCATCACATCCAGCAGGATCAGATCAATCCTGTCGTCTACCTTAGCCAGCCCCTGCTCACCGTTATGGGCGGCAATGACGGTAAAGCCTTCCAGCTCGAGAATGTCGGTCAGCAATGCCGTCAGCTCGGTATCATCGTCGACCAGCAGGATGTTTGTCATGGTGCTTACCTTTTATATGCCTGTTCGCGACCCGGGCCGCGGGGGAGAATCGGGATGGTCACAGTATCGCTAAACTTGTCGCCCGAACCAAGTCAGGGCACGGCGCTTTACGCAGCTTTACGTTCTGCCGACAGCAGTTTACCTGGCGCTGGTTATGCTTATTCCATACCTGCAAACCACGAGATGGGAGAGGAATACATGAAAAAGATGAAGACGATGATGCTGGCGATGACACTGCCCCTGCTCATTGGTTCGGCTTCAGTGCTGGCCTACGGTGGCCACCACGGCAAAGGTGAGGGCCGTGGTGGGTGCGGCATGGATGGCGGCCGCAAGCTAATGTATGAGCTGGATTTGAGCGATGATCAGAAACAACAGCTCAAAACGATGCGCCAGACCAAACGTGAAGCGATGAAAGCCGGGTTTGCGGATCAGCGAGAACCTATGAGGGCGCATTATCAGCAAATGCAGGCCCTGGTGTTGGCAGACAGCTTCGATGAAGTTGCGGCGCGCGAGCTGGCGCAGAGCATGGTCGAGCAACAGGTGGGTCGCCGGGTGGCAATGATGGAAAGTCGTCATGAGATACTCAGTGTGCTGACCGAGGCCCAGAAAACCCAGTACCGACAGTTGATGGCTGAGCGGCAGGCCGAGTGCCAGCAGCGCTGGGCCGACAAAAACCAGTAAGTTTTCCCGGGCCGCAGTATTGCTGCGGCCGGTGATTCTGCTTTCAATCCCTCAAACTCAAATTTCCCTCGCGAAAAACAGATTCCTTCCTTTTTTGTTATTAATTTTCAACGTAAAAAAGCTATACTGCGGAACATTACCCAGTGAGTGTCCGGGAGCCGGCGTGATTATCATGGATGAAAAAGAAGCTCGCCCACGGTTGTCACTCCCCCTCACGCGCAGCTGGTGGCTCTGATCACAGGATATATACTTAGGGCATAATGTAGGGTTGTGCGCTTTGGAGCCTGGTTGTTCATCCGAATGTAATTGGTTTTGATTTATCTTGGCCTGAGCCCGTGATCAGCGGTGCCAGAGTCCGAGGTGATCGTGACATGAATCAACAAATGTTTTTATCAAAATTGTAATACTCCTACATTAGTAGGAAAGTTACAGTTTACACGAGCATCAGTTCTGTAACGTGCTGATGAGACCGAGAGGGGGAACCTCGGTCACTCGTGTCGGATTTGATTTTTCAATTCCCAAAGTTCAGAGGGTAACCATGATTAAAAAGATTGGTGTTTTGACCAGTGGTGGTGACGCACCTGGTATGAATGCGGCGATCCGCGGTGTGGTTCGTGCCGGATTGTCTGAAGGCCTGGAAGTGTACGGTGTGTATGACGGTTATCAGGGCCTGCACCAGAACCGCATTGAGAAGCTGAGCCGTTCAAGCGTGTCAGACGTGATCAACAAGGGCGGGACATTTCTGGGCTCGGCACGTTTTCCGGAATTCAAAGACGAGAAAGTTCGTGCCCAGGCGATTGAAAACCTGAAAATCCACGGGATTGATGCCCTGGTGGTGATCGGCGGTGACGGCTCTTACATGGGGGCGAAGAAGCTGACCGAAATGGGTTACCCGTGCATCGGCTTGCCGGGCACGATTGATAATGATGTGGCAGGCACCGACTACACCATTGGTTACCTGACGGCGCTCAATACTGTGATTGATGCCATTGACCGGCTGCGGGATACCTCGTCTTCTCACCAGCGGATCTCGATTGTTGAGGTGATGGGCCGCCACTGTGGCGATCTGACCCTGATGTCGGCCATTGCCGGCGGGTGTGAGTACATCATTACCCCGGAAACCGGTCTGAACAAAGAGCAGCTGCTGGCCAAGATCAAAGAAGGGATCTATAAAGGCAAGAAGCATGCGATTGTCGCGCTGACAGAGCTGATGACCGATGCCAATGAGCTGGCCAAGTATATTGAAGATGAAACCGGCCGTGAAACCCGCGCGACTGTGCTGGGTCATATCCAGCGTGGTGGCCAGCCGACGGCATTTGACCGTATCCTGGCGTCCCGCATGGGCGCCTACGCGGTTGAGCTGCTGATGAAAGGGGAAGGCGGTCGTTGCGTGGGGATCCAGAACGAGCAGATGGTTCATCACGACATCATTGATGCAATTGAGAACATGAAGCGCCCGGTTCGCACGGATCTGTACGATCTGGCCAACAAGCTGTTTTAAGCCAGGCTTCGTCTCCATTGAAAACCGGCGATCTTCGTCGGTTTTTTTATGCGTTTTCGCCAGGTGTCTTTGTCTAGCGCCTCAAAAAGCGAGGTATTATACCAATCGTAGTAAATAACTGGTCATCCTAGCTTGTTAAAACGCTCGATAACTGCGTTAGAATTTTTGATTGTAGAATAACTACTTATCGAAAAATCCTGCCTTGTTCTCAAGCATTTTTCCTGCGCTATATCTGATCACTTACTTACTGTGATTGGTATTAAAAAACCGCCCGGAGGCGGTTTTTCAAAAGCTTATCGCGGGACGCTTATTTCTTCGCTTCCGCTGCGGCTTTGGCAATGGCAGCAAAGCTTTCAGCATTCAGCGCAGCGCCGCCAACCAGGGCACCGTCGATGTCCGGCTGGGCGAAGTAAGCTGCGGCGTTCTCTGGCTTCACTGAGCCGCCGTACTGAATGATCACTTGCTTCGCAACGTCTTCGCTCTTCTCAGCGATGTGGGCACGGATGGCAGCGTGAATGCGCTGGGCATCATCTGCTGTAGCTGCTTTACCGGTGCCGATCGCCCAGATTGGCTCATAGGCGATGATCGCGCCGTTCAGTGCTTCGACGCCTTGGGTGTTGATCACCGCGTCGATTTGACGGGCACACACAGCTACCGTTTCGCCGGCTTCGTTCTGCGCTTCAGATTCACCGATACACAGCACTGGCGTCAGGCCGTGTTCTTTCAGGAAGGCAAATTTCTTGGCCACGAACTCGTCAGATTCGTTGTGGTATTCACGACGCTCAGAGTGGCCGATGATGATGTGGCTGGCGCCAAAGTCTTTCAGCATCTCCGGAGAGATGTCACCGGTGAAGGCACCGCTGGCATTAACGTCCACGTTCTGGGCACCCAGAATGATTTTGTTGCTGGCTTTGCTGATCAGCTGCTCGGCCAGATCCAGGTACATCGCCGGTGGAGCAACCGCTACGTCAACACCTTCAACACCGTTGAGTTCGGCATCAAGGCCCTTGAGCAGGTCAGATACCATTTCCTTGCTACCGTTTAGCTTCCAGTTACCCATAACCACAGGATGGCGCATAGCTTTTCTCCAAATCAATTTGATGTAAAAAAGAATACCAAAAAGCGTAGTTCTCTGAACGCGGTCAGACAACTAGGCTATTGGGTATCCGCGCGAATGAAAAAATATAACAGTTTTCAGTGCTATTTTTCCTGTCCGAAATCATTTCTGTGCCCGGTTGTACCTTTTTCACCGCGAAAAGTGAACTCCTGGTAGGGATTATTTTAAAAAAAATGTGGTTTGCGGTTGCGCGCTCGCAACAACAGAGCGTGATCGGCGATAGAAAAAGCGGCCGTGGTTTTGGCGTCTGTCAGGGGGATCGGGTAACGTGAGTGGCTGGTAGACAGGGGGGCTGATGGAGCCCAGCAATATTCATGGAGGAAAATGTGCCGAATCTTGTAATGGAATATGCCGAGCCGGTTGCGGAGCGGGTCAATGTCCCCGGCTTACTGGAAGACTTACATCAGTGCCTGCTGCGCTGCGGCCTGTTTGAAGCCGCGGCCGTCAAATCCCGCAGTTACCCGTGCCGCGCCTGGCTGGTGGGTGAGGCGGGCGATCTCAACAGTTTTATTCATGTCGAGCTGAGCCTACTATCGGGTCGCGAACCATCACAAAAGCGGACGCTCTCGCGCGGCTTGATGGCGGTACTGGAGCAGCATGGTTCGGGGATTAACAGCCTGACGGTTGAGATCCGCGATATGGACAGGGATTGTTTTATGAAGCTCACTCACTAGTCCGCGATGGCGTGTCGTCGGACGCCTCCGGGCGGCTGAACGGCATCACTTTGGCCTCATGCTCGGTCAGGGTCTCCGGTGCATTGAGTGCCTGGGCAAAGCGCTTGAGTTGCTGCTGCAGCTCAGACATCAGCATCATATTTGTGTGGTTGGGGTTTTTGCCTGTGGCGATGACCTGGTTGATATGACTCATCTGGGCCCGCAGGCGCGGTTGCATCGCCGGGCTGGCGCGGTTGATAATGGCTTCGCTCATTGAAATCCGCAGCGCTTCGAGGGCCTGCGGATCTTTCTCGGCCATGGCTTTGAGTTCATCAAATGACGGTAAGTCTTGCATAACAGCTTCCCTCATCGAGCGCGATGCGCTGCTATTTCCCTGGTGCGATACAGCGCGCCACAAGGAATTTGGTTGATGTGTTATGCCTTAAAGTTAGCCAGCCGGCGCGATGGCGGCTGGCTCATTCCTGAGATCATGCATGAGATTGCTGTGAGACATTTTGAATCCGGGGTTGGGGAGCCCTGTTACCAGTAGCGCTCCATGGTGATCTGGCCCGGATTGCGGCGCAGGTTTTTGCGAAAACCCAGTGTTTCGAGCACATTACGGGTATCCCGGACCATCTCCGGGTTGCCGCACAGCATGATCTGGCTTCGTTCCGGGGTGAGCGGCAGGCCGATATGGCGCTCAAGCATGCCGTCTTCAATAGCCTGTGGGATCCGTCCCGGTAGTGACAGCGGCGCAGGCTCGCGACTGACGAAGGGCTGCACGATCAATTGCTCGGGGTAGTATTCCTTCAGCGCATTGATTTCGGCCTGATAGGTGAGATCGGCGGCGTAGCGCACGGCATGCACGAGAATGATTTTGCGAAACCGCTGCCAGACCTGCGGTTCACGCAGAATCGACAGGTAGGGACCGATGGCTGTCCCCGTGGCCAGCAGCCAGAGGTGCTCGCCGGGCGGGACTTCATCGAGGGTGAAGTAGCCACTGGCACGTGCTGAAATATAGACCATATCCCCGCAATCCAGGGCATGCAGCCGCGGGGAGAGCTCGCCGTCGGCAACCCGGGTAGCGTAAATTTCCAGTAGCGGATCGCTGGGCGGGTTGACAAAAGAGTAGGCACGCTGGATTAGTTTACCGTCAATTTCCAGACCCAGCTTGGTAAATTGTCCGGCTTTGAAGGGTTCAATATTGGCCTGTAATTTCAGGCTGAATAAGTCACTGTTCCAGTGGCGGTTGGTGATGACTTCTGCGGGGATCCAGTCGGCCATAATTCTCTCCTATTTACATTTTTTGTATTCGATAAGCGCAGCGCCTCTCTCCGGCAATAATGTGTTCGTTGCGTTCGACCTGATACTCTGCGCCCAGCAGGCGCTGAAAGACGGCGAGTTCCGATTTGCATAATGAAGGGCAGCGTTTGGCGGCATGGCAAATGGGGCAGTGGTTTTCGACCAGGACGAATGAGTCGCCGTCCTGGTGCAGCTCTGCCATGTAGCCTTCCTGTTCCCTCAGTGTAGTCAGTATTTCCAGTTTTTCTCTTAAATCGGCGCTGGTCGCCATCGCCTGCTGATATTGTTCAAAGGTTTGATTCTCCCGTCGCTCAACGACTTGGCTCAGTCCGTCGGTGCCAAAAATCTCTTCAACAGAATCAAGCATTTGAATAATAAGCTCGCCGTGGCGATCGGTAAAACGGCGGTGGCCTTTTCCGGTCAGGTTCCAGTGCCGGGTCGGTCGGCCGACTTTGGCTTTGATGTCCTGAAAGTCCACCAGACCTTCTTCTTCGAGCCCCTGTAAGTGCTGACGTACGCCCATAGTCGTCAGGCTGAGCTCATCAGCCAGCATTTTTGCGGTGACCGGGCCGTCACGTTTCATCCGGTTGAGGATTTTATCAATGGTTTTCATAGCAGCTTTATTTTCCTGTGTCGGTTTATTATGTAGCCAGCCAAGTAAATAAAGCAACAGCTTTACAAATCTAAGTATAGTGGCAGACAGGAAAAAGGTGGGAAATTCAGTATGGGTGGGGATGACGGGTGGCCGGGCGCCAGCGGCACCCGGCCTGAGCCGGTTAGAGAATGTGGCCTTTGATGGCGTCATCCTTACGATCTAAGTAGTGGGTCGATTTGATCCGGCGGATGGTGCGGCATTTACCGCGGATCAGCAGGGTTTCGGTGGTGGCAATGTTGCCCTGACGGCTGATCCCGTCGAGCAGATCGCCCTTGGTGATGCCGGTGCCGGCAAAAATCACGTTATCGCTCTGGGCCATGTCTTCCATCCGCAGCACGGTGTTGGCTTCTATCCCCATCTCGCGACAGCGCGCGCTCTCAACTTCGCCCAGGCGGCGGTTGTCTGCATTATCCCCCTTGACCAGGTGGCGTGGTAGCAGGCGGCCCTGCATGTCACCGCCGAGGGCGCGGATCGCCGCGGCAGAGACCACGCCTTCCGGGGCACCGCCGATGCAGTACATCACATCGACTTCGCTGTCCGGCATACAGGTCAGGATCGAGGCGGCCACATCCCCATCGGGGAAGGCAAACACCCGCACGCCCATCGCCTGCATTTCGGCAATCACCGCGTCGTGGCGTGGCTTGGCCAGGGTGGTTACGGTCAGCGTGTCGAGGGTTTTGCCGAGGGCGGCGGCAATCTTTTCCAGGTTGACCGCCAGCGGCTGGCTCAGATCAATGACCCCTTTGGCGGCGGGGCCGACCACCAGCTTTTCCATGTACATATCCGGCGCTTTGAGGAACGAGCCCTTTTCGCCGGCGGCCAACACGGCCAGGGCGTTGTTCTGGCCCATGGCGGTCATGCGGGTGCCTTCAATCGGGTCAACGGCAATATCGACGGCATCACCGCCGGTGCCGACCTGTTCGCCGATATAGAGCATCGGGGCGTCATCAATTTCGCCTTCGCCGATCACTATCTCACCGGCAATGTCGGTTTGGTTCAGCAGGGTGCGCATCACTTCCACGGCGGCACCGTCCGCAGCGTTCTTATCGCCGCGGCCAAGCCATTTGTAGCCGGCCAGGGCGGCGCCTTCGGTTACTCGGGAAAATGCCATTGCTAAATCGCGTTTCATGGGAACTCCGGAATCTGGAAAAACTGGGGGCTGAAAATCTGGTCGCGATTTTATCACAGACCAAGGGAAACGTTTGCCTTATTTCATCAGGCGCGATTGGGGTGTGAACGGTTGGTAAGCTGACCATCCGGGTTTTATGGCGATCCATAAAAAAGAGGCCTGCTGGGCAGGCCTCCGGTTTACTTGTTACAAGGCGGGATTAGATTTCCTCTTCGTTTAGCGCCCAGCCTTTGGCGCACTCAACCGCACGCTTCCAGCCTTGGTAGCGGCGCTGACGTTTCTGCTCGTCGCCGCAAGGGATGAAGCTGCGATCCAGCTTGGCCTTGTCTTTCAGCTCGTCAATGCTGCCCCAGAAACCCACCGCCAGGCCGGCCAGGTAAGCGGCGCCCAGCGCGGTGACTTCAGTCACTACCGGACGGTGGACTTCGGTGTTGAGGATATCTGACTGGAACTGCATCAGGAAGTTATTGGCTACCGCGCCGCCATCCACGCGCAGGTTGGCCAGCTCAATGCCGGAGTCTGCCTGCATTGCATCGAGCACGTCGCGGGTCTGGTAGGCAATCCCTTCCAGGGTGGCGCGGATGATGTGGTTGGCATTGACGCCGCGGGTCAGGCCGACGATGGTGCCGCGGGCATATGGGTCCCAGTACGGTGCGCCCAGGCCGGTAAAGGCCGGCACCAGGTAAACGCCGTTGGCGCTGCCGACTTTCTCGGCAAAGTACTCGGAGTCGCTAGCATCATTAAGTAGCTTCATTTCGTCACGCAGCCACTGGATGGATGCACCGCCCATAAATACCGCGCCTTCCAGCGCATAAGCTACTTCGCCTTCCGGACCGCAGGCCAGGGTGGTCAGCAGGCCGTTCTGCGAAGCGACTTTTTCCTTGCCGGTGTTCATCAGCAGGAAGCAGCCGGTGCCGTAGGTGTTTTTGGCCTGACCGGCTTCGACACACATCTGGCCGAACAGCGCGGCTTGCTGATCCCCGGCGATCCCGGCAATTGGGATCCGGGTCCCGCCCTTACCGCCGATGTTGGTCTGGCCGTAGACTTCTGATGAAGCTTTGACTTCCGGCATCATTGACAGCGGGATATCCATCGCCTTGAGCAGTTTCTCGTCCCACTCGAGGGTGTTGATGTTGAACACCATGGTCCGCGAGGCGTTGGTGAAGTCGGTCACGTGGACACGGCCCTGGGTCATCTTCCAGATCAGCCAGGTATCGACGGTACCGAACAGCAGGTTGCCGGCTTCGGCTTCCTCGCGGGCACCTTCCACGTTATCGAGGATCCACTTGATCTTGGTGCCGGAGAAGTACGGGTCGACCACCAGGCCGGTGTTGTCGCGGATGTACTCTTCCAGGCCCTGCGCTTTGAGTTCGTTACAGATGTCGGCAGTACGGCGGCATTGCCAGACAATCGCGTTGTAGACCGGTTTGCCGGTATTTTTGTTCCAGACAATGGTGGTTTCACGCTGGTTGGTGATGCCAATCCCGGCGACCTGGTCGGAGCGGATCCCGGCTTTGGCCAGGGCTTCAACCAAGGTTGAGCTTTGCGTCGCGTAAATTTCCAGAGGATCATGCTCCACCCAGCCGGCTTTCGGATAGATTTGAGTAAATTCACGCTGTGACGAGCACACAATGTTCGCGTTGTGATCCAGCACAACGGCGCGGGAGCTGGTTGTGCCTTGATCAAGGGCAACAATGTATTTTTGCTCTGTAGTCATGATGCTTTCCTCTTGCAGTCATTATAAGGGTAGCCGAGAGCGGCTCAGGCTTTGGCGGTTTCAGGTGCTTCCGCGTCTTGTGCTGATTCAGGTTGTGCGTTGCCCGGCAGGTAGGCTCCGATCGCTTTCGGGTAGAGCCAGCCGCCGAAGGCAGCACCGCAAATTGGTGCCAGCAGTGGGACAATCAGGTATGGGATGTCTTTGCCGCCTGTCAGTGCGATATCGCCCCAACCGGCCAGGTAAGCGAAGAATTTCGGGCCCAGGTCACGGGCCGGGTTCATGGCAAAGCCGGTGAGCGGGCCCAGGGAGCCGCCGATCACGGCAATCAGGATCCCGATCAGCAGCGGGCCCATGGCGCCGCGCGGCGCACCGTTTTTCTCATCACCAATCGCCAGGATGGCAAACATCAGCACCGCGGTGATCACAAACTCCACCGCAAACGCGCCGCCGAAGGACAGCGCCGGGTTCGGGTAAGTCGAGAAAATACCGGCGGTGGCCAGGCTGGCTTCGCTACCGCGAACGATCTGCTGGCTGGCTTCAAAATCTGCAAATAGGTTGCCGTAAAGGGTGTAGACCAGCGCGGCGGTGCAGAAGGCGCCCAGCATTTGTGCGGCAATGTAGGGGCCGACTTTGCGTTTGTCGAAACCGTGGAACAGGGCCAGGGCGATGGTGACTGCCGGGTTGATGTGGGCCCCGGAAACACCGGCGGTGCAGTAGATGGCGATGGTGACACCAAAGCCCCAAACGATGCTAATTTCCCACTGGCCGAATTCGGCACCGGTCAATACCAGTGCAGCGACGCAGCCAACGCCGAAGAAGATTAACAAACCGGTGCCGATAAACTCGGCGAGGCACTCGCCAAGCAATGTGTGTTGCTTCTGGGTCGTCATGATTCAGTCCTTTTGTCAGAGTGGGGGTCATTGTTTTTCTTATTCGCTCTTAATGTACTCAAATAAAACGTGATGAAAATGTTAAGAAATAAAAACTGTGCGTTCGAGCATAAAATAAACGCACTTTTGTTCGATTGCGCAAACGTTTTCTTTTTGTCTGATAAATTCGAAAGCCAAAGGCTGGTGGTGCGGCTGGCCGGGCAGTTGATCCGTGTCGTGGCAGGTGTTTGTTCTTATCTGGTTGACCTGGAAGTAAAAAGCCCGGACGATTTGGCCGGGCTCGCCCAAATGGGGCAATATCCTGGAACATTCCAAGAGAGATACGATCAGGCTAGAAATTAGCACGCCGTCGGTGCCCGAAAATAGAGTCCGATCGCAATTTTACCCATTCTCGTAAGGCCCGGTGCGCCTGCCGATGCGCGATTACATCGCGCCTGTACCGGAAGGCGGATCGGGGTGAAGAAGGTGGCGGGAGCAGGTGGTAAAATCAGCGTCAGAATTGGGTAAAAAATGTTCACTTGCCACAAAGCAACCGAATTGTAGATGCCAGACGGCAGTGGCCTCGTTAGAATAGGCGCAACAGTAATGTAATTATGCCTGAGGGAAATTACCTTAACGGTTTAGGGTAA
Source organism: Photobacterium atrarenae (assembly GCF_024380015.1). Classification (NCBI taxonomy): domain Bacteria; kingdom Pseudomonadati; phylum Pseudomonadota; class Gammaproteobacteria; order Vibrionales; family Vibrionaceae; genus Photobacterium; species Photobacterium atrarenae. The sequence goes on from NZ_CP101508.1 coordinate 196,506, forward strand.
TCAGCCAGGCGGAGACCGGGTGAACCATATGTCATTAGAAATGTTGGAAAAGCTAGAAGCCAAAGTGCAAATGGCGGTGGATACAATTTCCCTGCTGCAAATGGAAGTTGAAGAGCTGAAAGAAAAGAATGATGCCCTGGCCAGTGAAGCTCAGGAGCTGCGTTCCGGCCGCGAAGCGCTGGAGCAGGACAATGTTAAGCTGCGCAACGACCATCAGGCATGGCAAGAGCGCGTTCGCAACCTGCTGGGCAAAATGGACAGCGTGGAATAAGGCGAACTGCGGGGCGGTTGCGAGCGCAACAGCCTTGCGTCAGCGCTGAAAAAACAGAGCCGCTCGGCTCTGTTTTTTTATGGATGCGAGCTCGTCCGGGTTTGCGGCGAATTATTCGATATCCAGCGGATCGGGTGAGAGGATCACCCCGGTGTTATCGGCGTAGAGATGATCTTCAGGCAGGAAGGTCACCCCGCCGAAATTAACCGGCACATCGATATCGCCAATACTTTGCTGATCGGCGCCAACCGGGATCGACGCCATGGCATGGATCCCGAGCTCCAGTTCATCGAGCTCATCGACATGGCGCACGCAGCCATACACCACCAGGCCTTCCCACTCGTTGTCCGCTGCCAGTTGGGCAATTTCGGCGTCGACCAGCGCCCGTCGCAGTGAGCCACCGCCATCGATCAGCAATACCCGCCCGGCTCCGGATTGCTCTAGCACTTCACGGATCAGACCATTGTCCTCAAAACACTTGATGGTGGTGATCTGGCCGCCAAATGAGCTGCGACCGCCGTAAGAGCTGAACATCGGCTCAACAACATCGACCTGATCGAGGTAAATATCGCATAGTTCGGAGGTATTGTATTCCATAAACTCGCTTCTTCTTTGTGGCAATAGAAAAGATGTTGCCCGGCGGCATGCCACCATCGGCACAGGCTAACCTGTTGAAAGTATAACCACCTGCCTTGGCATTGCAATCATCACCGACGGATAGCGCTATTTGGTGGGCGTCGCGCGATGATTGCGGGGGCTGACGTCAGGCGGCCAGCACCACCCCGGCAGCAAACAGCAGGTTGGTGAGCAGGGCACATTTGACCATGGTCGCCATCATCGGCCGCAGCGCGGCACCGTCGGCGGCCTGGAGCACTTGCCTGGCGTGGCGAAACAGCAGCGGGGCACTGAGGGCGAACAGCCAGCCGTACGGCGACTCCAGCTCCAGCAGTGCGAACAGCGCCAGGCAGATCACGCTGGCCAGCAGCAGGCACAGGTGGTATTTGCGTCCCCAGGCCGGCCCCATCCGTACCGCCAGGGTCAGCTTGCCGCAGGCGCGGTCGTTGTCGATATCCCGCAGGTTGTTGATATTGAGCACCCCGACGGCCAGCAGGCCGCAGGCGGTAGCCGGCAGCATGATCACCGAGTCAATCTGGCCCGCCTGCAGGTAGTAGGTTCCGGCGACGCCGAGCCAGCCGAAGAACATCAATACCGACAGATCGCCCAGGCCCCGGTACCCATAGGGTTTGTTGCCGACGGTATAGGCAATGGAAGCGGCAATGGCCATCAGGCCGAGCAGGAGAAAGCCGACAATATCCTGCGGGGTGCTGCAGGCAATCAGGATCAGGCTCAGGCCGCTGCTGACGGTGAGGATGACATTGAGGAGCATCGCATTGCGCATCGCCTCGGGGGTGATGTGGCCGGACTGGATCGCCCGTTGCGGGCCGAGGCGATCGGCGTTATCAGTGCCTTTGGCAGCATCGCCGTAATCATTGGCCAGGTTCGATAAAATTTGCAGCAGCAGGGCGGTGAGCAGCGCCAGACCGGCGATCAGGGCAGAGAAGTGTCCCTGCCAGGCGGCAACGGCGCTGCCACAGACAATCGAGGCGACGGCCAGCGGCAAGGTTTTTGGCCTTGCGGCATCCAGCCAGATGGCGAATGAGGAAGAAGTCATAATGTGCTTTTTTCGAAACCCAACGAAAAGCCATTATGGCGCATATGCAGCGCGGGGCAACTTTATCGACTCAATGTTTGTCCGAGAACAAAAAACGGTGCCCGTGGGCACCGTTTGGCTGTGAAATGATTGACCGGGTCAATGATTGCGCCTTAGAGGATAAAGCGGCTCAGATCTTCGTCTTCCACCAGCTCGCCCAGACGCTCGGTGACATAGGCATCGTCAATCACGATTTGCTCGCCGGACTTTTCGCTGGCATCGTAAGAGAGCTCTTCCATCAGGCGCTCCATCACGGTGTGCAGGCGGCGGGCACCGATGTTCTCGGTTGTCTCGTTGACCTGCCAGGCGGCATCGGCCAGCTTGTTGATCCCGCTCTCGTCAAACGCGATGTTCACCGACTCGGTGGCCATCAGCGCCTGGTACTGCTCGGTCAGCGAGGCATTCGGCTCGGTCAGGATGCGCTTGAAGTCATCGCTGCTCAGTGCTTCGAGCTCAACGCGGATCGGCAGGCGGCCTTGTAGTTCCGGGATCAGATCGGAAGGCTTGGCCACCTGGAATGCGCCGGAGGCAATAAACAGGATGTGGTCGGTGCGTACCATGCCGTGCTTGGTGGACACCGTACTGCCTTCAACCAGCGGCAGCAGATCGCGCTGGACCCCTTCGCGGGAGACATCCGGGCCGGAGGTGTCGCCGCGCTTACAGATTTTATCGATCTCATCGAGGAACACGATACCGTGGTTTTCGACCGCGAAGATCGCCTGCTCTTTGAGCTCATCCTGGTTGACCAGCTTGGCTGCTTCCTCTTCGGTGGCGGCTTTCATTGCGTCTTTGATTTTCATCTTGCGCTTTTTGGTGGTGTTGCCGGCCAGGTTCTGGAACATCCCCTGTAGCTGGTTGGTCATCTCTTCCATGCCCGGAGGCGCCATGATTTCAACACCCATTTGTGGCGCGGCGACATCGATTTCGATCTCTTTGTCATCCAGCTTGCCTTCGCGCAGCTTTTTGCGGAAGGACTGGCGGGTCGATGAGCTGTGGTCTGCTTCTTCGTTCTGGCCCCAGGCATCACGGGCCGGTGGCAGCAGCACGTCCAGGATCCGATCTTCGGCCAGCTCTTCGGCGCGGAAACGAACTTTTTCCATCGCTTGCTGGTGGGTCATCTTCATCGCAACATCGGTTAGATCGCGGATGATGGTTTCGACTTCTTTGCCGACATAGCCGACTTCGGTAAATTTGGTCGCCTCAACCTTAATGAACGGCGCATTGGCCAGCTTGGCCAGGCGACGGGCGATTTCGGTTTTACCGACACCGGTCGGGCCGATCATCAGAATGTTTTTCGGGGTGACTTCTACCCGCAGCTCTTCAGGAAGCTGCATGCGGCGCCAGCGATTGCGCAGGGCGATAGCAACAGCGCGCTTGGCTTTGTCCTGACCGATGATATGGCGATCAAGCTCGTGGACGATTTCGCGAGGCGTCATCTCAGACATACGACTTCCTTACTTGCTCTCAAGTTCTTCGATGGTATGGAACTGGTTGGTGAAGACGCAGATATCACCAGCGATCTTCAGCGACTTCTCGGCAATCTCCCGGGCATCGAGATCGGTATTTTCCAGCAGTGCGGTGGCTGCGGCCTGGGCGAAGTTGCCGCCGGAGCCGATCGATATCAGATCATTTTCCGGCTGCACCACATCGCCGTTCCCGGTAATGATCAGCGAGCAAGTTTCATCGGCGACAGCCAGCAGGGCTTCCAGGCGTCGCAGCATGCGGTCGGTGCGCCAGTCTTTGGCCAGTTCGACGGCGGCTTTCATCAGGTGGCCCTGGTGCATTTCCAGCTTGCGCTCGAAACGCTCGAATAGGGTGAAGGCGTCCGCTGTACCGCCGGCAAAGCCTGCCAGTACTTTATTGTTGTATAAACGGCGCACTTTGCGAGCGTTACCTTTCATCACGGTGTTGCCCAGGGAAACCTGGCCATCACCGGCAATAACGACTTTACCGTTTCGACGTACAGATACGATTGTGGTCACGGTTTTACCTCTTTGAGTCTGTCCGGCCTGGGCCGGAATCGGTATAAAGGTATATTTGGGGGTCGGCGGTTTGGTTTTCAAGGAAGCGATACAAGAAAAGGATGCCGTGGCATCCTTTTCGGTGAGGAGGTTTATTCCCAGAACCAGATGGCGCAGGGCTCAATACCGGCGCGGCGCAGCTGGTTTCGGTCGCTTTCGGCTTTGCGTTTTTGCGGATACGGGCCGAGGATCACCCGGTACCAGCGGCCTTTCTCGCCCTGGCTGATCTTAATCTGGCTGGTGAGTCCCTGGAAGGCAATCATCGCCTTGCGCTGCTCGGCCTGATCGGCACTACGGTAGGCGCCGCATTGCATCAGGTAAGGCCGGGTCGGCTTTTCCTGCTGCTTGGCTTCGACTTTCACTTCTTTATTTTCCAGCTCTTCGATATAGCGCCATTTTTCTTCCGGTTTTGGCGGCAGGGATGTTTGCGGCTTCGGCGCAGGTTTTGGCGCTGGCTTGGGGACCGGTTTCGGCGCCGGTTTGGGCTGGGGTGCTGTTGCGGGTTCGGGGGCCGGGCTGGTCGACAGGAAATACAGGCCATAGCCCAGGGCACTGACCAGGCACAGCGCGATCAACGCCCATTTGAACGGAAAACCGCCGGAGGCCGGCGCCTTGCGAGTATTGCGAGTCGACTTTTTTGGCGCTCGCCCACGTTTGACATAATCTTTGGTGGCCACAGTCAGGATCTGTATCAACGGAAATAGGAATGGGCGTTATGGTACAAAGTTGCGCCGGGACTGACCAGTGGCAGGAGTCAATCCGGCGTGTAAGCCGGGATGCGTTTGAGTGTTTTTTGTGAGCTTATGCCCAAAACATAAGCTCACAGTGGATGTTGGTGCCCAGTTTAGGCGGCAGGGGGCGCCGCACTTTCCCGGATCACTAGCTTGGCATCGAGCAGGCGCGAACCGGAGTTGATGTCTTTGCCCTGGAGGATATCGAGCAGCATCAGCATGGACTGGCGGCCGATCTCATAGCGCGGCTGGGAGACGGTGGTCAGCGGCGGATCGCAGTACTCGGCGAACTGAATGTCGTCGAAACCGACAATCGACAGGTCTTGCGGGACCCGAAAGCCCAGGCGCTTGGCTTGCTGCATCGCGCCGATAGCCATCACGTCGTTGTGGCACAGCAGCGCGGTCGGCGGCTCCGGCAGCGACAGCAGGGCAGTTACCGCGCGGGCGCCGGCGGCAAAGGAAAAGTCGCCCTTGACGGTATAGGCCGGATTGAGGTCGACCCCGGCACGGCGCAGGGCCTGCTGATAGCCCTGGGAACGGAACTGGCACAGCACCGCCGTATCGGGGCCGGCAATCTGGGCGATCCGGGTGTGGCCCATCTGGGTCAGGTAGTTGACGGCTTCAAAGGCGGCGGTCAGGTTGTCGATGTGGACCGTCGGGAGCTCCAGCTCCGGGGCAAATTCGCACGCCATCACCATTGGCGGCAGGTTTTTCTGCTCCGGTTTGCTAACATCAAACGGCAGATCAGTGCCGAGTAGCAGCATGCCGTCAGCTTGTTTGGTAAACACCAGGTTGACGAAAGAGTTTTCGCGGGTCTTCTGTTGCCCGCTGTCACCTAACAGCACCAGGTAGCCGTGCTCCATGGCGGCTTCTTCAATGCCGCGAATGATCTCGGTAAAATAGGGATCACAGATATCCGGTACGATTGTGACAATGGTTTTTGATTCGTTACGACGCAGGTTCCTAGCCAGGGAATTGGGGGAATAGCCAGCATCCATGACAGCCTGTTCAACCTTTTTACGGGTTGAGGCCGACACTTTTTCCGGGTTCATCAGGGCACGGGAGACCGTGGCCGTCGATACACCGGCTAGCTGGGCAACATCCTTCATTGTCGCCATAGTTGCAGTTCCTCTCTATTTATTATCTGTCTCATCATTGCCGGAGGATCCTAGCCAAACCGGGCAGATACCTATACCAGCGAGCCTACTATTGTAGGCGCTCCTTCCGGGATTAAACATGGTCAAATCAGCATAAATTACATCCGGGATGTGATGTAAGTCGCATTGTTCATTTTAAGTTAAATCCTGGGGTTCGACATCGATCGACCAGCGAATTTTGCGCGCCAGCGGCAGCATCTGGATGGCTGGTTTGGCGACGGTCAGCATTCGCTGCAGGGTTTTGCGATCCGGCGCCTGGAGCAGCAGCTGCCAGCGGTAGCGCCCGGCCCGGCGGGCCAGCGGGGCCGGATTGGGACCGAGGACCGGGGTAGATTGGTCATACAGCGGGCTGGTTTCGAAAATGCCCCGGATCTGGTGCAGGAACTGCTCGGTCTGCTCACTACTGTTGGCTTCGGCCCGAAACAGCGCCAGGTAGGTGAACGGCGGCAGCCAGGCCTGTTTGCGCTCGGTCAGGGCGTCGCGGGCAAAGGCACCGTAGCCCTGATGGAGCAGCGCCTGCAGCAGGGCGTGCTCCGGGTGGTGGGTCTGGAGCAGGACTTCGCCGGGTTTGCTGGCCCGTCCGGCCCGTCCGGCAACCTGAATAAACAGCTGGGCCAGCCGCTCGCTGGCACGAAAGTCGTTGCTGAACAGGGCGCTGTCGACATCAATCAGGCCGACCAGGGTGACATCCGGGAAGTGGTGGCCCTTGGCCAGCATCTGGGTGCCGATCAGGATCTGGTATTCGTTGTTGCGGATCGCCTCGAGGTAGCTCTCCAGGCTGCCCTTGCGCCGGGTGCTGTCGCGATCGATGCGGACGGTTTTGTAGTCGGGAAACAGGGTCGCCAGCTGCTGCTCGAGCTGCTCGGTGCCGACCCCGACCGCGTGGAGCTGGGTGGAGCCGCACTGGTGGCACTGGGGCATCACCGGCCGCTGGGTGGCACAGTGGTGGCAGCGCAGCTCGCCCGACTGCTGGTGGAAAGTGTAATAGGCATCGCAGCGCTTGCACTCGGCCAGCCAGCCGCAGGCATGGCACATAATCGCCGGGGCATAGCCGCGGCGGTTGAGAAACAGCATCACCTGGTTGCCGGCTTCGAGGTGCTTGCGCATCTGGGCGATCAGTGGTGCCGACAGCCCGGCTTCGAGGTACAGCCCTTTGACATCCAGCACCCCGTGTCGGGCCTGGCGGGCATTGCCGGCCCGGCGGGTCAGGGTCAGGTGGTGGTACTTGCCGCTCTTGGCATTGTGCAGGCTCTCCAGCGCCGGGGTCGCGGAGCCGAGGATGATTGGAATATTCTCTTTGCTGGCCCGCATGACCGCCAGATCGCGAGCATGGTAGCGCAGGCTGTCCTGCTGCTTGTACGAGGCGTCATGCTCTTCATCGACAATGATCATCCCGAGGTTGTGGCACGGGGTGAACAGCGCCGAGCGGGTGCCGATAATGATCCCGGCCTGGTTGTCGCGGCCGGCCAGCCAGGCGGCCAGCCGCTCGCTGTCATTGAGCCCGGAATGGACAGTTTCAAGCGGGACGTTGAAGCGGCGGCGAAAGCGGTTGATGGTTTGCGGGGTCAGGCCGATTTCCGGCACCAGGATCAGCGCCTGTTTGCCGGCGGCGAGCACCGGCTCGAGCAGGTTGAGGTAGACCTCGGTTTTGCCAGAGCCCGTCACCCCTTCGAGCAAATAGCAGCCGAAGCCGGGATTGGCGTTGACCGACGCCACCGCCAGCGCCTGCTCTTCGTTGAGCCGGGGTTTTTCTTCGGTGATGGCAAAGTCATCGGCCCAGACCTGATGCTGGGGCTGGGCTTCGCAGGCTTCGATCCAGCCCTTGTCGCTGAGGTTTTTGAGGATTGCGGTGCTGATCTCCTCGGCCTGCAGGGCCTCGTGGCTCCAGGAGCCGCTGCGCAGCATCTTGAGCACCTGGGCCTGGCGGGGCGCGCGGGTCGGGAGCGGCTGCTCGCGGCCGGTGTCGGTCAGCTGCCAGACCTTGAGGCTGGCCGGGGAGGCTTCACGTCCCTTGCGCAGCAGGGTCGGCATGGCATTGGCCAGGGTGTCGCCGAGCGGATACTGATAATAGCTGCTGGCCCAGCGCAGCAGCGCCAGCAGTGGGGCTGGCCACAGCGGCGCGGGATCCAGCACGGCCGAGATCCCTTTGAGCTGCGCCAGCGGAAAATCCGAGCTGTCGCTGAGGGCGGTGACGATCCCCACCAGCTGCTGGCGGCCGAACGGTACCCGTACCCGGGCCCCGACCACCGGAGAGTGGCCTGGCGTGATCAGGTAGTCGAACTGTTTATCCAGGGGGACGGGGAGTGCCACACGGGCAATCTTGGAGGCCATAACAAACCGCAATTATCAGCATTGACTAAGATCAGAGAGTGTACCTTGCCCGAGGGCAGGCGCAAAGCGGCGAAAAAGGGAGCGTATTGGTTGATTTGGGCGGATTGATTGATTACTATACGCCGCCTGAATTTGGCGTACTGGGAACACCATTACGCTTATTGTTATTAACGACGTGTGGTGCCCGGCTTAGGATCGGGAGAGCGACACGGCCTTACTATTGAGGTTATCCCATGAAACAAGGTATCCACCCAGAATACACAGAAGTTAACGCGAAATGTTCTTGTGGCAACGCGTTCGTATTCAAGTCAACGCTGGGCAAAGACATCAACCTGGATGTATGTGACAAGTGTCACCCATTCTACACTGGTAAGCAGCGTCAAGTGAGCACCGGTGGTCGTATCGACAAGTTCAACAAGCGTTTCGGTGCGCTGTCTAGCAAGTAATTGCCAGCACTATTCCGAAAAAAGGGGACGCCAGGCGTCCCCTTTTTGTTTTCCTGCAGCCCGCACGTAATTTAGTCTATTCTGCCGCGTTTGGCCGACGAACCCGGGAAGTCTGCGGGCCTGAGATACCATTTCCACCCATTTTACGGTATGCGGATCATAAATTCGCGATACCTGACTGCGACAGTGGGAGATTATTGGCTCGACCAGCCGGGCCCGGCTAGGATTTTCTACCGCTATAGCATATGATTTATCTCCCACTACCCAACTGAACCTCATTTTCTTTCAGGATCTGAAACACTATGTCTGAAGACTTTCGCCAACAAGCGCTTCATTACCATGCTTACCCTGTACCAGGCAAAATTGCCGTAGAGCTTTCCAAGCCTGCTGATACTGTTGAAGACCTAGCACTTGCCTATAGCCCGGGTGTGGCTGAGCCGGTGCGTGAAATTGCCCAAAACGCCGACAATGTTTACAAGTACACTGCCAAAGGCAACATGGTGGCGGTGATCAGTAACGGTACCGCGATCCTTGGCCTGGGCAACCTGGGGCCGCTGGCGTCCAAGCCAGTGATGGAAGGGAAGGCGCTGCTATTTAAGCGTTTTGCCGGCCTGGACTCGATTGATATCGAAGTCAAACACCGCACCATTGACGAGTTTGTCGATACGGTGGCCAACATTGCTGATACCTTCGGCGGCATCAACCTGGAAGATATTAAAGCCCCGGACTGTTTTGAAATTGAAAAGCGCCTGATCGAGCGCTGCCAGGTGCCGGTGTTCCACGATGATCAGCACGGCACGGCGATTGTGACCGCGGCTGGAATGCTTAATGCCCTGGAACTGCAGGGTAAAGAGATCAGCGAAGCGGTGATCGTTTGTCTGGGTGCCGGTGCGGCAGCTGTCGCCTGTATGGAACTGCTGATCAAGTGCGGTGCTCAGCGTGAGAAGATCTACATGCTGGACCGTAAGGGCGTGATCCACACCCGTCGTGACGACATCAACGAATACAAACAGCTGTTTGCTAACAACACCGACAAACGCACGCTGGAAGATGTCATTGAAGGCGCAGATATTTTTGTCGGCGTATCCGGTCCGGATCTGCTGTCGCCGGAAGCGCTGAAGCTGATGGCGGATAAGCCGGTGGTCTTTGCCTGTTCAAACCCGGATCCGGAAATCAAGCCGGCGCTGGCGCACCAGGTGCGTGACGATTTGATCATGGGAACCGGCCGCTCGGACTATCCGAACCAGGTCAACAACGTGCTGTGTTTCCCGTTTATCTTCCGTGGCGCCCTGGACGTGCGTGCCAGCGCGATTAACGACGAGATGAAACTGGCGGCCGTGAACGCGATCCGTGAGCTGGCCAAAGAGCCGGTTCCGGCGGAAGTACTCAAAGCGGCTGGCGTCGACAGCCTAGCCTTCGGTCCGGAGTACATTATTCCGAAACCGATGGATCCACGCCTGTTGCCGCGCGTGGCTAAAGCCGTGGCGGTGGCTGCGGTTGAATCCGGTGTTGCCCGTATTGAAATGCCGGTCAATTACATGGCTGATAAATAATACAGCCGGATATGAAAAAACCAGCCTTCGGGCTGGTTTTTTTGTCTCTGGCGGCAGAAGCGCAGCGATTATTCGTTGATGTCTTCGTACTTGATACCCATCTCGTCCATCAGAGCCTTGGCCTCGGCCGGCAGATCATCCGGACGGTCTTTGCGGATGTCATCGTCGGTAGGCAGCGGCTGGCCGGTGTAGGCATGGAGAAATGCCTCGCACAGCAGCTCACTGTTCGTGGCGTGACGCAGGTTGTTGATCTGACGGCGGGTACGCTCGTCAGTCAGAATTTTCAGTACCTTCAATGGAATCGAAACGGTGATTTTTTTGACTTGCTCGTTTTTCTTACCGTGTTCCGCATATGGGCTGATGTACTCGCCATTCCACTCTGCCATTTTCTACCTTCTCAGCGATATTGGATTGAATAAATTTGATGATGGGTGAATTTTAGCGGGATTTACCGCCACAAGCAAAGACATATAGACGTCCAGAAGTGTTGACGTCTTTATGGATTATGGCTAATGTTGATGCTTATGAGTTGTTCGCCGCAGGGTCAGCCCCAGACAAGGAAAGTAAATATGAGTGATAAGAAGCTTGCCACCGTTGCCGTGCGCACCGGGATTGAGTCCGATACCCAGTTCAATGCGGTGGTCCCGCCCATCTACCTTACTTCGACTTATGGTTTCTCACAACTGGGGGAGGTGCCTCAGTTCGATTACTCCCGTTCGGGTAATCCAACCCGCAATACGCTGGCTGAGGCGCTTGCGGAGCTGGAGGGGGGCGCCGGCGCTGTTGTCACCAACTGCGGCACGGCGGCGATTAACCTGCTGGTCAGTGCCTTGCTGGGGCCGGAGGATCTGGTGGTGGCGCCGCACGATTGCTATGGCGGGACCTATCGCCTGTTTGATACCCGGGCCGGAAAAGGGGACTTTCAGGTTGTTTTCGTCGACCAGACCGACCCGGCCGCATTGGCTGAGGCGCTGGCACGAAACCCTAAGCTGGTCTGGGTCGAAACCCCGTCCAACCCGCTGCTGCGCGTGGTCGATCTGGCCGTCTTGTGCGCTGACGCCCGTCAGGCCGGCGCGCTGGTGGCGGTCGATAACACCTTCCTGTCGCCGATCTTGCAGCAGCCGATTGCACTGGGCGCTGATTTCGTCGTCCATTCCACCACCAAGTATATCAACGGCCACTCCGATGTGCTGGGCGGGGTGCTGATTGCCAAAACGCCGGAGCAGGCAGAAACGTTGTCCTGGTGGGCCAACTGTATCGGTGCCACCGGCGCGCCGTTTGATGCATATCTGACCCTGCGCGGGTTGCGGACCCTGGCACCGCGGATGAGGCTTCATGAAGAAAACAGCGCCAAAATCCTGGACTACCTGCAAAGCCAGCCGTTGGTGGGGCAAATTTATCACCCGAGCCAGCCGGAGCATCCGGGCCATGCCATTGCACTGAAACAGCAGCAGGGCTTCGGGGCGATGCTCAGTTTCGAAATCGCCGGCAGCCAGGCACAACTGGCGGCGTTTGTCCGTCAGCTCCAGTGTTTCTCGCTGGCCGAGTCCCTTGGCGGGACTGAAAGCCTGATCTGCCACCCGGCCAGCATGACCCACCGGGCGATGTCGGATGAGGCTCAGGCCGAGGCCGGGATCAAGCCCAGCCTGCTGCGCCTGTCCGTGGGGCTGGAAGATGCGGATGATTTGATTGCTGATTTGGCCCAGGCATTTGCAAAGGCTGCGGAGGTGACAGAATGAGTCAGCCGACAGCCCGACAACTGCACAAATTTGGCGGCAGCAGCCTGGCGGATCCGGCGTGCTATCGCCGGGTCGCTGAAATCATCCGCGAGTATGCCGGCCCGGAAGATTTAATTGTGGTCTCAGCCGCCGGCAAGACCACCAACCAGCTGATTGACTGGGTGGCACTGCTGAAAAAGGATGGCCGCCAGGCCCATGAGGCGCTGCAGGAATTGCGGGCGTTTCAGCAGACATTGATCAGTGAGCTGCTGAGCGGACCGGAAGCTGACGATTTGCAAACTCAGCTCCATCTGGAGCTGAGTGAGCTGGCACAGCTCAGCAGCCCGGATTTGTCGGAGGCGGTGATTGCTTCCGTGCTCGGCCACGGTGAACTGTGGTCCGCCCGCCTGCTGGCCGCGCTACTGGCGCAGCAGGCGATGCCGGCGGTGCACCTCGATTCGCGAACATTCCTACGGGCCGAACGAGCGGCGCAGCCGGAAGTGGATCGCGCCCAGTCCTGGCCGCTGCTGAGCGCTGAGCTGGCCCAGCACAGCCAGCACCGGATTGTGATCACCGGGTTTATGGCCCGGAATGCGGCCGGAGAAACCGTGCTGCTGGGTCGCAACGGCTCGGATTATTCGGCGACGGTGATCGGCGCCCTGGCTGAAGTGGCCCGGGTGACGATTTGGAGTGATGTGGCCGGGGTGTACAGTGCCGATCCACGGCTCGTCGCGGATGCCTGTCTGTTGCCGCTGTTGCGTCTTGATGAAGCCAGTGAGCTGGCCCGTCTGGCGGCACCGGTGCTGCATAGCCGGACGCTGCAACCGGTGGCTCAGAGTGCGATTGATCTGGCGCTGCGTTGCAGCCATCAGCCGGAATCGGGCTCAACCCGGGTCGAGCGGGTCCTGGCGTCGGGACGGGGGGCCAAGATCATTACCTCGCTTGATGATGTTTGCCTGATAGAGCTCGATATTGCCCGCTCCCATGATTTGGCCCCGATCCAGGCCGAGCTGGCCCGGCTGCTGCAACGAATTCAGTTGCAGCCGCTGGCCCAGAGTGTCGAAGCGGACAAGGGACGGATCCGGCTCGCCTACACCCGGGAAGTGGTCAACGGCGTGCTGGGATCGCTGCAGGACAGCGGGATCACGGCCGAGCTGCGCCTGCGGGAAGGTTTTGCCTTGGTCGCGGCCGTAGGGGCCGGAGTGATTGGTAATCCGGTCCACTGCTACGGCTTTTCGCATCAGCTCAAGAACCAGCCGGTGGAGTTTATCTGTGAGTCTGAGCAGGGCCTCAGCCTGGTCGCGGTGCTGCGCCGGGTCGATACCCGGGATCTGATCAGCCAGATCCACCAGAGCCTGTTCCAGGCCCAGAAACGTATTGGCCTGGTGTTGTGCGGCAAAGGCAATATCGGCAGCCGCTGGCTGGAGTTGTTCCAGGATGAGAAAGCCAACCTGGAAAAACGTCATGGCAAGAGTTTTACCTTGATCGGGGTGGCCGGGAGCAACCGTCACTGGATTGATTTCCAGGGCATCGATCCGACGCGGGCGTTAACCGCTTTTGAAGATGAAGCGGTAGAGTATGCTGAGGGGGAACTGTTCCAGACTCTGGCCAGCCATCCCTATGATGATGTGGTGGTGCTCGATGTCACCGCCAGTGCGGCGCTGGCGGCGCAATACCCGCAGATCGCCGAAATCGGCCTGCATCTGATTTCGGCCAACAAGGTGGCAGGCTCGGCCTCGGGGCCGGATTATCACCGGGTGCAGGATGCTTTTGCCAAAAGCAGTCGCCACTGGTTCTACAACGCTACGGTCGGTGCCGGGCTGCCGGTGAATCATACCGTGCGTGATCTGCTGGAGAGCGGGGATGAAATCCTGGCCCTGTCGGGAATTTTCTCCGGGACCCTGTCGTGGCTGTTCCAGCAGTATGACGGCAGTGTGCCGTTCACCCAGCTGATTGAACAGGCCTGGCAACAGGGGCTGACAGAGCCGGATCCGCGCCATGATCTCGATGGTAGCGATGTGATGCGCAAATTGGTGATCCTGGCGCGAGAGTCGGGCCTGATGCTGGAGCCGGAGCAGGTTCGGGTGGAGTCTCTGGTCCCGGAGGAGCTGGCAGCGTTGAGCCTGGACGGCTTCTTTGAGCAGGGGGAGGTGCTGGATCAGCGGCTCGGCAAGCGCCTGGCCAAGGCGCAGAAGGAGGGTCTGGTGCTGCGTTATGTCGCGCGGCTGGATAAACAAGGGCGTGCCGTAGTCGGGGTTGAAGCACTGTCGCCGGAACATGCGCTGGCCAACTTGTTGCCGTGCGACAACATCTTCGCGATTGAAAGTCGCTGGTACCGGGATAACCCGCTGGTGATCCGCGGACCGGGAGCGGGGCGGGATGTCACTGCCGGGGCGCTGTTGTCGGATATCAACCGCCTGGCGGCCCTGTTGTAGCTGGCGCTGTCTCCGCGATAGATCCTGTCGTTGACGGCCGGGGGAGTGGAAATCGCCGCCTATACTTTGATTTATGGCGGTAACCACTACCTGATATTCAAAAGCCCGCAGACTGCGGGTTTTTGTGTCTTGAGCGGGGTCGTTGGTGGTTGAAGATCGTGCACGATCAAGTTGAATAAATTTCATGATGGGCCGGTTGACAAGAAATTGGTTACAAGACATTCTGTAGACATATAGACGTCTAAACGTTTGTTCGACGTCATCACGGATCAGGATCTCGGCAGGGCCGGAGCAGAAGGAAAAGATTATGGGGTATTCATACGCAAGCCATTTTGACGCACTGAATCAGAACATCGCGGATTTGGACGGCAACATTAATGTGTCATTTGAATTTTTTCCGCCGAGCTCTGAGCAAATGGAGCAGACCCTGTGGCAATCCATTCACCGCCTGAAAAGCCTGAAACCGAAGTTTGTTTCGGTGACCTATGGCGCGAACTCCGGTGAGCGGGATCGCACCCATTCCATTATCAAAGATATTAAAGAGCAGACTGGTTTGGTGGCTGCCCCGCACCTGACCTGTATCGATGCCACCCGCGATGAGCTGCGCACGATTGCCCGGGATTACTGGAATAACGGCATCCGGGATATTGTCGCCCTGCGCGGGGATCTGCCGCCACAGGGGGGCAAACCGGATATGTATGCAGTGGATCTGGTGAAGCTGCTACGCGAAGAAGCGGACTTTGATATCTCTGTCGCGGCTTACCCGGAAGTTCACCCGGAAGCCAAGAGCGCCCAGGCCGATCTGATCAACCTCAAGCGCAAGGTCGATGCCGGGGCCTGCCGGGCGATCACCCAGTTTTTCTTTGATGTCGAAAGTTACCTGCGGTTTCGGGATCGCTGCGTGGCGGCCGGGATTGATGTCGAGATTGTGCCGGGGATCCTACCGGTGTCGAACATGAAGCAGGCCAAGCGGTTTGCCCTGGCTAATAACGTGAAGATCCCGAACTGGCTGGAGAAACAGTACGAAGGACTGGATGACGACTTGCTGAGCCGTCAGATGGTGGGGGCGAGCAACGCCATTGATCTGGTGCGGGTGCTGAGCCGCGAAGGGGTGAAGGATTTCCACTTCTATACGCTCAACCGGGCAGAGCTGACGTACGCTATCTGCCATACCCTGGGGGTGCGCGCCGAGCAGGAACAAATCGCCTGAGGCAAGCGCTCCAAGTCGTATCAGGACCGGCTACAGGCCGAAAAAAAGCCGCAATTGCGGCTTTTTTGGTCTCGGTAGGGCTTGCAGACGATAGTTTAGTCGTTGAGGGCGACTTTACTGTCGGCGCTGTCCATGTCTTTCAGCTCAGCCAGCACTTCTTCTGCCCAATCGATCCAGGCCTGGCGGTTATGGATGCCGCGACGCAGGGTCAGGCGATCCAGGCGGGCCTGGCGATCCATGTTCTTGTAATCGCCGAAGTGAACCTTTTCCAGCTCGTGGTAGTGGTTCATCAGGGTGTGAGATTCTTCAATCAGGGCTTCCAGTTGCTGCTGCATCGGTACGGAGTTGTACACGCCGCAGACCAGTAGTTTGGCTGAAAACTCATCACGAATGGTCGGGTTGCGTGCCGGCTCCTGGAACCACTCAAACAGGGCCTGACGGCCAAGATCCGTGATGGAGTAGACTTTGCGATCCGGCTTACCTTCCTGTGGCTCCAGCTTACAGGTGACCTGGTCGTTGGTTGCCATCTTGTTCAGCTCACGGTACACCTGCTGGTGACTAGCTTTCCAGAAGTAGCCGATACTGTGTGAAAACTCTTTGGTGATATCGTAACCGGTTGCGTCGCGATTGCTCAGCACGGTCAAAATTACATGTGGTAGTGACATCTCTTCTATCCGTTAAAATACTACAAATATAAAAACAATCAGGTCACGTTACTCGTCGCTCTTTGGCGTCCGTTATAATCGTCTTGTTGCAGTGCCTGATCGGGATCACGTAGGATACACATCAATGTGATCTTTATCGACACCGAATTGTGATAATAACTATTTTTAGTCACGGCTAATTGTTCATCTTGTGATGTTTGTCTATATCTTAAGGTTTAAGATGCACTGCAATAATGTTTGATTCACCCTTGTTCACAGTGCATGAGATCACTTTAGACTATGCGCCCAGTTACACTTCGTCTCATTGTTGAGTCATTGCACGAAAAAAGTTTTTAACGGTCGCTGTGGTCAATACGTGTCGCGATGGCCAGACAGAATCACAACAGGCCACCGCACGGGGCGGTGGCCTGTATCGTTTCAGGTTGAAAACCCGGGTTAGCCGGTGTTACGCATCCCGGTGGCAATCCCGGCGATGGTGATCATCAGCGCTTCTTCCAGGATAGGCGACGGGTTTTCCTGTTGGCGGGTCCGGTACAGCAGCTCGGCCTGTAGCATGTTCAGCGGCTCAACGTAGATGTTTCGCAGGCGGATGGACTCCGCACCCCACGGGTTCTGCTCCATCAGGTGGGCGCTGTTCTCAACGGTCAGCACGGCCTTGATGTCCTGCTGCAGTTGCGCGCGTAGTTGCTCGCCCAGCGGCCACAGGGATTGGTCGGTCAGGCGGCGATCATAATACTTGGCGATGTCGGTGTTGGTTTTGGTGTACACCATTTCCAGCATTCCCAGGCGAGTAGAGAAGAACGGCCACTCGCGGCACATCTCTTCCAACTGCTTGGCATGACCTTTATCGATTGAGTACTGGATCGCCTCCCCGGCACCCAGCCAGGCTGGGAGCAGCAGGCGGTTCTGGCTCCAGGCGAAAATCCACGGGATGGCGCGCAGGCTTTCCACCCCACCTTGCGGGTTCCGTTTCGACGGGCGGGAGCCCAGCGGTAGCTTGCCCAGCTCCAGCTCTGGCGTTGCAGCTCTGAAGTACGGCACGAAATCCGGATTGCCCCGGACGATGCCGCGGTAGGCATCGCAGGAGATCTCCGACAGCACATCCATCAGTTCACGCCAGTCCTGCTTGGGGGCCGGTGGCGGCATCAGGTTGGCTTCGAGGATCGCGCTGGCATAGAGGTTCAGGCTGTTGACGGCCACTTCCGGCAGCCCCAGTTTGAAGCGGATCATTTCGCCTTGCTCGGTCACCCGCAGGCCGCCTTTGAGGCTGCGTGGCGGTTGGGAGAGCAGGGCTGCATGGGCCGGCGCCCCACCGCGGCCAATCGAGCCGCCGCGGCCGTGGAACAGCGTCAGTTCGACCCCGGCTTCTTCACACACGTCGACCAGGGCTTCCATCGCACGGTACTGGGCCCAGCCAGCAGCCATGACTCCGGCATCTTTGGCCGAATCGGAGTATCCGATCATGACCATCTGGTGATTCTGGATGAAGCCGCGGTACCAGTCGATATTCATCAGTTGGCTGATCACTGACTCGGCATTGTTGAGATCATCCAGGGTTTCGAACAGCGGGCAGACATCCAGGCGGAACGGGCAGCCGGCTTCCTGCAGCAGCAGGTGGACCGCCAGCACATCCGAGGCGGTCCGGGCCATGGAAATGACATAGGCGCCCAGGGCATCGCGCGGTTGCTCGGCAATTGTACGGCAGGTGTCGATGACTTCCTGGACCTCCTCAGACGGTTGCCAGTCACGCGGCAGCAGCGGGCGCTTGGAAGACAGCTCGCGGACCAGGAAGGCGACCTTGTCCTGTTCGCTCCACTGGTCGTAATCGCCCAGGCCCAGATAGCGGGTCAGCTCGGAAATGACATCGGAGTGGCGGGTGCTCTCCTGGCGGATATCGAGGCGGACCAGATGAATGCCGAAGCACTTGATCCGGCGTAGCACGTCCAGCAGCAGGCCGTCGGCAATGATCCCCATTCCGCACTCGTGCAGCGACTGGTAACAGGCGTAGAGTGGTTCCCACAGCTCGTTTACATCCTGAATCGTGGTGACGTTCGGTACCGGCTGGCCCTTGATTTTGGCATCCAGGACATCGCGGGTGTCGGTCAGCTTGGTGCGTAGCCCCTTGAGGATCGCCCGGTACGGCTCGTGCTCGTTCCCGGCCAGCTCGCGAACCTGGTCGTTGCATTTGACCATCGACAGCTCGCTGACCAGCTCCTGGATATCGCCAAGGTAGAGGTCGGCGGCTTTCCAGCGTGACAGCAGCAGCACTTCGCGGGTGACGTCGGCGGTCACGAACGGGTTGCCGTCACGGTCGCCCCCCATCCAGGAGGAGAACTTGACCGGCGCGGCATCAATCGGCAGCCCCTCGCCGAGGTGGTGGGTCAGCTTTTCGTCAAACTGGCGCAGAAACTCCGGCACCGCCTGCCACAGTGAGTTTTCGACCACGGCAAAGCCCCACTTGGCTTCATCGAGCGGGGTCGGGCGCTGCTGGCGGATCACGTCGGAGTGCCATGCCTGGGCAATGAGTTGCTCCAGGCGTTGCTCAACCCGCTTGCGCTCGCTGTGCGACAGCTCGCTCAGTTCCAGCTTGGACAGGCATTTGTTGATCTGGATGAGTTTGTGGATCATGGTGCGACGGGCAATTTCCGTCGGATGGGCGGTCAGCACCAGTTCAATATTCAGATCGCGTACTGCCTCGGCGGAGTCCAGCTTGTTGATCTGCTGCTGGTTAAGCCTGGCAAATAAATCGTCAATGGCATCGGGGTTGCAGATATGGGCTTCGCAATGACGAGAGACCGTATGATATTGCTCGGCGATATTGGTCAGGTTGAGGAACTGGCTGAAGGCACGGGCAACCGGCAGCAGTTGATCGTCGGGCAGGTTTTGCAGCTCATCGATCAGCTTGTCGCGATCAGCCTGATTGCCGCTGTGGGCCGACTTCGAGAGCTTACGTATTGTCTCGACCTTATCCAGGAGCGGCTCGCCGTGGGCATCTTTAATGGTATTGCCCAGCAGGTGGCCGAGCATACTGACGTTACTTCTTAAAGCGCTGTACAGTTCGTTCATAGCGTATCCATCTCGTAATTTTGTTACATCCAATTGACTTGTCTTTAGCTGACAATCTATCTGTGATCCCGGCCAAAGGTCAACTTTGATCCTTTTTTAGGCTAACTCAGATGCCATGAGTTTGATATTTATCATGATCAGCCAAGCATACTGTAAAAAACTTTCATAAATACTCCATCACACTGATGCGAGAGGGGAAGCACCTGCCTCTTCAGGTTATAGCAGCCAATCTGACCGCCGGGCATGAAATTGCCACTTTTTTTGATGCTGTGGTTGACAGGCGATGGCGGAATCGGTAAACATACAAATGCAGAGTTTATGAATAAAAATTTAAACCAGAATGAATGGTTCACAGCAATGATAAAAATGCGCCGTGAGCCGTAAAGCGACAATGATTGTAGGAAGTTGTTAACATGAACCAGGCGAGCATTCACAATTCACTTTCCCTCCGACGACGCTAAGTCTCATCGCCTGGTGCGCTTGCACCCCGTCACGGCTGTTTCACAGCACAGTATTAAAATCCCTGAAAGTCAAAACTACGGAATCAGTTATGTTGAACACCTTTATTATCGGTGCCAGCGGCTATACCGGCGCAGAGCTGGCTAGCATGGTGAGTCGCCACCCTCAGCTGCATCTGGCCGGACTGTATGTCTCCGCCGGCAGCCTGGATGCCCACAAGCCAGTCAGTCAGTTGCACGGCCAGTTGAAGGGGATTGTGGACTTGCCACTCCAGCCTTTGACCGACCCGCAAGCCGTGGCGACCGAAGCTGACATTGTTCTGTTGGCCACGGCCCATGAAGTGAGCCACGACCTGGCTCCGGTGTTTCTGGCTGCAGGTTGTCAGGTCTTTGATTTATCGGGTGCCTTTCGGGTGGAAGGGGATGCGTTTTACACCCGCTACTACGGCTTTGAACATCAGCATCCGAACTGGCTGGAACAGGCCGTTTACGGCTTAGCGGAGTGGAATCACCAGGCGATTGCCCAGGCGCAGCTGGTGGCGGTTCCGGGATGCTACCCGACGGCGGCGCAGCTGGCGCTCAAGCCGCTGCTGGAGCGTGAGCTGCTCGATACCACCCAGTGGCCGGTGATCAATGCGGTCAGCGGCGTCTCCGGTGCCGGGCGTAAGGCCAGTATGGTCAACAGCTTTTGTGAAGTGAGCCTGCAGGCCTATGGGGTGTTCGCTCACCGCCACCAGCCGGAAATCGCTACCCATCTGGACTGCGATGTGATTTTTACCCCGCACCTGGGCAACTTCAAGCGCGGGATCCTGGCCACCATTACCGCCAGGCTGGCAGAGGGGGTTGAGTCCGGAGAGGTGAGTGCGGCGATGACCAAGGCCTACCAGAGCCAGGGAATTCCCAATGCAGTCCGCCTGCTCGGCGAGCAGCCGGCCCGGCTCCAGGATGTGGTCAATACCTGCTTCTGTGATATTGGCTGGCAGGTACAGGATGGGCACATTATTTTAACATCTGCGATTGACAATTTATTGAAAGGTGCATCGTCGCAGGCGGTGCAGTGCATAAACATTCGGAATGGCTTTGCGCCGTTAACCGCCCTGGTTTAAGGGCGGACAGGTATTGGTTGAGGAGAGAGCACCATGAATCGGGTTCCGTTGGTGATTAAGTTGGGGGGTGCGGCACTGTCGTGTACTGAGACCCTGGAGAAGCTGTTCAATGCAATTAGCCAGTACCGTGAGCAGGCTCAGCGTCCGCTGCTGCTGGTGCATGGCGGCGGCTACCTGGTCGATGAGCTGATGAACAAAATGCAGCTTGAGACCGTGAAGAAAGATGGCCTGCGGGTGACGCCGAAAGATCAGATCCCGGTCATTGCCGGTGCGCTGGCGGGCACGGCTAACAAGCTGTTGCAGGGCCAGGCGATCAAAGCCGGTGTGGCGGCTGTGGGCCTGAGCCTGGCGGATGGCGGCCTGTGCCAGGTCAGTGAGCTGGATCCGGAACTGGGCGCGGTGGGCAAAGCAGCGCCGGGCAACAGCACGCTGGTGAAGCAAATTATGGCTGCGGGTTATGTGCCGATCATCAGCTCGATTGGCCTCGACAATGATGGCGAGCTGATGAATGTCAATGCCGATCAGGCCGCGGTGGCGGTGGCGGCGGCGCTGGAAGCCGAGCTGGTGCTGCTGTCGGATGTCAGCGGCGTGCTGGACGGTAAGGGACGGCTGATCCCGGCGCTGAATGAGCCCGAGGCGGAAGCCCTGATTGCTCAGGCTGTGATCACCGACGGCATGGTGGTCAAGGTCCGGGCGGCCTTTGAAGCGGCGAAAGCGCTGGGCCGGCCGATTGAAGTCGCCACCTGGCGCTACCCCGACAAACTGACCGAGCTGTTTGAAGGGCAGAGTATCGGGACTAAATTTTCAGTGTAAGCCGTAGGCTTCAAAACACATTTTATTTCAATGATTGAAGATGCCTGAGCGCGGTGACCGTCGAGCAGGCAAGCAGGAGAGCATGATGAGTCAAGTAACAAAAGTCGTATTGGCCTATTCCGGCGGTCTGGACACCTCAGCCATTATCCCTTGGCTGAAAGAGAACTATGGCTGTGAAGTGGTGGCATTTGTCGCCGATGTCGGTCAGGGTGAAGCTGAGCTGGAAGGAATTGAAGCAAAAGCGTTGGCTTCCGGAGCTTCGGCCTGCTACATCGCCGATCTGAAAGATGAGATGGTGGCCGATTATATTTATCCGAGCCTGAAAACCGGCGCGATTTATGAAGGCAAATACCTGCTGGGCACCTCGATGGCCCGGCCGATCATCGCCAAGGCCCAGGTTGAGTGTGCGCTGGAAATCGGTGCCGATGCCCTGTGCCACGGCTGTACCGGCAAAGGCAATGATCAGGTGCGTTTTGAAAGCGCGTATGCCGCGCTGGCGCCACAACTGACTGTGATCGCCCCGTGGCGGGAGTGGGATCTGCGCAGCCGTGAAGCCCTGCTGGATTACCTGGCCGAGCGGAACATTCCGTGTACCGCATCGCTGGAAAAAATCTACTCCCGTGATGCTAACGCCTGGCATATTTCGACCGAAGGCGGGGTACTGGAAGATACCTGGAACCAGCCGAATGAGCTGTGCTGGGTCTGGACTAAAGACCCTGAAGATGCGCCGAACACACCGGAAACCGTCTCTATCCTGATTGATAAAGGTGAAATCGTGGCCGTGGACGGCGAAGCCATGTCACCGCTGCAGGCGCTGACCTATCTCAATGAGAAAGGGGCTGAGCACGGCGTCGGCCGGATTGATATCGTCGAGAACCGTCTGGTGGGGATGAAATCCCGCGGTTGCTACGAAACCCCGGGTGGCACCATCATGAATGAAGCCCTGCGCGCGGTCGAGCAGCTGGTGCTGGACAAAGAATCGTTTGAATTTCGTGAGTCGCTGGGCCTGAAAGCCTCGCACCTGATCTACGACGGCCGCTGGTTCACGCCGCTGTGTAAATCGCTGCTGGCTGCGGCAGACGCGTTGGCCCAGGATGTGACCGGTGAGGTTGTGGTGAAATTGTATAAAGGGCAGGCTACCGTGGTGCAGAAGCGCTCGCTCAACAGTCTGTACTCGGAAGAGTTTGCCACCTTCGGCGAAGATGAGGTCTACGATCACAGTCATGCGGAAGGCTTTATCCGCCTGTACTCGCTGGCCAGCCGGATCCGCGCGCTGAACGAACAGAAGAAAAACAAATAACCCTACACAGCAAGCAATGAGACACGTCGAATAGCGAAACATAGGAGAAGTACCATGGCATTATGGGGCGGACGTTTTAGTCAGGCAGCAGACACACGGTTTAAAGAGTTTAATGATTCCCTGCGCTTTGATTACCGCTTGGCGGAGCAAGATATCGTTGGCTCCATTGCCTGGTCGAAGGCGCTGCGCCAGGTCAATGTATTGACCGAAGACGAGCAGCAGCGGTTGGAGCTGGTTCTGAATGAGCTGAAGCTGGCGGTGATGGAAGATCCGGAGCAGATCCTCAATTCGGATGCGGAAGATATCCACAGCTGGGTCGAGCAGCAGCTGATCAGCAAGGTCGGGGATTTGGGCAAGAAGCTTCATACCGGCCGGTCGCGTAACGATCAGGTCGCAACTGATCTCAAACTCTGGTGCCGCCAGCAGGGTCAGCAATTGCTGATGATGCTGGACAAGCTGCAAAACCAGCTGGTGTCGGTGGCGCGGGAAAACCAGGGCACGGTGCTGCCGGGTTATACCCACCTGCAGCGGGCGCAGCCGGTGACGTTTGCCCACTGGTGCCTGGCCTATGTCGAGATGTTCGAGCGGGATCATTCGCGCCTGCAGGATGCGCTGAGCCGGCTGGATACCTGTCCGCTTGGCTCGGGCGCACTGGCCGGGACGGCGTATCCGATTGATCGGGAAGCGCTGGCCCACAGCCTGGGCTTTCACCGGGCGACACGCAACAGCTTGGACTCGGTCTCCGACCGTGACCATGTGATGGAGCTGTTGTCGACGGCGTCGATCTCGATGCTGCACCTCTCAAGGATGGCCGAAGATCTGATCTTTTATAACTCCGGCGAGTCGAACTTTATCGAGCTGGCTGATACGGTGACTTCGGGCTCCTCCCTGATGCCGCAGAAGAAAAACCCCGATGCCCTCGAGCTGATCCGGGGTAAATGCGGCCGGGTTTACGGTGCGATGACCGGAATGATGATGACGGTCAAAGCGCTGCCGCTGGCCTATAACAAAGATATGCAGGAAGACAAGGAAGGCTTGTTTGATGCGCTGGACAGCTGGCACGACTGTATGGAAATGGCAGCGCTCTGTTTTGACGGCATCAAGGTGAACAAGGCACGGACGCTGGAAGCTGCGATGCAGGGCTACTCTAACGCGACTGAGCTGGCTGATTATCTGGTCGCCAAGGGCATTCCGTTCCGCGAAGCGCACCACATCGTCGGGGTCGCTGTGGTGGCTGCGATTGCCAAAGGTTGCGCACTGGAAGAAATGTCGCTGGCTGAGATGAAGTCATTCTCGGAGGTGATTGATGACGATGTTTATCCGATCCTGACCATAGATTCGTGTCTGGAGAAGCGCTGCGCTCTGGGTGGGGTGGCGCCGAACCAGGTGGACTATGCGATTTCCCAGGCTGAAAAACGGCTTGAGAAACGTTACACCCCGGGGGGCAAAGTCCGCGGTGCCCGCCTGACCGATCTCGACGCCATTGAAGGTATGGTGGCCTACTGGGCGGGGTTAGGGGAAAATCTGCCAAGGATGCGCAATGAACTGGTGCGGGATATCGGCTCGTTTGCGGTGGCTGAGCATCACGGCACGGTGACCGGATGTGCGTCGCTCTATGTCTACGACTCCGGGCTGGCGGAAATTCGCTCGCTGGGTGTCGAAGCCGGTTGGCAGCATCAGGGGCAGGGCAAAGCCATTGTTGATTTCCTGATTGAAAAGGCCGATCAGATGGCAATCAAGAAAGTGTTTGTACTGACCCGGGTCCCTGAGTTTTTCATGAAACAGGGCTTTGTCCCGACCTCGAAATCGTTGTTGCCGGAGAAAGTGATGAAAGACTGCGATCGTTGTCCGCGCCAGCATGCCTGTGATGAGGTGGCGCTGGAAGTGCGGCTCGATAAAGAGCAGGCGATCCCGAGTGTCAGTGTTGCCTGAATCAATAGTGCTTAAATCAATACTGCCTCAATCAATGTGATGTTGAATTTTTGAGTCCTAGTTCTAGTCCGACCCGGCCCGATCCCTCTGGTATCGCGGCCGGCTTTTTTTGTTGGCGCAGTTGGTGGTGTCAGGCTTGGCGAGAGCGGGGGCTGAGCCTGCGCGCCAGGGCAGCCACACCATGGGCGAACAGCAGCAGGCTGAAGGCGCTGGCTGTAAATAACAGGGTGATGGATTCCACCTTGGTCGGGGTTGGCAGGTAGTAATAGAGCCAGGCGCTCCAGCTCAGGGAGCTGAGCAGGATCAGTTGCAGAATGCAGCGGCGACAGCGGCCGAGCTTGCGGCGAAAGGCTTGAGTCTGGTGGCAGTGAGGGCAGCCCATGTCCATGCTCCGAAACGTCTGATGGACTGAAATTGTACTGGAAAAAAGCCCTCCGGAGGAGGGCAAATCATCGTGTAAAGCCGTGCGCAGGAGAGTGAGGAAGCGGTTAGCAGCCCGGACCGCAGTCGAGGCAGTGTTTGATCATCTGCGGGCCCAGGTGCAGCTTGGCATTGAGATCACGCAGTGCAGTCCGGACCCCTTCTTCGATCACCGGGTGGTAGAATGGCATGTCGAGCATTTCCGCCACGGTCATCTTGTTCTGGTGCGCCCAGGCCAGCAGGTGCGCCAGGTGCTCGGCATTTGGTCCCATCATTTCGGCACCGAGGAAGCGGCCGGTGCCGTGCTCGCCGTAAACGTGCAGCAGGCCCTTGTTGCGCAGCATCACCCGGGAGCGACCCTGGTTCTCAAACGAGACGGCACCGGTTTCGAAACAGCCGCAGTTGCCCAGGCGCTCGGTGACTTCCTGATAAGTTTCCCCGATCAGCGCAATTTGCGGATCGGTGAACACGGCGGAAATTTTCGAGCGGCGCAGCCCGGCACGGATATCCGGGAAGCGACCGGCGTTGTCTCCGGCAATCCGCCCCTGATCCGCCGCTTCATGTAGCAACGGCAGCTGGTTGCTGGCATCGCCGGCAATGAAAATGGTGTCGACCGAGGTTTGCAGCGTAAAGTGGTCGGCCATCGGGACGCCACGCTCATCCAGGCTCATGCTGGTGTGCTCAATCGCCAGCTTGTCGACGTTCGGCCGGCGGCCGGTTGCGGCGAGGACATAATCGACTCGGATCACCGCCAGTTCACCTTGCTTGTCCAGGTACTGGATCTCAACCTGGTCGCCGTCGCGTTTCATGCTTTCGACCTTGACGTCGGCATCGAGATAGAATTCTTCATTAAAGGCTTGATCGGCATAAGCCATGATTTTCGGATCGGTCAGCGGGCCCACCTGGCCACCCAGGCCGAACATCACCACCTCAACACCCAGGCGTTTGAGCGCCTGACCCAGCTCCAGGCCGATGACGCCCGGACCGAATACCGCCACGGCGCTCGGCAGATCGTCCCACTCAAAGACATCATCATTGATGATCAGGCGATCGCCCAGCTCGTGCCACGCCGCCGGGTAGGCCGGCCGGGAGCCGGTCGCGATCACGATGCGCTTGGCTTCGATGCGGGTATGATCATCCACCATCAGCGTGGTGTTATTGACAAATTGGGCATAGCCGGCAATCTTGTCT
The DNA here is from genome assembly GCF_024380015.1 of Photobacterium atrarenae. NCBI lineage: Bacteria > Pseudomonadati > Pseudomonadota > Gammaproteobacteria > Vibrionales > Vibrionaceae > Photobacterium > Photobacterium atrarenae. The sequence continues at coordinate 223,041 of NZ_CP101508.1, forward strand.
TCGGCCGGGATCTCATCCACGCTTTCCAACACGAAGCCGGCAAACCGGTCCCGCTCGCGCTTCACCCGATCCATCACCTCGCGGCCGTTGATCAGGATCTCCCCTTGCGGGTGGACGCCGAATCCCGGCGCTTTTTCGATCTGGTGAACGCTTTCTGCTGCGGCAATCAGCAGTTTGGATGGCATACAGCCGACACGGGCACAGGTGGTGCCATACGGGCCGCCTTCGATCATTACGACACTGTCGCTATGTGCCTTGGCTGCACGGTAGGCACCCAGGCCGGCGGTCCCGCCGCCAATGATTGCCACATCAACATTCAGGGTCTTCATTTTTCTCTCCAGTTCACTTTGCCGATAAAGGCAGGGCCGACGGCCCTGCAACACGATGCTTGCTCGCGACTCAAGCGCTTAGGAACGCATCCAGCTCTTCGCTGCCACCGATGTGCTTGCCGCCGATGAAAATCTGGGGCACGGTGCTGCGGCCGGTTACCGCGCGCAGGCTGACCGTGGTGGCATCTTTGCCCAGGATCACTTCTTCATATTGCAGCTTGCTGTCGATCAGGCGCTGCTTCGCTTTGGCACAGAACGGGCAGCCCGGCTTGGTAAAGACCGTAATCGATTCTTGTAGCTGATGCTCTGGGGCAATATAGTTAAGCATAGTATCGGCATCGGAAACCTTGAACGGGTCGCCCGGCTCGTCGTTCTCGATGAACATTTTTGCCACCACGCCGTTTTTCACCAGCATGCTGTAGCGCCATGAGCGTGCGCCGAAGCCCAGTTCTTCTTTGTTGACCAGCATCCCCATGCCCCGGGAGAATTCACCGTTGCCGTCCGGGATAAAGGTGATGTTGTCGGCTTCTTGATCGGCTTTCCAGGCGTTCATGACAAAGGTGTCGTTGACCGAAACACACAGGATGTCGTCGACACCGTGCTCGGCAAAGACGGAGGCCAGCTCGTTATAGCGCGGCAGGTGGCTCGATGAGCAGGTTGGGGTAAAGGCACCCGGCAGGCTGAAGACAATCACGGTTTTGTCCGCGAACAACTCAGCAGTGGTGACATCGACCCACTGATCGCCCTGGCGGGTGTGGAACGTGACTTGTGGGACGGCTTGGCCTTCTTTTGATGCAAACATAATATTTCCCCTTAACTGGATAACTCATTTGATTTGTGGTTTTGGTGACAACCGGAGCCTTGTTCATCCTGCTCCGTGTTGATGGGAGAATTATGTCGCGAACCCATTGATAGCTCTAATCGTTTGCTGCTATGGTTTTGATAGTTTTATTCTATTAAAAAGTAAGGGGCGCCATGAACATCCGCGATCTTGAATATCTGGTGGCATTGTCTGAGCACAAGCATTTTCGCAAGGCGGCGGAAGCCTGCTTTGTCAGCCAGCCGACCCTGAGCGGGCAGATCCGTAAGCTGGAAGATGAGCTGGGGGTGTCGCTGCTCGAGCGCACCAGCCGCCGGGTGCTGTTTACCGATGCCGGCCTGAGCCTGGTGGCCCAGGCCCAGAAGATCCTGATGGAAGTGAAAGTGCTGACTGAACTGGCCAGTCAGCAGGGCGACAGTATGGCCGGGCCGCTGCATATCGGATTTATTCCGACGGTGGGGCCGTATCTGCTGCCGCATATTATCCCGCATCTCAAAGCCGAGTTTCCGCAGTTGGAGCTGTACCTGCATGAGGCGCAGACCCATCAACTGGTCCAGCAGCTTGAAGAAGGCAAGCTCGACTGTATTGTGCTGGCGGCGGTGAAGGAGACCGAGCACTTGGTTGAGTTGCCACTGTACCATGAGCCGATGGTGCTGGCGGTTCCGCAGGAGCATCCGTGGGCGGCGCAGGAGAGCCTGGCGATGGCCAAGCTCAATGGCCAGACCTTGCTGATGCTGGGGGATGGCCACTGCCTGCGTGATCAGGCGATGGGGTTCTGTTTTGCGGTCGGGGCGCAGGAGGATGGCAGTTTCAAGGCGACCAGCCTGGAGACCCTGCGTAATATGGTCGCGGCGGGGAGCGGGATCACCTTGTTGCCGCAACTGGCCACGCCGGCGACGCGCCAGCGGGACGGGATTTGCTATATTCGCACGCTTGATCCCGAACCAACCCGGCAGATTGTGCTGGCCTACCGGCCGGGCTCACCGCTGCGGGGCCGCTATGAAAAACTGGCAGCGCTGGTTGGCGAGAAGATGCAACCGCAGCTGGTCCGGGAAGCAGCGCCCAACCCGGGCTCGGCGCATTCCGATCTGGCGTAGGGCTTGTCCTCTCGCTCTGGGGCCGGGTCGTTTAAACCCGATCGTCCCGGCAAATCGTCGGCGAGCTACCGAGAAAAAAAAGCGCCCCCTGAATGTTCAGGGGGCGCTTTTTGATCACTGTCGCCGTTTTCAATCAGAACAGTTCATCTGAGCTGTCGGCTTCGAAAATGCCGCCGGCACCGCTCTCGCTGACCGTCTCGGTCGGCTCAGACCCTTTCTCGAAATATTCAAACATCGAGGTGAAGTCGGTCCGGTTACTCAGCTTACCGGTATCGCGGTCGATGCGGACCTGGATGATCCCGTCCGGTAACTGCTTGCGTTGTACCGGAACATCTTCCAGGGCTTGCTCCATAAAGGCGACCCAGGCCGGTTGGGCGGTTTTAGCCCCGGCTTCGGCACCAGAAATCTGTTCTTTGCCGAGGTTATTGTTCCAGCCGGTGCGGCCGAGTTTGCGGCTGTGATCATCAAATCCAACCCAGGCCGTAGCGACGATGTTCGGGCCAAAGCCAGAATACCAGGCATCCTTCGAGTCGTTGGTGGTGCCGGTTTTGCCGCCGATATCCCGGCGTTTCAGCTCTTGCCCACGCCAGCCGGTCCCGTTCCAGCCGGTCCCGTGGCGCCAGTCACCCCCCCCCCAGATATTGCTCTCCAGCATTTCGCGGATCAGGAAGGCGTTTTGCTCCGAAATTACTTGCGGCGCATAGCGCGGGGCCTGCCCGGCATCGGCACTACCGCTGTCACCCAGTTCCTGCTCGCTGATGGCAATGTCGTGCAGCACGGCTTTGCTGGCAGTAACCGGCTTGCCGGCTTGTTGTTGTCCGCGCTGACACTCGGTATCACAGACCTGGTTCGGGTTGGCCTGATAGATCAGGTTGCCGTAGGCATCCTCGACCCGTTCAATGAAGTAAGGCTCGACATAGTAGCCACCGTTGGCAAACACCGAGAAGCCCTGGGCCATCTCCAGTGGGGTCAGGCTGCCGGCCCCCAGTGCGATGGCTTCGGCGCGCGGCAAGTCTTCGCGCTTGAAGCCAAAGCGGGTCAGGTAGCTGATCGCATCATCCAGGCCGACATTTTGCAGAACACGCACCGCCATGACGTTTTTCGACTGGGCCAGGCCCAGGCGCAGCCGGGTCGGGCCGTTGTAGGTCGGCGGGGAGTTCTTTGGTCGCCAGGCTGTGCCCATGCTCTGATCCCAGCGGTTGATCGGGGCGTCATTCACCAGGGTCGCCAGGGTCATGCCTTTGTCCAGTGCTGCCGAATAGATAAAGGGCTTGATACTGGAACCGACCTGGCGGATGGATTGGGTAGCACGGTTAAACTTGCTGTGGACGAAGTTAAAGCCGCCCACCATGGCTTTCACGGCGCCGTTTTGCGGCGAGACGGCGACAAAGGCGGTATTGGCATCCGGGACCTGGCTCAGGACCCAGTCCTGCTCGCGCTGCTGAACCCAGATTTGCTCACCCGGGCTGAGGATCTCGGTCGCCGCTTTCGGGGCTGCGCCTTGACGCTCGTCGGTAATATAGCGGCGGGCCCATTTCAGGCCGTCCCATGCCAGGGTGTGTTGGGCCCCGTCTTTGGTGATCACTTGGGCAGACTTGGCGTCGACGGCGGTGACCACAGCGGCCTGCAGTTCGCCGTAGCTTGGCTGTTGGCGCAGGTGCTCGGTAATTTTCTCGCTTGGCCAGGCCGCTTGTTTCGGTTGCCACAGCGTTGCCACCGCGCCGCGGTAGCCATGCCGCTGGTCGTAGTCCAGCAGGTTGTTGATGGCAGCGGCCTGCGCGGCCTGCTGGAGTTTCGGATCCACTGTGGTGTAGATCCGCATCCCGGAGGTATAGGCTTCTTCGCCATAGCGTTCCACCATCCAGGCGCGGGCGCGCTCGGCAAAATACGGCGCACTGAGTTCAATTTCCGCACCGTGGTAGCGGGCGACAATCGGCTCGGCACGGGCCTGATCCAGCTCGGCCTGGCTGATATAGCCTTCGTCGAACATCCGGCTCAGCACCACATTGCGGCGGGTGGTTGCCCGGTCAATGGAGTAGAGCGGGTTCATGGTTGACGGTGCTTTCGGCAGCCCGGCAATGATCGCAATTTCGCTCAGGGTCAGCTGGCTGACTTCCTTGCCGAAATAAACCTGTGCGGCGGCACCCACCCCGTAAGAGCGGTAGCCGAGGTAAATTTTGTTGAGGTAGAGCTCCAGGATCTCTTCTTTGCTCAGCAGCTGCTCAATGTGAATTGCAATAAAGATCTCTTTGATCTTCCGCATGATCTTTTTCTCGTTGGTGAGAAAAAAGTTCCGCGCCAGTTGCTGGGTAATGGTACTCGCCCCTTGTTTGGCAGAGCCTGAAATGGCCACGACGATAGCGGCGCGGGCAATCCCGATCGGGTCAATCCCCGGGTGCTCATAGTAGCGGCTGTCCTCGGTGGCAATGACCGCATTGATCATTTGCGGGGGAATTTCATCAAGTGACAGCGGGATCCGACGCTTCTCACCAAATTGGGAAATCAGTTTGCCGTCGGCACTGAAAACTTGCATAGGTGTTTGTAACTCAACATTTTTCAGCGTTGCCACATCCGGGAGCTCGGGCTTTACATATTGGTAAAAACCAAAAATTGTACCGACCCCAAGAAATATGCAAATCAATGCAAGTATAAGTAATCGCTTTATGAACTTCACTTGAGAATTCCTGCTACACCATCGTTTGACCGTTCACTCTATTTCAATCAGTAGTATAAAGATAACTCAAAGAAAATTAACGCTGTAGGTTGGTGTTTAGATGAAAAATATATTGCATGTCCACTACCGGGAGCATAGCACGGTATGTTTCAAAGCCCATTAACTGTCGGGATCGATATCGGCCACCATAGTATCAAAGCCGTTGTGCTGAGCCAGAAGAAATCGCAGCTGGCGCTGAGCGCGTTTGCCGAAGTTGTACCGCCGGCCCCGATTTTAAATGACCAGCATACCGTGGATCCCGAAGGCCTGTTGTCAGCAATACGTCAAATCCGGAAAAGCCTGCCCCGCGCTGCCCGCCGGGCGATCCTGGCCCTGCCGGATAGCGCGGTGATCAGCAAGGTGATCCAGCTTGATACCAACCTCACTGATGAAGAAGCAGAGTTTGCGGTCACCCAGGCCCTGAGTGCCTCATCGCCGTTTCCGGTCGATGAACTGCGGCTCGATTTTTACCCGGCGGTGTCTCCTGGGCTGAGTGAAATGGGCACGACTGCGCCATATCAGGTCTTCGCGGCGCGAAAAACCACCCTTGACCCCCGGATCACGGCATTGAAAAAAGCAGGGCTGCGTCCGGCGATCATGGAGTTGCAGACCCATGCGCTGCTCTGGCTGGCAGACTTTACGGCTGAACAACTGGGATTGTCCGGTCAGTGGGGCGTGGTGGATATTGGCCAGCGGTTGACTGAATTTGCGGTGTGTCCGGCCGGCGGCAGCGCCTACCACCGGGAAATTGCCTGGGGGCTCGGTCAGCCTGTGGCAGCGCAGGGGGCGGAGACGCCGGCCCTGACTCTGCTCTCTCCCGAGCAGAGCGAAACTCAGACCAAGCAGTTGGCGGATCAGCTCCGGCGTCAGCTTCAGCTCTATAACTCAACCCATGCCGCGGCACCGCTGGAAGGCGTCTGGCTGTGCGGTGGTGGTCAGCATGTAGTGTCAGAGACCTTGCTTGAGCGGCTGCTGGGCCTGGAAGTTCAGTGGCTGAACCCGTTTCGCTGTTTGCCAAGCGGTAAGCGGCTGGGGGAGATTGCCGGCGAGCATACCTATAGCCAGTATGCGGTGGCGACCGGGCTGGCGCTGCGGGGTGTGGCGTCATGATGGAAAAACTCAACCTGTTGCCCTGGCGTGATCTGCAGCGTCAGGCGTATCGTCAGCAATTTTATGCTCTGATCGCCGCAGCCTGTCTGGTGGCAGCGGCTGGTGTCGGGGGCGCACATGTTTACCTGACCGGGCAGCAGGCGCAACAGCAGGGGCGAAACCAGCAGTTGGAGCAGGCGATTGCCGCTCTGGAACACCAGTTGTCACTGTTGCCGAAACTGGAGCGCCAGCGGCTGGCATTTCGTGAACGGCTGGCGGTGATTAAAGATATCCAGCAAGAGCGGAATCAGGTGACCCATCTGCTCAATTTGCTGCCGACACTCGTACCGCAGGGGGTGTACCTCAACCAAGTGACCCTGGCGGCGCGCCGGGTCACCCTGGAAGGGGAGGGAGACTCCAACGGTCAGCTGGCCATGCTATTGTCCCGGGCTGAGCACTCCCCCTGGCTCAGTGATGTAGCGATACACTCCATTGTGGTTGCCGGCGGGGAAGATGAACCCGCGACGATTGCGTTCAATGCCTCTTTTGTGCTGGCGCCACCGCAAGCCGGGGAGACAGGCTCGACTGCGCAAGGAGAGACGCCGTGACCGAATGGCAGGATCTGGAACTTGATGAAATTGCTGACTGGCCCCGGATACCACAATGCCTGGCCGCGTTGGTGCTGGCGCTTGCGTTGGCAGGCGTGGGGTATTGGTTCTGGCTCACGCCGGCCCAAACAACCCTGGCAGGGCTCAAGCAGCGTGAAGCGGCGCTGCATCAGCAATTGGTCCTCCGGGCGAATCAGGCGGCGGCACTGCCATTGATCCGCCAGCAACTGACGACGCTGGGCGGGCGTTATCAGCAGGTGGTTCAGCAATTGCCGGAGGAAAAAGAGCTCGCCAGCCTGCTGTCCGGGATCAATGACATCGGGATCCGCAATGGTCTCGAATTTCAACGGATTGAATGGGCCCCGACGGTAGAGCACCCGCTGTTTTTCGAGCTGCCGATCAGTATCGAGCTGACCGGTAGTTATGAGGAAATTGGCCAGTTCGCCGCGGCGGTTGCGGCGTTGTCCCGGATTGTCACCTTGAATGATTTCAAGCTGGATCTGGTGAGTCAGCCATCCTCAGTAGTGGTGCTGAAGCTGACGGTCTCAGCCAGTACGTATCGCTTCAAACCGCCACAGCAAGGAGGAACGTGAGAGATGCAACGATGGAGCTGGCTTGCGGTTGCCATGCTGCTATGGGGCTGTCAGGCGAATGAAGGCTCAGTCGAGCAGGTGATTGCCCGGGTGACGGCGCAGGCAAGCGCGCAGACGGCTGATTTGCCGGCGGAGTATGTCTACCGGGCCGATCCCTTTGTACTGGCTGGCGAGCGGGTCCCGTTTGCCCGCCCGCGTGCCGAGGCGCGGGTGCCAGAACCGCAGGAAGAAACAGCCTGCTGGCAGCCCGAAGGACAGCGCAAACCAATGCCGCTGGAGCAGTTTGCGCTGGAGCAGCTTGAAATGAAAGGGGTGATCGGCGATGGCCAGCGGCGCTGGGCCCTGATTTACACCCCGGCCAAGCAATTGGTGAAAGTACGCCGGGGACATTACCTCGGCTTGAATTACGGCCGGGTGACCCGAGTGAAAGCCACGGGACTGGAGCTGGTTGAAACACTGCCGGATGGTGCCGGGTGCTGGCTGACGCGGACGGTTTCACTACCGATTGCTGTAACGGAGCCGACAGGATAAAAGGAACAGAAGTACGCATGATGAACTGCGAAGTAAGCGTGAACAGGGCGGGATGCTGGGGAGCCGCGAGGCAATGGGTGATCGGGATGTTGCTGTGGTTGATGACGGCATCCGCGACGTCCATTGAGGTGGTGGATAATAAGATCCTGGATATGGATTTTCGGCGTGACGGCGAAGGGCGCGGGATTGTTAGCGTGGCGCTGGCCAAGTCCAGTGCGCTGGTGGATGTGCGCCAGGTGGGCCGCCAGCTTTATGTGGATCTGGTCGACGCGGCGATTGACGATGAGATGCTCTATATACTCGATGTGGCGGACTTTGCGACCGCGGTGACGTCGATAGAGACGGTGCGGGGAGAGCAGGGGACCCGGCTCAAGCTCCTGATGAATGATGACTTTCACTATGATTACCGACTGAACGGACCGCAGCTCCAGGTGATCGTTGCCGCACAGCCCAAAATATCGGAGGCAGCGCAGATCCGTTATAGCGGCAAGCCGATTTCGATTAACTTTCAGGATATCCCGGTCCGAAATGTCTTGCAGCTGATCGCCGAGTACAATGATTTTAACCTGGTGGTGTCCGACAGTGTGTCCGGTACGGTGACGTTGCGACTCGATGATGTGCCCTGGCCGCAAGTGCTCGATATTATTCTGCAGGCCAAAGGACTGGACAAGCGAGTGAAAGACTCGGTGGTGTTGATTGCGCCGAAACAGGAGCTGGATCAGCGTGAGCAGCAGGCGATGGCAGCGAAGCAAAAGGCGCTGGAGCTGGCTTCGTTGCGATCGGATATTGTTCAGGTCCACTATGCCAAAGCCACGGATCTGGCGGAGTTGCTGCGGGGCCAGGAGGAGGGGGCCAGTATGCTGTCGGCGCGCGGTTCGCTGCATGTCGATGAACGAACCAATTCGCTAATTATCAATGATCTGGCCAGCCAGATTGATAATATCAAAACCATTGTTGCTGCGCTGGATATCCCGGTGAAGCAGGTTCATATCGAAGCCCGGATCGTCTCGGTCAATGAGGATGATGTCGATGAGATCGGGGTCCGTTGGGGGGTGCTGGGCAGTAATGGCGATACCACGGTTGGCGGTTCGATTGAAAGTAGCCTGGGCTCGGCCGGGTTGCTCGACAGTGACAGCGAGTCCCCGGTCGATGATTTCCTCAATGTGAACCTGGGGGCAACCCAGCCGGGTGCGGCGCGGGTGGCATTCCAGGTGGCGAAAATGGGGGATATTTTGCTGGATCTCGAACTCTCGGCCCTGCAGTCGGAGAAAAAGCTGGAAATCATCTCCAGCCCCCGGCTGGTCACCACGGATAAAAAGATGGCGTATATTGAGCAGGGGACGGAGATCCCTTATCTCGAAGCGTCCTCCAGCGGCGCGGTTTCTGTCGGGTTTAAAAAGGCGGTACTGAGCCTGATGGTGACCCCGCAGATCACGCCGGATAACAAACTGGTGCTGGATTTGATGGTCACCCAGGACAAAAAAGGCGAAGAGGTGAAGACCGGGAACGGGGAGGCGGTCGCGATTGATACCCAGCGGATCGGCACTCAGGTGCTGGTGGAAAATGGTGAGACCGTGGTGCTCGGTGGGATTTACCAGCATCAGATCAATAATATCATGCGTAAAGTCCCGTTATTGGGGGATTTACCGGTACTGGGGGCGTTGTTTCGCCACAAGCTGGAGCAGTTTACCAAGCGTGAGCTGCTGATTTTCGTGACCCCGAAAATCGTCATGCAGTAACCGCGGCGCGGCGTCCGGGCGGGAATTAAATTCGGAATGAATGGCTCTAGCTATTGCCAAGTGATAGCGAGTCCTGAGATAATTTTCGGTCTTATCACGAATAAAAAGTGAGGAACTTGGCGCCTCGGGCTTCTGTAATCGATAGCCTGCGGGCGGTGTCGTTTTATTAACCGCGCGTAAAATTGCTAAAAATGGCTGAAAAACGAAATATTTTCCTGGTCGGTCCAATGGGTGCCGGCAAAAGTACTATTGGTCGACATCTTGCACAGCAGCTGCATATGGAGTTCCTGGATTCGGACTCTGTGATTGAAGAGCGTACTGGAGCCGATATCAGCTGGGTCTTCGATGTTGAAGGTGAAGAGGGTTTCCGTGTTCGCGAGGAGAAAGTGATCGATGATCTGACTCAAGAACAAGGGATCGTACTGGCGACAGGAGGTGGTTCTGTAAAAAGTAAAGACAACCGCAACCGTCTGTCTGCCCGCGGTATCGTGGTATATCTTGAAACTACCATTGAAAAACAGTTGGCACGGACCCAGCGTGACAAGAAACGGCCTCTGCTTCAGACCGATACCCCACGAGAAGTACTGGAAGAGCTTGCAAAAGAGCGTAATCCTTTGTATGAAGAGGTAGCAGACTACGTTGTCCGCACTGATGACCAAAGCGCCAAAGTGGTGGCGAACCAAATCATCAAGATGCTGGAAGAACGATAATTTATTGAAGAAGAGATACTGACCATGGAACGGATCCACGTAAACCTTGATGACAGAAGTTACCCAATCTCCATCGGCGCCGAGTTATTTGATGACCCGGCGCTGTTTTCCTCTGTCATCAAGTGTGGACAACGCGTTGTTGTGGTCAGCAACGAGACGGTGGCGCCACTGTATGCCGAACAGGTGATGGCGACCATCCGTTCTCTGCAATGCGAAGTTTCCCTCCTTTCCCTGCCGGACGGCGAACAGTTCAAATCCCTGGATACCTTTAATCAAATCATGACCTTCCTGCTGGAAGGCAACTATGGCCGCGATGTGGTACTGGTTGCCCTGGGCGGCGGCGTGATTGGGGATGTGGTCGGCTTTGCGGCGGCCAGCTATCAGCGGGGCGTGGACTTTATTCAGGTGCCGACCACCTTACTGGCCCAAGTCGACTCGTCGGTCGGCGGTAAAACTGCGGTTAACCACCCGTTGGGCAAGAATATGATCGGTGCGTTTTACCAGCCCAAAGCCGTGGTGATTGATACCCATTGCCTGCACACCCTGCCGGCCCGTGAATTTGCCGCCGGTATGGCGGAAGTGATCAAGTACGGTATCATTGCAGATCATGAGTTTTTTGTCTGGCTGGAGCAGAACATGGCCAAGCTCCAGGCGCTGGATACTGAGGCGCTGGCGTATGCCATCCGACGCTGTTGCCAAATCAAAGCCGATGTCGTGGCGGCAGACGAGAAAGAATCCGGTGTGCGGGCCCTGCTGAACCTGGGGCATACTTTCGGCCATGCGATTGAAGCGGAAATGGGCTACGGTAACTGGCTTCATGGCGAAGCGGTCGCAGCCGGGACGGTTCAGGCGGCGCAAACGGCGTGCCACCATGGCTTGCTGGCCCAGGAAGATGTCGAGCGCATCACCCGTTTGCTGGCGCAGGCGAATTTGCCGACGACCGCGCCTGCAGGGATGGGTTTCGATTGCTATATGAAGCACATGATGCGAGATAAGAAAGTTTTGTCCGGCCAGCTGCGGCTGGTGTTGCCGACGTCTATCGGCAGTGCCGAGGTTGTCGCTGACGTGCCGCATGATATGCTACGCCGTGTGATTCAATCTTGATGTTGTGAAACCACATGACTCGTGACACCTCAGTCGCTATGCTGGATGTGGACAGCCAGATCCAGCTTCTTTCCCGCCTTCAGTTCCTGACCCGTTTTAGTTCCAACCTGATCCAGATCACCGGTGGTGACGGCGCGGGCAAAACCTGGCTGGCGCAACGCTATCTGGAGCAATGGGCTGCTCAGAGTAACCAGAGCCTGTTGTTATGTCATCCATCCCAGTCACCGGCTCAGCACCGCTCCATTCTCTTAAAACAGCTGATCGCCAAACCGGTTTTTAACGAGCAAGACCCGATTTTGCAAAGTTTGGAGCATATGCTGGCAGGCGCGATGCCGGTAGATCTCTTGCTGGTGATTGATGATGCACATCTGCTGAGCGCCACATTGGTGGCTGAGCTGTGGGCCCTGGTCCAGAAAGCCAGAATGACTCCGGGATGGCAGGTGAATGTATTATTGTTCAGCCAGCCGGGGCGGCTGGATAAATATCTGAGCCAGGCATCGCATGGTCAGGGAAGTACGCCGCTGGAACTGGAAATTACCGACTTCAGTGAACAGGAGGCCCTGACCTTTGTCGAAGTGATATTTGCGTTCGACCGGTTGGATGCCAATCGTCGGCGCAGTCTCAAGGAGCAGGCCAGGCAAGTGGCACCACGGCCTGGGGCACTGATGCAATTAGAGAATACGGAGCAAGCAGCCATGGCAGGTGTATCGACACGAAAATTTTCTCCTCTGATCCTGATGGTCATCCTGCTGGTCGTGGCTGCGGGTGGAATCGGCACCTGGTTATTCAGCCAGCCTGAGCCGGCACAGGGGACTGATGTTGGTTCTGCGCCGGGCACTGACGTATTGCCGGTCCCGGAGCAACAAGCCGCTCAAGCCTCACAGGAGATCCTGTCGACCGGGCGGTTTGATGAGCCGCAATCGCCGCTGCCGGCAGTTTCGGTAACGGATGAGGCCCGTCAGGCAGTCTCGGACCAACCGGCAAGGAGTGGGCAGCCGGTGCTCGATGACTCGGGCCGTCTACCGCAGGAAGTGTCGATTGAAGGCCTGACGGTCGGGCGCAGTGATTCGCCGCCGCGGGTGGTGGTGCCGTCGGATGTGGTTGATGCCATGCTGACCGAACAAGCCCGGGGCGGCAGTGGCGAGCAAGCTGCTGCAGCGTTAGCCCCCGCAACGGAAACGGCTGTGGCATCGCAAACGCAAACATCGCAAGCAGACGCTTCGCCGGCCGCAACACCGGCCCTGGTCACCGAGCCGGTCCAATCACCGGCAACAGCGCAGCCGTCCGGGCAAGCACCCCCGGAGCGGGGGAGCGAGCCCGTGCCGGCAGCCGAGCCTGCACCGCAGCTGGGTGTGGCGCTGAAGGCAGTGGATGCCCGCCATTACGCGTTGCAACTGGCCGCGCTGCGATCCCTGACGGCAGCCAACCAGTTTATTGCCCAATATGATATTGCCCGGATTGCCGAGATTTACGAAACCCGTCGCAATGGCGAGCCGTGGTTTATCATTGTCACCGGCGATTTCCCGAGCGTTGTTTCCGCCCGTCGTGCCGAATCGCGGCTGCCGGCTCGGTTGCAGCAGGTTCAGCCCTGGGTTAAATCTTACGCGCAAATTCACCGCGAGATCGATCGGGTGAAATAATGGCAGAGACAGGCAGATATTTACGTGAACCGGTATCAGAGTTGGGGCGAAATGGGGTACAATCCGCCACCTTTCGAAACAATATCGGTACTGGTGGTGGTAAGCTGAATGAAAAAGCATCGTGCATTCCTGAAATGGGCTGGAGGCAAATACTCTCTGGTCGAGGATATCGAGCGGCATTTACCACCTGCGCGTAAACTGGTTGAGCCCTTTGTCGGGGCTGGCTCTGTGTTTCTCAACACCGACTTTGAGCAGTATCTGCTGGCGGATATCAACCCGGATCTGATCAACCTGTACAACATCCTCAAAACGGAGCCGGAGCGCTACATCAAGGATGCCCGCGAGCTGTTTACCCCGGCGTACAACAAAAAGGGGGCGTACCTGGAAATCCGAGCGGCCTTCAACCAGACCCAGGATCCGTATCAGCGTTCGCTCTACTTCCTCTACATGAACCGCCATGGCTTCAACGGCCTGTGCCGCTATAACAAGAAAGGCGGCTTTAACGTGCCGTTTGGCTCCTATAAAAAGCCTTATTTCCCGGAAGATGAAATGGGGTATTTTTCCGAAAAAGCCAAACGGGCGACTTTCGTCTGCGAAGGCTACCATCAGACGTTTTCCCGGGCGCGGAAAGGGTGCGTAATTTATTGCGATCCACCGTATGCGCCGCTTTCGACCACTGCGAACTTTACCTCCTATGCCGGTAATGGTTTCAGTCTGGACGATCAGGCTGCACTGGCTGATGCGGCGGAAAGGGCTGCGCTGGAGCGCGAGATTCCGGTGCTGATCTCCAATCACGACACCACGTTAACCCGCCGCCTGTATCACGGCGCCGAGCTCTCGGTGGTGAAAGTGAAGCGGACCATCAGCCGCAACGGCAGTGGTCGCAACAAAGTCGACGAATTACTGGCGCTTTTTCGCCCGCAATAACGCCGTCCACAATTGCTCGCTGACACCAGCGCGGCCCGCTGCAGGCTAAGCGCCTGTTGTTACTGTCACCAGATGCACGATGAACAGCAGTACAGCGACAAACAAGATGATCCCGACAACCCCGGCAAGAATAAACGGCCGGGCTGAAGACTGGCTGAAATCGGCATGTCGGTTTTGCTCCGATTGCACCCCGAACAGGGCGGCTGCCGCGCTGAGGATAGGCCGCGAGTTTTTCCCCGGTTGGGTTGGTCGTTGCGGGGGATGCTGGTTGTCCATGTCCCTGCTCCTTATCTGTCCCTCAAATTCAAAATATCCTCAAGCGCCGCCGTTGACCCAAGCCAAACGGCTTTTTCCCACCACGCTTGTCTTTCAAGCATAGTCATCCTGGCCGAACTGTTCGACCCCGCTGACCGGGAAAGCCGTCAGGCGCTGGTTTGAGATAAGACATCTGTGCCCGGATCGGGTAGAATTGCGCCGATTTCTGATCCCGTAACTACCGTATAGAGGCTGAACATGAAGGATTTTTTGATCGCTCCATCGATCCTGTCTGCAGATTTTGCGCGTCTTGGCGAAGATGTTGAGAAAGTGCTGGCAGCGGGTGCAGATGTCGTGCACTTTGACGTGATGGATAACCACTATGTGCCGAACCTGACATTCGGGGCGCCGATCTGTAAGGCGCTGCGCGATTACGGGATCACCGCGCCGATTGATGTCCACCTGATGGTTAAGCCGGTGGATCGGATCATCCCGGATTTTGCCAAGGCCGGGGCGACCATGATCACCGTGCATGCCGAAGCGACCGAGCATCTGGATCGAACCCTGCAGCTGATCAAAGAGCATGGCTGCCAGGCCGGGGTGGTGTTTAATCCGGCCACCCCGCTGCACTATCTTGATTACATCATGGATAAGGTCGACATGATCCTGCTGATGTCGGTCAATCCGGGCTTCGGTGGTCAGTCGTTTATCCCGGGTACCCTGGATAAGCTGCGTGAAGTGCGCCGCCGCATTGATGCCTCCGGGCGCACCATCCGCCTGGAAATTGATGGCGGGGTTAAGGTCGACAACATTCGCGAAATCGCAGAAGCCGGTGCCGATATGTTTGTTGCCGGCTCGGCGATTTTCGGCCAGCCGGATTACAAGGCCGTGATTGATGAAATGCGGGCCGAGCTGGCCAAGGTGACACGCGCATGAAGATGATTGACGGGATTAAATTTGTCGCCTTTGACCTTGACGGCACCCTGCTGGACAGTGTGCCGGATCTGGCCGATGCGGTGAACAAAACCTTGCAGGCACTGGGGCGCCCTGAAGTGACGATTGCCCAGATGACGACCTGGATCGGTAACGGTGCCGAGATCATGCTCGGCCGTGCTCTGAGCCGCAGCATCGAAGTCGACCCGGATTTGGATCCTGCGCTGCACCGCGAGGCCCGCCAGCTGTTTGACCGTTTCTACGATGAAGGCGGCCACCGCCAGAGTGCGCTGTATCCGGGCGTGAAGGACACGCTGGATGCGCTGCGCGAGGCCGGGATCCCGATGGCGATTGTGACCAACAAACCGGCGCAGTTTTTGCCGCACCTGCTGGCACAGCACGGGATTGCCGAGTATTTTGTTGACGTAATTGGCGGCGATACCTTTCCGCTTAAAAAGCCTGATCCGTATGCCCTGCACTGGCTGATGGAAAAACACTGCCTCGCCGCCAGCGAGCTGCTGATGGTGGGCGACTCGCGCAATGACATTCTGGCAGCCAAAGCGGCCGCATGTTATGTTGTCGGTCTGACGTATGGCTACAACTACGGCCAGCCGATCAGTGCCAGTGATCCCGATATTGTGCTGGATCACTTTAGCCAGCTGGCCGAAGTAGTTAAACTAGGCCGCTAGTACAGTCAGCGGTTCTGACTGGATCCCCCGTATTTGATTTAGACAGCGGCCTTGGGCCGCTGCTTACTTAAGTGACATAGGATAATCGCATCATGAGCAAACCCATTGTATTGAGTGGCGTCCAGCCTTCTGGTGAATTAAGTATCGGTAACTATCTGGGTGCGCTGCGTCAGTGGGAACAGATGCAGGATGATTATGACTGCCAGTACTGCGTGGTCGATCTGCACGCGATCACCGTTCGTCAGGACCCGCATGCCCTGCGCGAAGCGACGCTGGACGCACTGGCCATCTGTCTGGCGGTCGGTGTCGACCCGAAGAAAAGCACTTTGTTTGTTCAGTCGCATGTGCCGGAGCACGCACAGCTGGGCTGGCTGCTGAACTGCTACACCCAGATGGGTGAGCTGAGCCGGATGACCCAGTTTAAGGACAAGTCGGCGCGTCACGCCAACGACGTCAATGTCGGTCTGTTTGACTATCCGGTGTTGATGGCGGCCGATATCCTGCTCTACGGTGCCAACCAGGTGCCGGTCGGCAGCGATCAGAAACAGCACTTGGAACTGGCGCGGGATATCGCGACCCGTTTTAACAACATCTACAGCCCGGACAGCCCGATCTTTACTGTGCCGGAGCCGTATATCCCGACCGTCAATGCCCGCGTGATGAGCCTGCAGGATGCGAGCAAGAAGATGTCGAAGTCGGATGATAACCGCAAGAACGTGATCACCTTGCTTGAAGAGCCGAAGTCGATCATCAAGAAGATCAACAAGGCGCAGACTGATACCGAAACGCCGCCGCGCATCGCGCACGATCTCGAGAGCAAGGCCGGGATCTCGAACCTGATGGGGCTGTATTCGGCAGCGACCGGGATGAGCTTTGCCGACATCGAAGCCAAATACCAGGGCGTGGAAATGTACGGCCCGTTCAAGAAGGATGTTGGCGAGGCGCTGGTGGCGATGCTTGAGCCGATCCAGGCCGAGTACCGACGCATTCGTGAAGATCGCGCCTATATGGATGAGGTGATGAAAGCCGGGGCCGAGAAAGCCTCTGCCCGTGCCGCCGGAACATTGAAAAAAGCCTTTGAGGCTGTGGGCTTCGTCCCGCGCCCGTAACGGCGTCTGTTTCTGGCAAGCGCGATCAAGCCGACCTGCGGGTCGGCTTTTTGTTGCCCGGTTATTCAATGACGATCGCCCCGGGAGTTTTGCGGCTGGTCGGGAGGACATGCCCGACGCGCATTCGACTTGCCTTTCTGGTTCGCTATAGCACAATAGGGCGCCGACTTACCCGAGAGCTGATGTATCTATGCTGTTGATGATCGATAACTACGACTCCTTTACCTACAACCTCTATCAGTACTTTTGCGAATTGGGCGCCGATGTAAAGGTGGTCCGCAATGACGAGATCGATCTGGCCGGGATTGAAGCGCTGGCACCGAGCCATCTGGTGATTTCGCCGGGGCCCTGCACCCCCAATGAAGCCGGAGTTTCCTTGCAGGCGATTGAGCATTTCGCCGGCAAGCTGCCGATTCTGGGCGTCTGCCTGGGTCATCAGTCGCTGGCACAGGTGTTCGGCGGCGAAGTGGTGCGGGCTCGTCAGGTCATGCACGGGAAAACCTCGCCGGTGGTCCATACCGGGCGCAGTGTGTTTGCCGGATTGAATCAACCGTTAACGGTGACCCGCTACCATTCTCTGGTGGTGAAGGCTGACACCTTGCCCGATTGTTTCGAGATCACCGCTTGGACTGAACGTGACGGTGCGATGGATGAGATTATGGGAATTGCCCATAAAACACTGCCGCTGGAAGGGGTGCAATTTCACCCCGAGAGCATCCTGACCGAGCAGGGGCATCAGCTGTTAGCCAACTTTCTTCGTCGCTGAGGCACACGAAAAGGGTTGCAACAGTAGAATATGCTATTTCTGACCAGGCGACAGGGTGAAATTGGCACTCCGCTGAGATAACCCACGCTGGGATTTCTGCCTGCTGTCGTCCCATTCGGGTCTCAATTTCGAGACCTCTATCACTCTTTTTAACAATTCCTCCATCTTCTCGGTGTCATTCCGGCGGGCAATCTTATGCACCGCCAGAGGGGCTGCTGCCCGGTATTTCCTATATGGAAAAACACTTTTATCCATGTGGCGGTTAATAATTCTCATACAAACCCGCATAAATATGTATCGCGCAGAGTGTTGACCAAGTCAGAGCAGCGTTAAAAAAAATTTTCTGCTATTGAATTGGTTAATAAAATGTAAATACTATGCTGTAGAAGCAAATCACAGAAGGAAAGGATGATGGCAATGGATCAAAAAGTAGGACGTGAGCTGTTTGATGAGGTCATGGTGCCTTGTTATTCCCCGATGCAGATTGTTCCGGTCAAAGGCCGGGGGGCGCGGGTTTGGGATCAGGATGACCGGGAATACGTTGACTTTGCCGGTGGCATCGCAGTGAGCTGTCTGGGACATTGTCATCCGGTTATGGTCGATGCCCTGAAAACTCAGGCTGACAAACTGTGGCACCTGAGTAACGTGATGACCAACGAGCCGGCACTGCGCCTGGCGAAAAAACTGACTGAGCTGACGTTTGCCGAGAAAGTCTTCTTTGCCAACTCCGGCGGTGAAGCCAACGAAGCGGCCCTGAAGCTGGCCCGTCGTTACGCCGTTGATAAGTTCGGTCCGGAAAAATCAGAAATTATTTCCTTTAAACAGGGTTTCCACGGCCGGACATTCTTTACCGTGACGGTCGGCGGCCAGGCGGCATACTCTGACGGGTTCGGTCCGAAGCCGGGCGATGTAACCCACATGGTTTACAACGAGCTGGAGACGCTGGCGGAGCACATGTCTGATCGCACCTGTGCGGTGATGATGGAGCCGCTGCAGGGTGAGGGCGGCATTATTTCTCCGACGCCTGAATTCATTCAGGGGGTTCGTGAGCTGTGTGACAAGCACAATGCGCTGCTGATCTTTGATGAAGTTCAAACCGGGAACGGCCGTACCGGTGACTTCTTTGCCTACGAAGGCCTGGGCGTCACCCCGGATATCCTCAGCACTGCGAAGTCGCTGGGCGGTGGCTTCCCGATTGGTGCCATGCTGACCACCACAGAGCTGGCCAAGCACCTGAAAGTGGGCACGCATGGTTCGACCTATGGCGGTAACCCGCTGGCGTGTGCTGTTGCTGAAGCCGTAATTGATGAAATATCCAAGCCTGAAGTGCTGGAAGGCGTGAAACAGCGTGAGCAGTGGTTCCGTGACGGCCTGGCGAAAATTAATGCCAAATACCCAATTTTCGCCGAAGTGCGCGGTAAAGGCCTGCTGCTGGGTGCGGCCCTGAACGAGGAGTGGCAGGGGCGTGCGCGTGACATCCTGGTCGCTGCTGGCGAAGAAGGCCTGATGGTACTGGTTGCCGGTGCTAACGTGGTGCGCTTTACCCCGTCGCTGGTAATTGACAAAGCCGACATTGATGAAGGCCTGGCACGTCTGGAGCGTGCAATCGCCAAACTATACCAATAAGTCCTATCTGATTGATTGCAGCGGCTGACAGGAGCTGGCCGCTGCGTTTTTGCCTGCGTAGAAGACAGGTCACCCACACCAATTTATAACGATAAGTTAGTGGCGTCATGCCGCTACCTGCATCTGGAGGGAGTGCGATGCTGGTTATTCGTCCGATTACAGAAGCCGACCTGCCGGCGCTGATGCAATGTGCAGAAGAGTCTGGGCATGGTTTTACCTCACTACCGGTCAATGAAGAGATCCTGAGCAATCGGATCGCCCATTCGGTAGAAAGTTTTGCCAAGCAAGTGACCAAGCCGGGGCCGGAAGGCTACCTGATGGTTGCGGAAGATACGGAAACCGGAGAGATTGCCGGTACGACAGCGATTGAAGCTGCCGTCGGGCTGGACACCCCATTTTATACTTATCATTTGAGCACCGTGGTCCATTCATCCCGTCGCCTCAACGTCCACAATGTGGTGAAAACCCTGACCTTGGGCAATGACTACACCGGGGTGAGCGAACTATGCACCTTGTTCCTGCGCCCGCAGTGGCGGGAAGGACTGAACGGCCGTTTGCTGTCCAAGTGTCGCTTCATGATGCTGGCTGAACACCCGGAGCGTTTTGATAAGACGATTATTGCGGAAATGCGTGGCGTTTCTGATGACGAAGGCCACTCGCCATTCTGGGAGTGGCTCAAAGAGCATTTCTTCTCCATTGATTTTACCCTGGCCGATTACCTGACCGGGATTGGCAAGAAAGGCTTTATCGCCGATCTGATGCCGAAGCTGCCGATTTACGTCAACCTGCTGAGCCCGGAAGCCCAGGCAGTGATTGGCGAGGTGCATGAAAAGACCCGGCCGGCACTGCGCCTGCTGGAAAAAGAAGGCTTCAGCTGCAAGGGTTATGTTGACATTTTTGATGCCGGCCCGACGGTGGAATGTGACGTGCGCCATATCGAGTCGGTCCGCCATTCTCAGCGCCTGACCGTTGCCATCGGCGAGGTGGTCGATGGGGGCGATTGTATCCTCAGTAATACCTCGTTCGAGAATTTCCGTGCCGTGGTTGGCAAGGTGGCATTGCAAAGCGAGAAGCAAGTGGCAGTGATGAGCGCTGAAATGGCAGAAGCACTGCAAGTACAAGCGGGCGATCAGGTTCGCCTGATTGAGCAATAACAGACGGGAGAACATCATGACACAATGGATTGCGGGTAAATGGCAACCTGGCCAAGGCGAAGCGATGCAGTCGCTTAACCCATTTAGCGGTGAGGTGATCTGGCAGGGCCAGAGCGCGACGGCTGAGCAGGTGGAGCAAGCCGTTGCCAGTGCCCGTCAGGCACTACTGAGCTGGCGCAAGACCGATCTGAGCGAGCGCCGGGCAATTGTTGAACGGTTTGCTGAGTTGGTGAAAGAGAACAGCGAGCACATTGCCCGGACGATTGCCGAAGAAACCGGTAAGCCGTTGTGGGAAACCCGCACCGAAGCCGGCGCTATGGTGGGCAAGATTGCCATTTCCCTGCGCGCCTATGAAGAGCGCACAGGCTATAAGCAGAAAGAAGTTGCCGGCGGTACCCAAGCCGTGCTACGCCACCGTCCGCTGGGCGTAATGGCCGTCTTCGGCCCGTACAACTTCCCGGGCCACCTGCCCAACGGCCATATTGTTCCGGCTTTGCTGGCGGGCAACACCGTGGTCTTCAAGCCGTCGGATCTGACGCCGAAAGTGGCGGAAGAAACCATGAAGCTGTGGCAACAGGCCGGCCTGCCGGATGGCGTGATCAACCTGGTCCAGGGCGCGCGTGCGACCGGTGAAGCCCTGGCGGGCTCACATGGCATTGACGGCCTGCTGTTTACCGGCAGTGCCAATACCGGCCATATCCTGCACCGTCAGTTTGCCGGTCAGCCGGGTAAAATGCTGGCGCTGGAAATGGGCGGCAACAACCCGATGGTGATCTCCAAAGATTATGGCGAGCTCGATGCCACTGTCTACACTATTATTCAGTCGGCCTTTATCAGTGCCGGTCAGCGTTGCACCTGTGCCCGTCGTCTGTACCTGCCGAAAGGCCCTGAAGGTGATGCTGTCTTGGCGCGTCTGGTTGAAGCGGCGTCTCAGCTCAACGTTGATGGCCCGTTTGCCGAACCGCAGCCGTTTATGGGCCCGCAGATCTCGGTTGCAGCTGCGGACAACATTATCCGTGCCCAGGCCAACCTGGTTGAGCTGGGTGGTGAGATGCTGCTGGAAGCCAAGCGTGGTCAGGGGGCGGTGGTGACACCGGGGATCATCGAAGTCAGCAAGATTGCTGAGCTGCCGGATGAAGAATACTTCGGTCCGCTGCTGCAGGTTGCACGCTATGACGATCTGGCGCAAGCGGTTGAGCTGGCCAATGACACGCGCTATGGCCTGTCAGCTGGTCTGGTCAGCACCCAGGACGATGAATGGCAGTACTTTATCGACCATATTCGTGCCGGGATTGTGAATCGCAACCGTCAGCTGACCGGGGCCAGCGGTGATGCGCCGTTCGGTGGTCCGGGCGCTTCCGGTAACCTGCGTCCGAGCGCGTACTATGCCGCCGATTACTGTGCGTACCCGATGGCCTCAATGGAAGGCGAGCACACCGAACTGCCGGCACAATTGTCGCCGGGGATCACTATGTAAGTCGCGCCGGCCGCGACACCGCGATTAGGTAAGGGGAACAAGTATCATGGAAAGGGTCGAGCAATTGTTTAACGCGCTGTGGCAGGATTATACCCAGCGCTTGTGTCCATCAGCCGCGCAGGTCCATGACCTGCTCGAGGAAGATGAACCCCTGCTCAACGATCATATCGCGCTGCGGACATTCAACCTGCCGCAGGTCGGTCTGGATCGTCTGGCGGCACCATTTATCGCCATTGGCTATAAGCCTTGCGGTAAGTACCACTTCGAAGCGAAAAAGCTGTATGCCGAGCACTTCGAGCACCCGAATCCGGCGGCGCCGAAGGTGTTTATCAGTGAGTTGCTGGTGGGTCAGTTCTCATCCTTGCTGCAGCAGACGGTACGTGATCTGGTGAACCAGGTGCCGGATGCGGCGCTGAAGGATCCGGCATTCCTCTACGGTGGCCGGTTGTGGGATCTCGATTATGCCACCTATGAGCTGTTGTCGGCGGAAAGTGAGTACGCCGGCTGGGTTGCGGCCCATGGCTTTGGTGCTAACCACTTTACCGTCAGCGTCAACCAGTTGGAGCAGTTTACTGAGGTACGCGAGGTGAATCACTTGCTGCGTCATAATGGTTTTGCGATCAATGAAGCGGGCGGTGAAGTGAAAGGCAGCCCGGCAGTGCTGCTGGAGCAGTCATCGACCATGGCCGATCGGGTACCGGTGAGCTTCCTGGATGGGATCCGTGAGATCCCGGGCGGCTTCTATGAGTTCGCCAAGCGCTATCCGACCGAAGATGGCGAGCTGTATCGCGGTTTTGTCGAAGCATCAGCCGATAAGATCTTCGAAAGTACAAATCAGTGATGGCGTGATCATCAGATATCCGGCGAAGCGCGAACCGTTTCGCTGAGCACTCAGCAGCCAGGGTAAGGTAACTACCCTGGCTGTTTTTTTCTAAGTGAGTAAAGTTGGTAATGGCTCGTGCTGGTTGTCGAGTGGTGGCACCCAGTCGCTTTCCTGATCCTGGTGGCGGCTTTCGGGATCTAGCGGCGGTTGTTGTTCCAGGTAATGGCGCGGGTCGCTAAAGCCGGTCATCTCGATGGTGGCGGGCAGTGCCTGCAAAACGGCTGGTGGTGTTGTGCTGGTGTTGGGGGCAAAACGCTCGATATCCATATCGTGACTTTCCGCTGCTTGTTGATGTGGTTGGTATCGTTCGCCAGTTGCTGCGTTGCTATCGGGCCGCAATGGCGGAGGATACTGATCCCATTGATATGCTCAATTTAGCAGCAAATATGCAGAGTGCAAGGGCGGAGAGGCGCCGGAAGTTAGGTCCAAATCACGGCGATGAAAAAAGCCGCACGGGGTGCGGCTTTTGAACGATTGAGCGGTCGGCGTTTAGCGAGTGCCGTAAACGACAATGGTTTTGCCGTGGGCTGAAATCAGGTTTTGTTCTTCCAGCATCTTCAGGATACGGCCGACGGTTTCACGTGAACAACCGACGATTTGACCAATTTCCTGACGCGTGATCTTAATCTGCATACCGTCCGGGTGGGTCATGGCATCTGGTTGCTTGGCCAGGTTCAGCAGGGTTTGGGCAATCCGACCGGTCACATCCAGGAAGGCCAGGTCACCGACTTTCTGGCTGGTGACTTGCAGGCGGCTCGCCATTTGCGCAGAAAGACGCATCAGGATATCCGGGTTGACCTGGATCAGCTGACGGAATTTCTTAAAGGAGATTTCAGCCACTTCACATGGGGTCTTGGCACGAACCCAGGCGGTACGCTCCTGGCCTTCTTCGAACAGGCCCAGCTCGCCAATGAAGTCGCCCTGGTTGAGGTAAGACAGGATCATCTCCTTGCCTTCTTCATCCTTGATCAATACGGCAACAGAACCCTTGACGATGTAGTAGAGTGTTTCTGCTTTCTCGCCGGCATGGATCAAAGTGCTCTTTGACGGGTATTTGTGGATGTGGCAATGGGAAAGAAACCACTCTAGCGTTGGATCTGTTTGAGGTTTACCTGGAACCATATTACTAACTTCCTCTGCGTTTGTTGCCCAGCAATGACATCCCTATAATTCGCGGCTGGGCATCACAATAACATTGTTCGCCGACTAGGATATGCCAGTCAGCCGCTGGGCTGCAAGCTCACGTGAATAATTAGTTGAGAGTTTATCTTTTTTCGCCGGGTTTTTCTTGATATTGATCTATCTGAAATTGGCATTTTGCCGTTGTAACTGTGCACATGATCACACACTTGTGAGATAGTGTCTGAAACCCCTGTCAGCAGTAAGGAGTAAGCAATGCAATCGCGAGTGAAATGGGTCGAAGAGATGACGTTTTTAGGTCAGTCCAACTCCGGCCACAGTGTGGTGATGGATGGCAATGGCGGGGCGACCGCACCGAGCCCGATGGAGCTGGTGCTGATGGCCGCCGGTGGCTGCAGCTCGGTTGATGTGGTGGACGGGCTAAAATCTGCCGGCCAGAAAATTACCGGCTGTGAAGCGCAAATTTCCTCCGAGCGCCGGGAGCAGGCACCGCGGATTTTTACCACGGCTAACCTGCATTTTGTGGTCACCGGTCACGACTTAGATGAAGCCCTGGTTGCCAAGACTGTAGCCGATTCGCTGGAGAAATACTGCTCGGTGTGCCTGATGCTGGGCGAAGGGGTGGAAATGACCCACTCCTGGGAAGTGGTTCCGGCCTAAACGGAGACGTGACGAGAAGGGCTGCCTTCTTGTCACGTCCCGGTGACAGGGCCGTCGTTGGCTTAGCCAATCTTCCCGGTTTCGATCAGCTGTTGGATCAGGGGCCGCATGATCAGCTCCATGGCGAAACTCATCTTGCCGCCCGGCACTACCAGGGTATTGTGGCGCGACATGAACGAGCCTTGGATCATTGCCAGCAGATACGGGAAATCGACATTTTTGATGCCGCGGAAACGGATCACCACAAAGCTCTCGTCCAGGCTGGGGATCGCCTTGGCGGTAAACGGGTTGGACGTGTCGACCGTCGGGACCCGCTGGAAGTTGATGTGGGTGCGGGAGAACTGCGGGGTGATGTAGTTGAGGTAATCATCCATCGAGCGGACCACCGACTCCATCACCGCTTCCCGGGAGTGGCCGCGGTCGCGGGTATCGCGGACAATTTTCTGGATCCATTCCAGGTTAACGATCGGCACCATGCCGATCAGCAAATCCACATGTTGGGCGACGTTGACATCGCCATCCACCACCCCACCGTGCAGCCCTTCATAGAACAACACATTGGTATTTTCCGGCAGATCCTGCCAGGGCGTGAAGGTGCCCGGCATCTGGTTATAGGGCACGGCTTCGTCAAAGGTGTGGAGATAGCGGCGAAATTTCCCGCTGCCGTCGTCGCCGTACTGGCGGAAAAAGTTCTCCAACTGGGCAAAGTCATTGGCCTGGGGACCAAAGTAACTGATGTGCCGGCCTTGTTCTTTTGCCTTGCGGATCTCGACGTCCATTTCCGGACGGGTGAAGCGGTGGAAGCTGTCGCCTTCCAGCCAGGCCGCATTGATGCCCATCATGTTGAACATTTTGCGAAAGGCTTCGGAAGTGGTCGACGTTCCGGCGCCCGAAGACCCCGTAACTGCAATAATTGGATGTTTTGCAGACATGACAAACCCTGTCGTTAACAATAACGGAAAGAGTTATTAACAGGCGAGCAGGGGGCAGGTCAAGCCGGATTGTCAAAATTGCAGGGGATCTGCCGCGATCGCGGAACGTTACGTACCCAGTTGGCGGCGAAGTTTGATATCGACCGTTTCATGCAGCTCGGAGAACACAATCACCGCTTCGCCGCTCTGCAGTTGCTGGCGCACGTGGCTGACCTTCTCGCGCATGCTGAGCTCCTGCTCACCGTAATCGGTGCCCTCACGCAGCACGAAGTGCTCAATCAGGTTGGTCAGGGTGTCCGGGTCGATCTCTTGCCAGGGAATAATCATGGTAAAACTCTACGCGCAATGTCAGATACTACGTCGATTATATTGACAATTTCATCGCTTGTAGAGTTCTCATCCCATGGTTTGAGCGCGACGGGTTCAGGTGCTGTGCCCAGTACGGGCTTCAAACCAGGCCGGGACGGTGTGTTCAAGCCAGAACTGTGGCTTGTTCCACGATCCGGCGACGAACCCGACATGGCCGCCATATGGACTGAGGTGGTAGTCAATGTTGTCAGGCAAGGGGGAGCGCGGGATCACGGCCGGGGTCATAAACGGATCGTCGGCGGCATGGATGATCCGCAGCGGGATGGTGATGTGCTGGAGCTTGTCGAGCCCGCTGCACTGGCGGTAGTAGTCCTCGGCATCTTTGAAGCCGTGCAGGGGGGCGGTGACCCTGTCGTCGAACTGGCGCAGGGAGCGGATGGCATCGACCTGCTCGAGGGCCAGCGGCATCTCCTCCGGCAGCGCCAGGACTTTCTGGCTGAGGTTTTTCTTCATCGAGCCGAGCAGGTATTGCTGGTAGAGCCGTGAGAAGCCCTGTTCGATCCGTGCCGAGCAGGACGCCAGGTTCAGCGGCGGGGAGATCACCTGGGCTGCGGCAAGCTCGCTGCGATCTTGATGCTCGGCCAGGTAGTTGACCAGCATGTTGCCGCCGAGCGAGACGCCGACGCCCCACAGTGGGTTGTCGGGAAACTGCTGTCGTAGCCAGCGCAGGAAGAAAGTCGCATCACTGGTCTCGCCTGAGTGGTAACTGCGTGCCAGGCGATTGATCTCGCCGCTGCAGCCGCGAAAGTGCATCATTACCCCGAGCCAGCCCCGGCGTTTTGCCGCATAGAGCAGGCCGTTGGCATACGGACTGTGAAAGCTGCCTTCCAGGCCATGAAACAGCACCAGGATCGGCTGATCACCCGGATAGCTGTCACTGGGGCCGGTCCAGGCGAGATCGAGAAAATCCCCGTCCGGGGTTTCAATCCGCTGAGTTTGCGGGGTAAAGAGCGGGGTACGCCGCAACAGGCGCGGCAGCAGGGTTTGCAGATGGGCGTTGCGCAGGCCACTGGCCGGTTCAAAAGGAGTCATGGGTGCTGGCTGATTGAGTTGAGTTCTTGGTGTTATAGCACAACTGCGGCTCAGATTGCGTCGTAGCCCTGAAGCCGGCGGAGCAGATCAAGCGGTACGGCCAGGGTGCGGGCGTACTGTTGCAGGTTGCTGGCAGAGGCCTCCCGGCGCAAGGGCAGCTGCGCCAGCTGGTCGAGCAGTGCTTGTTGCTGGCGTTTTTCTAAGGTGAGTTCAAAGTCGAGCAGCTGCTGATAGCCCGGGCGGTCGAGCTGGGGTTTGAGTGCGCGGCGCATGGCCCGGTAGGGGGTGAGCAGCGACTCGGTCTCGCTTAGTGCCTGGCACAGTTGATCCTGTCCGTGTTCGGGCAGGGCCTGCGCCTGGGTGTCGAGCCAGTGTAGTAGCAAGGCCAGATTGACATTACCGCGGTAGCGCTCTTGCAGCGTCAGGCAGGCTGGTTCGACGCCGGGGCGGACATAGTGCGCGAGGCAAAAAGGCCAGAACCCGGCCGGATCGGGCCGGGTCTGATCATGCGGCTGAGCCTGGGGCTGAGTGTGGGATTTGGCGTCAGCCATTGAACTCGGCTTCCATAGCTTCCAGCTGCTCCTGCAGATCCATCCAGGTCATCTCCATGTCTTCGAGCGCCGATTTGGCATCGCCCTGGCGTTGCAGTTGCTCGTTGAGGCGGGCTTTGTTCTCCGTGTCATAAATGCTCGGGTCAGACAGCTGGGCTTCGGCGTCGCTGATCTGAGCCATCAGTTTTTCCATCTGCTGGTCGAGTTTGTCGATCTGTTTGCGCAGCGGCGCGGTTTGTTTTCGAAACTCTGCTTCCAGTCGCTTTTGCTCTTTGCGCGAGGCGGCGCTGTGGTCTTTGTTGGTTTCCGGTTTGGTCGCCTGCTGTTCGCGGCGTTCGCTGCGCTGTTGCTCGGT
The DNA here is from genome assembly GCF_024380015.1 of Photobacterium atrarenae. Taxonomy (NCBI): domain Bacteria; kingdom Pseudomonadati; phylum Pseudomonadota; class Gammaproteobacteria; order Vibrionales; family Vibrionaceae; genus Photobacterium; species Photobacterium atrarenae. The sequence goes on from NZ_CP101508.1 coordinate 250,872, forward strand.
CAGCCATTTGTGGTAGTCGTGCAGATCGCCGTTGAACGGCTCGACCTGTTGATCGTGCACCAGGTAGAGATCATCGGTGGTCGCCCGCAGCAGATAACGGTCGTGGCTGACGATGACCATAGCGCCGTCATAGGATTGCAGGGCCAGGGTCAGGGCCTGGCGCATGTCGAGATCCAGGTGGTTGGTCGGCTCATCGAGCAGCAGCAGGTTCGGGCGCTGCCATACAATCAGGGCCAGCACCAGGCGGGCTTTCTCGCCGCCGGAGAACGGGCCGACCGGCTCTAAGGCTTTGTCACCCTGAAAGCCAAAACTGCCGAGGTAGTCGCGCAGCTGTTGCTCGGTCGCCTGCGGGGCGATCCGCATCATGTGCTGTACCGGGGTATCTTCCAGGTACAGGGTTTCGAGCTGGTGCTGGGCGAAGTAGCCGATTTTGACTCCTTGCGAGTAGGTCAGATCGCCCGCTTTGGCGGGCAGCTCCCCGGACAGCAACTTGATCAGGGTTGACTTACCGGCGCCGTTGCGACCCAGCAGGCCGATCCGGCTGCCCGGCACCAGGTTGAGACGAATGTTATTCAAGATCAGTTTGTCGCCGTAACCTGCCATCACCTGATCCATCATCAGGATCGGGTTCGGCAGGGCCGCCGGTTCGCGAAATTCAAAAGTGAACGGGTTATCGAACTGTGCCGGCAGCACTTTTTCCATCCGCTCCAGCGCTTTGATCCGGCTCTGGGCCTGACGGGCCTTGCTGGCTTTGTAGCGGAAGCGGTCAATGTAGGACTGCATATGCGCCATTTGCTTCTGCTGCTTCTGGAACATCGCCTGTTGCAGGATCATCTTTTCCGCCCGCTGGGTTTCAAACGATGAGTAGTTGCCGGTATAGCTGTTCAGAGTCTGGTTTTCGATGTGGATGATCCGCCCGACCACAGGATCGAGGAAATCACGGTCGTGGGAGATCAGCACCAGGGTTCCGCGGTAGCTTTGCAGCCATTTCTCCAGCCACATCACGGCATCGAGATCCAGGTGGTTGGTCGGCTCATCGAGCAGCAGGAGATCGGAGCGGCACAGCAGCGCCTGGGCCAGGTTGAGGCGCATCCGCCAGCCCCCGGAGAACTGGGTCAGGTGCCAGTCCATTTGCGCCTGGGAAAAGCCCAGGCCGTCGAGCAGCTCGGCCGCCCGGGCCCGGATACTGTAGCCGCCGATGGTATCGAGCTTGCCGTGCAGTTCAGCCACCCGGGTGCCGTTATCGGCAGCTTCGGCAGCAACCAGGGCCTGCTCCAGCTGGCGGTATTCCCGATCGCCGTCAATCACGTATTCAATCGCGCTGCGCTCGAGCGCCGGGGTTTCCTGGGCCACCCAGGCCAGCTCCCAGTTGGCCGGCAACTGGCAGGTGCCGGCATCGACACTCAGTTCACCTTTCAGTAACGCAAACAGGGTAGACTTGCCGCAACCGTTCTTGCCGACCAGGCCGACTTTGTCGCCGGGATGGATGGTGGCTGAGGTATTGTTGAGAAGGGCTTTACCGCCCCGTAATAGCTGAATATCCGAAAAGGTGATCATCAACAGTATCGGGGGAACCCCGCTCCGCAAAAGTGCACGAAATGAGCGGCAGTCTATACCAAACATTCACGGACTGCTAACTTGAGAGCCTGAACCGCACGATATTGCAACAGAAACTGCTATGTGTGCAGATTCATGTCACTCAGGCGGCTGCAATTCTGTATGATGGGAGAGCGCTGTCGCATCATCGTTCTGCCTGCGCCCCGCGCCGCAGGTCAATGAAAGGGAAGTTATGACCACGCCAGAACAATCAAACCTTGGCTCACAGCTGCCGCGGATCCTGGTGATTTATGCCCACCCGGATCCGCAGGAATCGGTCGCCAACCAGGCGATGCTCCGCGGGATCGCGGATCTGCCGCATGTCACCATTCACGATCTGTACGGGACCTACCCGGATTTTTTTATTGATATCAGCCATGAACGCGAGCTGATCCGCCAGCACGACATCATCGTGTTCCAGCATCCGCTCTATATGTATTCCTGTCCGGCGCTGCTCAAGGAATGGATTGATACCGTGCTGAGCAAGGGCTTTGCCCATGGCGACGGTACCGGAACCATCGGCAAATACTGGCGCTCGGTGATCACAACCGGCGGGGCGGCAGAAGCCTACACCCCGGATGGTTATAACCGCTGTACCGTGGCGGAGATCCTGCGCCCGTTCGAGCTCTGTGCCGATCTGTGCCAGATGAGCTGGCTCGAGCCCCTGACCCTGCACTGGGCGCGGCGGATCCCGGCGCTGGAACTGGCCCAGCATATCGCGACCTACCGCGCATGGCTGACAGACCCATTTCACCCTGAGCAGGAGGTCGCGGATGGCGAGTGATGTGTTATCGGTCAGTGTGGTCTTTCTCGCTGCAGCTGTGGTCGCGGTGCCGATCGCCCAGCGTCTGGGCCTGGGCTCTGTGCTGGGATATCTGCTGGCGGGGATCGCGATTGGGCCCTGGGGACTGGGGCTGATCTCCGATGTCGATGCGATTTTGCATTTCTCTGAATTCGGGGTGGTGCTGCTGCTGTTTTTGATCGGCCTGGAGCTGAACCCCAAAAAGTTATGGCAGATGCGCAAACCGATCCTCGGCCTCGGCGGGAGCCAGGTGGTGGTGACCAGTGCGGTGATCACCGCGCTGGTGCTGGCCAGTCGCAACTTTTTTCCGGAGATCAGCTGGCGCGATGCGCTGGTGGTCGGCATGGGACTGGCGCTGTCGTCGACCGCGATTGCCCTGCGGGTGATTGAAGAGCAGAGCCTGGGCGGCAGCGAAACCGGGCAGGCCGGGTTTGCGGTGTTGCTGTTTCAGGATATCGCGGTGATCCCGATGCTGGCGGTGCTGCCGGCGCTGGCCGGTGGCGGGGGCGGCAGCTGGCTTGATTTTGCCTGGATGATCGGCGGCATTCTGGCCTTGCTGGTTGGCGGCCATTTTCTGCTCCGGCCGCTGTTTCGCTGGGTGGTGGTCAGCGGGGTGCGGGAGCTGTTCAATGTCGCCGCTTTGCTGCTGGTGATCGGGATCGCCCTGGGGATGCAATCGCTCGGCCTGTCGATGGCGCTGGGGACGTTTCTCGCCGGGGTGCTGCTGGCCGAGAGTGAATATCGTCATGAACTGGAAATTGCCATTGAGCCGTTTAAAGGCCTGCTCCTCGGCCTGTTCTTTATCTCGGTCGGGATGGCGGTCAATCTCGGCTTGTTGCTGGAGTATCCGTTGCAGATCCTGGCTGCGGTGATTGCACTGGTGTGTGTGAAGGGGCTGCTGCTTTACGGCCTGGCCCGGCTGTTCGGGATCCGCGCCAAGTCGCGCAGCCAGATGGCGGCGATCCTCAGTCAGGGTGGGGAGTTTGCCTTTGTGCTGTTTACCGCGGCAATGGGCGAGGGGCTGCTGGGGGCACAACTTTCTTCATTCTTGCTGGTGGTGGTCAGTCTCTCGATGATGACCACCCCGCTGATCCTGCTGCTGCAGGAGAAATGGTTTATCCGCACCTTCAGGGCTGAAGCCGAGGAGAGCATGGAAAGCGATGTGATTGATCGCGAGCCGCGGGTGATCATTACCGGGTTTGGCCGTTTCGGTCAGGTGGTGGGCCGGCTGCTGTTTGCCAATAAAATCCGGGTGACGGTGCTGGAGCGGGATCCGAGCCAGATCCAGTTTCTGCGCAAGTTCGGTTATAAGGTCTATTACGGTGATGCCACCCAGCTTGATCTACTGCGGGCCGCTGGGGCCGACAAAGCCGAGGCCATTATCATCTGTACTGATGAGCCCGATGAGGTGATGAAAATCGTCACCCTGTGCCAGCAGTATTTTCCGCAGCTCAAAGTATTGGCCCGGGCCCGGAGCCGGGTTGAAGCGCATCAATTGTTGGGACACGGGGTGGAGAGCTTTTCGCGGGAAACTTTTGCCGGCGCCCTTGATTTGGGTCGCCAGGCCCTTATATCTCTCGGCATGCATCCGTATAAAGCCCAGCGAGCAGAGGCGCATTTTCGTAAACTGGATACAACAGCCCTGCGTGATTTGTTGCCGCAACACTCCGAAGACGTCCATTTAGCTTCACGGGCCAAAGAGGCCCGCAAAGAACTGGAAGAGATTTTTGACCGGGAAATGCGCGGTGAGCGGGAGCGGCACAACGGCTGGGATTAATCAGGCTGCGTAGGCAGCCGACAAACAAGGAACTGGGTTATGGCAAAGAAACGTTTTATTGCCGGTGCGGTCTGCCCGCAGTGCCAGCAGAAGGATACCCTGCGCTGGTGGCAGGAAAATGAGATTGAACGGGTGGAGTGCGTGGCGTGTGAATACACTGATAGCCGGGCACCCCAGGCGGTTGAAGAAAGCGAGCAGCTGTCGCAGCAAACCAAAGATCAAGTAATTGGGATCTTTAAACCACAATAACGTCGTGGGGGTTGGCATCCGGGCCCCATTATCCGTTATCATGCGGGAAGATTTACACCGGGTACGGCTGGGCCGGCGCTGCGCCGAGAAGTCGATACTCACTCAACATCCTATACTGGAGTGAACATGAAAGTCGCTAAAGACATCGTAGTAAGCCTGGCTTATCAAGTGAAAACTGAAGATGGCGTGGTGGTAGACCAGTCGACAGCTGAAGCACCGCTGGATTACCTTCACGGCCACAACAACCTGATTGTGGGTCTGGAGAAAGCACTGGAAGGTCGTGAAGCAGGCGACAAATTCGAAGTGACCGTTGCTCCGGAAGAAGCCTATGGCGAGCACGTGGCTGAAATGGTGCAGCGTGTACCGGCCGATGTTTTCCAGGGCGTTGACGAAATTACCGTCGGCATGCGTTTCCTGGCTGAAACCGATCAGGGCCCAATCCCGGTTGAAGTGACCGAAGTCGACGGCGATCACGTAGTGGTTGACGGCAACCACATGCTGGCTGGTCAGACGCTGACTTTCAATGCAGAAGTTGTTGCCCTGCGTGAAGCGACGGCAGAAGAAATCGCTCACGGCCACATCCACCAGGGCGGTGGTTGTTGTGGTGGCGGCAGCTGTGGTGATCACGACCATGATCACGACCACGACGGTGGTTGCTGCTCGCACTAAGCCATCTGGCTTAGGCAAGGATTAAAAAAGGAAGCCTCGGCTTCCTTTTTTTTATCGCTACGCCGGCGAGGCCGGCACTGGGGGATATTAATAGTGTGGCGGTGGGGTCTCTTCGGACTCGCTGGCCATATTGGAAGGTTCTATCCCTTTGACTTTCCCAACCAGGAACTGCATCTGCGTTTGCATCTTGTCGATCACAAACTGTTGCTGGGTCAGCGCCTGATTGAGCTCTTCAATAGTCTGCTCCTGAAAGGCCTGCTTCATCTCCAGTTCGTCGATTTGGGCCTGTAGTTTTTCAATCTCGGTCATAGGGCAAAGGTCCGTTATTCTGTGATCCAGGCCTGGGCAATCCCGGCGGAAGTGCCGGAGACGACCTGCCCGTCTGGGGTAATGGCGACATCATACACCACTGCTGCCGGGGGTCGAGTGTCTTGTTGCGGCGCCGCTTCCCAGCGGCCGAGGTTTTCGCCGCTGGTGGTATCCCACAGCTCGATGCGCCGCGCCGGGGTGCCGGTGGCCAGCAGGCGGCCGTCATCGGAAAAGCGGGCGCTGGAGAGGTTCTGTTGCCGTAGTCGTACCGCCAGTTCGGCCTGTTTGTCGCCCGAGGCGAGGTTCCACAGATAGATATCATTGCCGCCGTCGGCGGTGAGGGCGAGGTTACCGTCGCGGTGCAGGGCGACCCGGCTGATCCGGGAGCTGTGGGCAAACTGGTAAATCACCTGGCCGGACTGGGTTTCCCACAAATAGGCATTGTGGTCATTGCCGCCGGACAGGGCGTACTGGCCGTTGGCTGACAGGGCCACCGAATTAACTTTTTCCCGGTGGGCCAGGAACTCCAGCCGCCGGCCGGTGCCTAAGTCGACGTACAGCGCCTTCCCGTTGGATAAACCGAGCAGGACATGCTGGCCGTTGTTGGCGATATCGACATCGCGGATGATCCCGTCTGAGATCGACCACAAGCCGTCGGACTGTCCCCAGGCCAGATCCCAGACTGCGAAATTCTGCGCCGTCGCCGTAATGGCATAGCGGTGGTTGTCGGATATCCGGCTCGACAGGACGGGATTGTGATGTGGATCTTGAGAACCAAAACCAGCTAACCTTTTGTTTTGCTGTAAGTCCCACAGCACGATACCTTGTTGTGTTGAATGAAAAAGCGCAAACCGGCCATCCCGGCTCAGGCTGAAGCTGGTGGCGCCTTCGGGGGCCAGTTTCCAGCGTTGGGATTCAGAACCTGAAAAAAAACAGCCGGTCAGGGTGAACAGTGCCAAAATAATGCTTAAGACTGGAATTTTTTTGTGCATTGCGTCAGGTTCCGGTTACTGGGCGTGTGATAGAACTGGGCAGTTTGAGTAAGTGACTGATTAAAAACCAATAAGGCAGTGACTTACTCCGGTTGCTATTAGTATATTGATATAGCGCGCTTTTCACACCCATAGTGAAGAGCCGAGGATAATTTTGAGGCATCCCCTCAGCAAATGATGGAGAAATACATGAAACCTGTTCTAAAGATGTCTGTTTTGGCTGCAACAATCCTACTGGCTGTAGGCTGCCAAGATGAGAAAGCAGCTGAAGCACAACCTGAAGCACCTGCCAAGGTGGAGCAGGTCGCATCTGATGCTGCAACAGAGTTTGCGTCTGAAAATGATAAAGCCGCCTATGCGATTGGTGCCTCACTGGCACAATACCTGTCGGCCAACCTGGATCAGCAGAAAGAGCTGGGCATGACGCTGGATCGTGAGCAGGTACTGGCAGGTGTCCGTGACGTGTTTGCCGGCAACAGCCGCCTGACGCCGGAAGAAACTCAACAGACGCTGCAGGATCTGGACAAGCGTGTTTCTGAGATGATGATGGCCAAAGCCCAGGAAGAAGCGGACAAGAACAGTAAGGTGGGTGATGATTTTCGCGCTGAGTTCGAAAAGCAAGAGGGCGTGATGAAGACGGATTCCGGCCTGCTGTACCAGGTGGAAACACAGGGAGAAGGGGAGAAGCCACAGGCAACCGATACGGTGAAAGTGCATTACAAAGGCACGCTGACCGACGGTACTGAGTTTGACAGTTCGTACAAGCGCAACCAGCCGGCGACCTTCCCGCTCAATCAGGTGATCCCGGGCTGGACTGAAGGGGTGCAACTGATGCCGGTTGGCTCGAAGTTCAAGTTTGTAATCCCGCCAGAGCTGGCTTACGGCTCGCAGGCAAACCCAAGCATTCCGGCCAACTCAACGTTGGTGTTTGAGGTTGAGCTACTCGATATCGTCAAATCTGAGCAGGCGGCGCCTGCAGCAGAAGACGAAGCAACGCAATAATTTGCGGGGCGGGCTGAAATGGCCCATCTGAACAACATAGAGAGAATAACCCGGCGATTGCCGGGTTTTTCATCATAAAGCGGGATAACCGGAGAGAGATAAATGTTCAGGCAGCTATCAGTATTCTGATAAACTTGCTAGAAAGATTTGAATGTATACCTCGTGTATTTCGTTTCAACATCGGGATTGGTGCTGAAACTAAATAAATAGGGTTTTGCAAGGAAGATATGACAAGTGGTTTCGACAGATAACTTTGGCACTGAAGTCATGGTAGAAAGTGACCTGATTGAAGCGCGGGCTTTCACTGAACATGACTATACCATTCTGCGCTCTTATGAAGCGGTCGTTGACGGGCTGGCAGCCCTGATCGGTCCGTTCTGTGAGATCGTGCTGCATTCGCTGGCCGATCTGAACACCTCGGCGATTAAAATTGCCAACGGTGAAAACACCGGCCGCAAAGTCGGCTCGCCGATCACCGATCTGGCGCTGCGGATGCTGCGCGATATCGAGGGCTCTGAGCGTAATTTTTCCCGGGCGTACTTTACCCGGGCAAAAGGCGGCGACCTAATGAAGTCGATCACCATTGCGATCCGCAATGGCGAGGGTCGGATCATCGGCCTGCTGTGTATTAATATCAACCTGGATGCGCCGTTCTCCCAGATCCTGCAATCGTTCATGCCGACTGATGAAGCCAAGCAGGCGGCTTCAAGCGTGAACTTTGCCAGCGATGTCGACGAGCTGGTGGATCAGACTGTCGAGCGGACGATAGAAGAGATCAACGCCGATAAGAATGTCTCCAACAATGCCAAGAACCGTCAGATTGTGATGGAGCTGTATGACAAGGGGATCTTTGATATCAAAGATGCTATCAACCGGGTGGCGGAGCGGCTGAACATTTCAAAACATACCGTGTATCTGTATATCCGCCAGCGCAAGACCGAGGATGGCGAGAAATGAGCCTGAACTATGCGCTGGTTGTCGACGGGCCGGCCTACGGTACCCAGGCGGCACGCTCAGCATTTCAGTTTGCCCAGGCGGTGATCGAACAAGGTCATCGCCTGTCTCGTGTGTTCTTCTATCAGGACGGGGTGCACAACGGCTCTGCGTTGTCGGCACCGGCATCTGATGAGTTCGATCTGGTGGCGGCCTGGCAACAGCTGGCAGCCCAGCACCAGATTGAGCTGCAAACCTGTGTCGCCGCTGCCCTGCGCCGCGGGATCGTCAGTGAGCAGGAAGCCGCGCAAAACCAGCTGCCGGGTCAGAATCTGGCAGCCGGGTTTGAACAAGCCGGGCTCGGCGGATTGTCCGAAGCCATGCTGACCGCTGATCGGGTGATCCAGTTTTAACGTATTTGATGTAAGAGCAGTGCATGAACTCATTAGGCTTTGTTTTTCACACCGCCCCTCATGGCAGCACCAGCGGCCGTGAAGGCCTGGATGCAGTGCTGGCGACGTCAGCTTACAGTGAAGCAATCCAGGTGTTTTTTATCGGTGACGGGGTGTTCCAGCTGCTGGCCGGCCAACAGCCGGAGCTGATCCTGTGCCGGGACTATATTGCCACCTTTAAGATGCTGGAGTTGTACGATATTGAGCAGGTGTATGTTTGTCAGCAGTCGCTGTCAGAGCGCGGAGTCGATCCCGCATCCCTGTTGATTGAAGCCGAAGTGCTCCCTGTCGATGCACTCAGTGCCCAGCTCCACCAATGTCAGCGTGTGCTGAGTTTCTGAGGACTTTATGCTTCATACCATATCAACTTCCCCGTTTCAGACTCAGGCCCTGCAGCGCTGCCTTCGCTACCTCGGCCCAGAAGACGAAATTCTGCTGATCCAGGATGCGGTGGTGGCCGGGATTGAAAAAAATACCTGGTGCGAGACGCTCGCCCTGGCGGGCGTAAAAATATATTTACTGGAAGCTGATCTGTTGGCCCGAGGATTGCGGGGACAGGTAGTTGATGGCTTTTATATTGTTGATTTATCAGGGTTTGTTGAGTTGACGGTACGTCATGACACACAAATGAAATGGGCATAGTTTCCGCTTGTCGGCTGGGCTACCGTCCGCTTTGACCGATTGTCTAAGAAATGATCATCCCATTGATCGTTGGTTATATCTTGACACCCATAGGTCCGATGCCTAAAATTTCGCGTCCTCCTGTTGTTGGGAGGCAGATTTTTCACACTTACGAAAGTAATTTCAGGAGCTATTTAATGGCAACTATTAACCAGCTGGTACGCAAGCCACGTGCAAAGCAAGTTGTTAAAAGCAACGTGCCTGCACTAGAAGCGTGTCCACAAAAACGTGGTGTATGTACTCGTGTATACACTACTACTCCTAAGAAACCAAACTCAGCACTACGTAAAGTGTGCCGTGTTCGTCTGACGAACGGTTTCGAAGTAACTTCATACATCGGCGGTGAAGGCCACAACCTGCAAGAGCACAGTGTTGTTCTGATCCGTGGTGGTCGTGTTAAAGACCTTCCTGGTGTTCGCTACCACACTGTTCGTGGTGCACTTGACTGTGCAGGCGTTAATGACCGTAAACAAGGTCGTTCTAAGTACGGTGTGAAGCGTCCTAAGTCTTAATGGATTCCGTTAAGTAAGGCCAAACACTAAAATTATTTAATTTTGAAGAAACTGAAAAGTTTTGGATAACCTGAAGAAGACAACGGAGAATTTCCATGCCACGTCGTCGCGTAATCGGTCAGCGTAAGATCCTTCCAGATCCAAAGTTCAAATCTGAACTGCTGGCAAAATTCGTTAACATCCTAATGGTTGACGGTAAAAAATCTACTGCAGAGAAAATTGTTTACACTGCACTGGATTCAATGGCTGAGCGTTCTGGTGAAGAACACCTGGCTATCTTTGAAAAAGCTCTTGAAAACGTTCGTCCAGCGGTAGAGGTTAAATCTCGCCGTGTGGGTGGTTCAACTTACCAGGTGCCAGTAGAAGTACGTCCAGTACGTCGTAATGCTCTGGCAATGCGTTGGTTGGTTGAAGCTGCGCGTAAGCGTGGTGAAAAATCTATGGCTCAGCGTCTGGCTGCTGAAATGCTGGATGCCGCTGACAACAAAGGTTCTGCTGTTAAGAAACGTGAAGACGTTCACCGTATGGCAGACGCGAACAAAGCGTTCGCACATTACCGCTGGTAATCACCCCGGTAATACCAATTGGGCGCAGCAAGCTTGGCTTGCTGCGCCTGCACCATATTCTAAGGACCCCCTTAGTAAGAGGATACAGCCGTGGCTCGTAAAACGCCTATCGAGCGCTACCGCAATATCGGTATCTGTGCTCACGTTGACGCCGGTAAAACAACAACTACCGAGCGTATCCTGTTTTATACAGGCTTGTCTCACAAAATCGGTGAAGTTCACGACGGCGCAGCTACCATGGACTGGATGGAGCAGGAGCAGGAGCGTGGTATCACCATCACATCTGCTGCAACGACTACCTTCTGGCGTGGTATGGAAGCGCAGTTCCCTGAACATCGCGTCAATATCATCGATACTCCAGGACACGTTGACTTCACTATCGAAGTAGAGCGTTCCCTGCGTGTGCTTGACGGTGCTGTGGTCGTGTTCTGTGGTTCTTCCGGTGTAGAGCCTCAGTCTGAGACTGTATGGCGTCAGGCTGATAAATACCATGTTCCTCGTATGGTATTCGTAAACAAGATGGACCGTGCTGGTGCTGACTTCCTGCGGGTGGTTGACCAGATCAAAAACCGTCTTGGTGCGACCCCAGTTCCAATTCAGTTGAACATTGGTGCTGAAGACGAATTCAAAGGTGTTGTTGATCTCATCAAGATGAAGGCCATCAACTGGAATGAAGCCGATCAGGGTATGTCATTTACCTATGAGGACATTCCGGCAGATATGGTCGAACTTGCTGAAGAATGGCGTCAGAACCTAGTTGAATCTGCGGCAGAAGCTTCTGAAGAGCTGATGGATAAGTACCTGGAAGAAGGTGACTTGTCTGAAGCCGAGATCAAAGCCGGTCTGCGTCAGCGTACGCTGGCGAACGAGATCGTGCTGGCAACCTGTGGTTCAGCATTTAAGAACAAAGGGGTTCAGGCGGTACTGGATGCCGTGATTGAATTCCTGCCTTCACCGACGGACGTGAAATCGATCCGGGGTGAGGACGAACAAGGAAACGAGATTGAACGTCACTCCAGCGATGATGAACCATTTGCTGCGCTGGCGTTTAAGATCGCAACCGACCCGTTTGTTGGGACATTGACCTTCATGCGTGTGTACTCGGGCGTTGTGAATTCCGGCGATACCGTCTACAACTCTGTTAAAGAGAAGCGCGAGCGTTTCGGTCGTATCGTTCAGATGCACTCGAACAAGCGTGAAGAAGTCAAAGAAGTCCGTGCGGGTGATATTGCAGCAGCAATCGGCCTGAAATACGCAACGACCGGGGATACCCTGTGCAATCCGGATCACAAAGTGATTCTGGAGCGGATGGAATTCCCAGAGCCGGTGATTCAGATTGCTGTTGAGCCGAAGTCGAAAGCGGACCAGGAAAAGATGGGGATCGCGCTGGGTAAACTGGCGGCAGAAGATCCATCATTCCGCGTTGAGACGGATGATGAAACCGGTCAGACACTGATCTCTGGGATGGGTGAGCTGCACCTGGACATCATCGTAGACCGTATGAAGCGTGAGTTCAGCGTTGAATGTAACGTGGGTAAACCTCAGGTTGCATACCGTGAAACCATTCGTGGTAAGGCGGAAGTTGAAGGCAAATTCGTACGTCAGTCCGGCGGTCGTGGCCAGTACGGTCATGTCTGGCTGAAAATTGAGCCGTCAGAGCAAGGTGAAGGCTTTGTCTTTGTTGATGAAGTCGTCGGTGGTGTGGTTCCGAAAGAATATATCAGCTCCGTTGCCAAAGGTATCGAAGAGCAGATGAATAACGGTGTTCTGGCCGGTTATCCGGTACTGGACGTGAAAGCGACACTGTTTGACGGCTCTTACCACGATGTTGACTCCAGCGAAATGGCGTTTAAGATCGCGGGCTCAATGGCCTTCAAGAAAGGGGCGCTTGAAGCAACCCCTGTTATTCTTGAGCCAATGATGAAAGTTGAAGTAACCACACCAGAAGACTGGATGGGTGATGTTGTGGGTGACCTGAACCGTCGCCGCGGCATGATCGAAGGGATGGATGAAGGCCCAGCGGGTCTGAAAATCATCCGCTCTCAGGTCCCTCTGTCTGAGATGTTCGGTTACGCAACCGATCTACGTTCAGCAACTCAGGGTCGTGCATCCTATTCGATGGAGTTCAGCGAATATGCTGAAGTTCCTAAGAATGTTGCCGATCGAATTATTGCTGAGCGCACTTAATTTGAATATTGCGTCATGCTTCGTTGGCGCATAGAATACAGGCTTCGGACGCGCCCCCGACCTAGTAGGGGGCGTATCTTAACTAGGAAGGAACACGATCGTGTCTAAAGAAAAATTTGAACGTACGAAACCGCACGTTAACGTTGGTACTATCGGCCACGTTGACCACGGTAAAACTACTCTGACTGCAGCTATCTGTACTACTCTGGCAAAAGTTTACGGCGGTGAAGCAAAAGACTTCGCTTCTATCGATAACGCGCCAGAAGAGCGTGAGCGTGGTATCACCATCGCGACTTCTCACGTTGAGTACGACACGCCAGCTCGTCACTACGCACACGTAGACTGCCCAGGACACGCCGACTATGTTAAAAACATGATCACCGGTGCTGCGCAGATGGACGGTGGTATCCTGGTTGTTGCTGCAACTGATGGCCCTATGCCTCAGACTCGTGAGCACATCCTGCTGGGTCGTCAGGTTGGTATCCCTTACATCATCGTATTCATGAACAAGTGTGACATGGTTGATGATGAAGAGCTGCTAGAGCTGGTTGAAATGGAAGTTCGTGAACTTCTGTCTGAGTACGACTTCCCAGGTGACGACTGCCCAGTAATCATGGGTTCTGCTCTGGGCGCTCTGAACGGCGAGAAAGAGTGGGAAGACAAGATTGTTGAGCTGGCTGAAGCACTGGATTCTTACATCCCAGAGCCAGAGCGTGCGATCGACAAGCCATTCATCCTGCCAATCGAAGACGTATTCTCAATCCAGGGCCGTGGTACTGTTGTAACTGGTCGTGTTGAGCAAGGTGTTATCACTGTTGGTGACGAAGTAGAAATCGTTGGTATGAAAGATACAACAACGACTACTTGTACTGGCGTTGAGATGTTCCGTAAGCTTCTGGACGAAGGCCGTGCCGGTGAGAACGTTGGTGTTCTGCTGCGTGGTACTAAGCGTGACGAAGTTGAGCGTGGTCAAGTTCTGGCGAAGCCAGGTTCTATCACTCCGCACACTAAGTTCGAGTCTGAAGTATACGTGCTGTCTAAAGACGAAGGTGGCCGTCATACGCCGTTCTTCAAAGGCTACCGTCCACAGTTCTACTTCCGTACAACTGACGTGACTGGTACTATCGAGCTGCCAGAAGGCGTTGAGATGGTAATGCCAGGCGACAACATCAAGATGGTTGTTGAGCTGATCGCTCCAATCGCAATGGACGAAGGTCTGCGCTTCGCAATCCGTGAAGGTGGCCGTACCGTTGGTGCTGGTGTTGTTGCAAACATCCTCGCTTAATTGCGTGATTGTTTGACGACATAAAAAGGGGAGCTTCGGCTCCCTTTTTTGATCCTGCAAAACTACTTAAATAACCAGCAGGCATACGGGGGTAGAAAAAGTTATACATCAATGTATGTATATTATTATTTAGAATAATATCGCGAAGGTAATAGCAAAACCATCTAACTAGCGAGACAGAAAAGGGTAGTAATGAAAACTATTCTTGTTTATATTTCTGGAATCACCAACGAAGATGGATTAAAAATGTACGTTTGCCTGTGTCATGGAATTACGGATAAAAAAATCATGAAGCTGAGCCAGGAGCACGGCATTTATGATGTTCGCGGGATCCGCCAAATTACTCCGCTGGGCTCTCAGTGTGGCAAATGTATCCGGACGGCGAAAGAAGTGATCGAAGCCTCCGTGGCAACGACGTTCAAAAAAGCCAGCTAATCGCGTACCACCTGGTACCGGTTCGAACCATCGGATTGTCCGCCAGCATCAGCGGACTGCTTACGTGAATGGATCCGCCAAGGTTCTGGATCTGGACGATGGTTTTCATGTCAAATTGAACAACGATGCTTACCCTTCCCCGACCACACCATCTCCCTGTAAGCCCAGTTTTCTTTGCCGGCCTTTTCACTGTTTTCGCACCTCGCACCTCGATGATTATTTTCCACCCAAAGGGTTGCACTGAAAAACGTGATCTGTATAATGCTCGCCACTGCCTGAGATATTAAGGTCTCGTAACTGCAGTTGTGAACCAATAAGCGTTGAGGAAGAAGCTGTTAGACAGCTTAATAATGTATACTCTGACTTATGTTCGCAGTCATTAAATTGGCTGACAATGTGTCCAAACGGGACACTACGTTCACATAAATCAATCGGCATTCCCTCGTCCTGACGAGCGTGAGTGGCGATATTGTTTGTGTAAATTTTCTATTTGGAGCTCTGTCTCATGCAGAACCAACGTATTCGTATCCGCCTAAAGGCGTTCGATCACCGTCTGATCGATCAGTCGACTGCGGAAATCGTTGAAACAGCCAAGCGCACTGGTGCGCAGGTGAAGGGTCCAATCCCTCTGCCTACTCGCAAAGAGCGTTTCACTGTTCTTATTTCTCCACACGTCAATAAAGACGCGCGTGACCAGTACGAAATCCGTACTCACAAGCGCCTTATCGACATCGTTGAGCCAACAGATAAAACTGTTGATGCTCTTATGCGTCTAGATCTAGCTGCTGGCGTTGACGTTCAGATCAGCCTGGGTTAATGGGGAGATAAGAGAATGATTGGTCTAATCGGTCGTAAAGTGGGCATGACCCGCGTATTTACCGAAGATGGCGTTTCTATCCCAGTAACTGTGGTTGAAGTTGAAGCGAACCGTGTTTCTCAGGTTAAATCTGTTGAAACTGACGGCTACAACGCAATCCAGGTAACTACTGGTACTAAGAAAGCTAACCGTGTTTCTAAGCCAGAAGCTGGCCACTTTGCCAAAGCTGGTGTTGAAGCAGGTCGCGGTCTTTGGGAATTCCGTCTAGAGAACAATGAAGAGTTCGCAGTTGGCGCTGAGCTGAATGTTGAGCTGTTCAACGAAGTTAAAAAAGTAGACGTTACTGGTACTTCTAAGGGTAAAGGTTTCCAAGGTGCTGTGAAGCGCTGGAACTTCCGTACTCAAGATATGTCCCACGGTAACTCCTTGTCTCACCGCGCTCCTGGTTCTATCGGTCAATGTCAGACTCCAGGTCGCGTATTTAAAGGCAAGAAAATGGCTGGTCACATGGGTGCTGAGCGTGTAACGACTCAAAACCTAGAGATCGTACGTGTTGACGCTGAACGTAACCTGCTGCTCATTAAAGGTGCAGTCCCAGGTGCGACAGGTGGCAACGTGATCGTTAAACCAGCTGTTAAAGCGTAACGTCGAGGAGTTAGTAATGGAATTGGTAGTCAAAGGCGCTGACGCGCTAACTGTCTCCGAAACTACTTTTGGGCGTGATTTTAATGAAGCGCTTGTACATCAGGTAGTTGTTGCTTACGCAGCAGGTGCTCGTCAAGGTACTCGTGCTCAGAAAACTCGTTCTGACGTTTCTGGTGGTGGCGCGAAGCCATGGCGCCAGAAAGGTACAGGCCGCGCTCGTGCAGGTACAATCCGTAGCCCACTATGGCGTACCGGTGGTGTAACTTTCGCTGCTCGTCCACAGGACCACAGCCAGAAAGTTAACAAGAAAATGTACCGTGGTGCTATGCAGAGCATTCTGTCTGAGCTGGTTCGTCAAGAGCGTCTGATCGTTGTTGACAACTTCTCAGTTGAAGCGCCAAAAACTAAGGCACTAGTTGCCAAGCTGAAAGAGCTTGAGCTGACTGATGCGCTGATCGTAACTGGCGAACTAGATGAGAATCTGTTCCTGGCTGCACGCAACCTGTACAAGGTTGACGTACGTGATGCTAAGGCAATTGATCCAGTTAGCCTGATCGCTTTCGATAAAGTTGTGATGACTGCTGATGCAGTTAAACAAGTTGAGGAGATGCTGGCATGATCACTGAAGAGCGTATTCTAAAAGTTCTACGTGCTCCGCACATCTCTGAAAAAGCGACTATGGCTGCAGAGAACGGTAACACTATCGTTTTCAAAGTAGCGAAAGACGCAACGAAGAGAGAGATCAAAGCAGCAGTTGAAAAACTGTTCGAGGTTGAAGTTAAGTCTGTAAATACTCTTGTTGCTAAGGGTAAGACCAAACGTCAAGGTATGCGCGAAGGCCGTCGTAGCGACTGGAAGAAAGCGTACGTTATCTTGAAAGAAGGTCAAGACATCGACTTCGCTGGTAGTGCAGAGTAAGGCTAGGAGCAAAGAAGAATGGCTATTGTAAAATGTAAGCCGACTTCCCCAGGTCGTCGCCACGTTGTTAAAGTGGTTAACTCTGACCTGCATAAGGGTAAGCCGTACGCACCACTGCTTGAGAAAAAATCTAAGACTGGTGGTCGTAACAATAACGGTCGTATCACAGTACGTCACATCGGTGGTGGTAACAAAAATGCTTACCGTATCATCGATTTCAAACGTACTAAAGATGGTATCCCAGCGAAAGTTGAGCGTCTTGAATACGATCCAAACCGTAGCGCAAACATTGCTCTGGTTCTGTACGCAGACGGTGAGCGTCGCTACATCATTGCACCGAAAGGCCTGAAAGCTGGTGATTCAATCCAGTCTGGCGCAGATGCTGCGATCAAAGTTGGTAACACACTACCAATGCGCAACATTCCAGTAGGTTCAACCGTACACTGTGTTGAACTGAAGCCAGGTAAAGGCGCACAGCTGGCTCGTTCAGCCGGTGCTTACGCTCAGATCGTTGCGCGTGCAGGCACTTACGTGACTCTGCGTCTGCGTTCTGGTGAGATGCGTAAAGTTCTAGCCGAAGGTCGTGCGACCCTTGGTGAAGTGGGTAACTCTGAGCACATGCTGCGTGAACTGGGTAAAGCCGGTGCTTCACGTTGGCGCGGTGTTCGCCCAACCGTACGTGGTGTTGTAATGAACCCAGTCGACCACCCACACGGTGGTGGTGAAGGTCGTACTTCTGGTGGTCGTCACCCAGTGACGCCATGGGGCGTACCGACTAAGGGTTACAAGACTCGTAAGAACAAGCGTACCGACAAGTACATCGTACGTCGTCGTAACAAGTAATTTATATCAGAGGATAAGCCATGCCACGTTCTCTCAAGAAAGGTCCTTTTATTGACCTGCACTTGCTGAAGAAGGTAGAGAAAGCGGTGGAAAGCGGTGACAAGAAGCCTGTTAAGACTTGGTCCCGTCGCTCAATGATCATCCCTCAGATGATTGGTTTGACCATCGCTGTCCATAATGGTCGTCAGCACGTTCCTGTTTTCGTTTCTGAAGAAATGATCGGTCACAAGCTTGGCGAATTTGCACCAACACGCACTTACCGCGGCCACGCTGCGGATAAGAAAGCTAAGAAGCGCTAAGAGGAGTATAGGTAATGGAAGCTATCGCTAAACATCGCTTTGCTCGCATCTCACCGCAGAAAGCACGTTTGGTTGCAGATCAACTGCGCGGCAAGCCAGTTGCTCAAGCTCTAGAAATTCTGCAGTTCAGCAACAAAAAAGCTGCTGACCTGATCAAGAAGGTTCTGGAATCTGCTATCGCTAACGCAGAACACAACGAAGGCGCAGACATCGATGATCTGAATGTTGCGAAAATCTTCGTTGACGAAGGTCCTACCATGAAGCGTATTATGCCTCGTGCTAAAGGCCGTGCCGATCGCATCTTGAAGCGTTCTAGCCACATCACTGTTGTTGTAGCAGACCGCTAAGAGACTAGGAGAGAAAGCAATGGGTCAAAAAGTACATCCTAATGGTATTCGTCTTGGCATCGTTAAGCCATGGAATACCACTTGGTTTGCTAACAGCCAAGAGTTCGCTGACAACCTAGACGGCGACTTCAAGGTACGTCAGTTCCTGACTAAGGAACTATCTAAAGCGTCTCTGTCACGCATCGTTATCGAGCGTCCTGCTAAGAGCATCCGTGTAACTATTCACACGGCTCGTCCAGGCGTTGTTATCGGTAAGAAAGGTGAAGACGTAGAAAAACTACGCGCTCGCGTTGCTAAGATCGCTGGTGTTCCAGCTCAGATCAACATCGCTGAAGTACGTAAGCCTGAGCTAGACGGTCAACTGGTTGCAGACAGCATTTCGTCTCAGCTGGAGCGTCGTGTTATGTTCCGTCGCGCGATGAAGCGTGCGGTTCAAAACGCTATGCGTCTTGGCGCGAAAGGTATCAAAGTAGAAGTAAGCGGCCGTCTTGGCGGTGCTGAAATCGCACGTTCTGAGTGGTACCGTGAAGGTCGTGTACCTCTACACACTCTTCGTGCTGACATTGATTACGCAACTTCTTCGGCTCACACCCAGTACGGTGTCATTGGTGTTAAAGTTTGGATCTTCAAAGGTGAAGTTCTGGGCGGCATGCCAGTTGCTGAGCCAAAGGCTGACAAGCCTAAGAAGCAGCGCAAAGGCCGTAAATAAGGAGTTTATCGATGCTGCAACCTAAACGCACTAAATTCCGCAAGACTCATAAGGGTCGTAACCGCGGTCTAGCGAACGGTACTGACGTAAGCTTCGGCACATTTGGTCTGAAAGCTGTTGGCCGTGGTCGTATCACTGCACGCCAAATCGAAGCGGCTCGTCGTGCTATGACTCGTCACATTAAACGTCAAGGTCAAATCTGGATTCGTATCTTCCCAGACAAACCAATTACCTCTAAGCCTCTTGAAGTTCGTCAAGGTAAAGGTAAGGGTAACGTTGAGTACTGGGTAGCCCAGATCCAACCTGGTAAAGTTCTGTATGAGATGGATGGTGTTTCAGAAGAACTAGCTCGCGAAGCATTCGAGCTGGCTTCTCGTAAGCTACCTATCAAGACTACATTCGTAACTAAGGCGGTGATGTGATGAAAGCACAAGATCTGCGCGCTAAAAGCGTTGAAGAACTGAATGCTGAGCTTGTGGGCCTTCTGCGCGAGCAGTTCAACCTGCGCATGCAGGCTGCGACTGGTCAACTACAGCAGACTCACACTCTGAAAGCTGTACGTCGCGATATCGCACGTGTTAAAACCGTTCTTAATGAGAAGGCTGAAGCATAATGAGCGAGAAAATTCGTACTCAGCAAGGTCGTGTAGTTAGCAACAAAGGCGACAAGTCTATTGTTGTTGCAATCGAGCGTAAAGTGAAACACCCAATCTACGGGAAGTACATCACTCGCACGACTAAACTTCACGCACATGACGAAAACAACGAGTGTGGCCAAGGCGATACTGTTGAAATTCGCGAGTGCCGTCCACTGTCTAAGACAAAGTCTTGGACTCTGGTACGCGTCGTTGAGAAAGCTCGCATCTAAGCGAACTTGACAACAACCTAACTGAGCGGCCCCGAAAATTTTGGGGCCGTTTATTTTTTGTCTACCCATCGGGCGAAAAGAGTGTTATCATTCGCCGCCTTTGTAGAAAAGGCAAAGCGACCCGAGATGGGTCTAGATGTTTAAAATTAGCGGAGCACTAACATGATCCAAATGCAAAGTATGCTAGAAGCAGCCGATAACTCCGGCGCTCGTAGCGTAATGTGTATTAAGGTTCTGGGTGGTTCACACCGTCGCTATGCACATATCGGTGACATCATCAAAGTTACTGTTAAGGAAGCAATTCCACGCGGTAAAGTTAAAAAGGGTGATGTACTGAAAGCGGTGGTTGTGCGCACTCGTAAAGGCGTACGTCGTCCAGACGGCTCTGTCATTCGTTTTGACCGTAATGCTTGCGTATTGTTGAATGACAACAGTGAGCAACCAATCGGTACTCGTATTTTCGGCCCTGTGACTCGTGAGCTTCGTAACGATAAGTTCATGAAGATCGTTTCACTAGCGCCAGAAGTACTGTAAGGAGTAATTCAAATGGCAGCTAAAATCCGTCGTAACGACGAAGTTATCGTTCTTACTGGTAAAGATAAAGGTAAGAAAGGTAAAGTATCTAAGGTTCTAGCAACCGGTAAAATCATCGTTGAAGGTATCAACCTTGTGAAGAAGCACCAGAAGCCTGTTCCGGCTATGGGCATCCAAGGTGGCATCGTTGAAAAAGAAGCAGCAATTGACGCTTCTAACGTTGCAATCGTAAACGGTGAAGGTAAAGCGGACCGTGTAGGCTTCCGATTCGAAGACGGCAAAAAAGTTCGTTTCTTCAAATCGACTGGCGAAACTATCAAGTAATTCTGGAGTAGTACACTATGGCGAAACTGCATGATTACTACAAAGAGACTATTGTAAAAGAGCTTGCTGACAAGTTCGAATACAAGAGCATCATGCAAGTCCCAAGGATCGAAAAAATCACACTGAACATGGGTGTGGGCGACGCGATCAACGACAAAAAACTGCTAGAGAACGCAGCTGCTGACATGACTGCAATTGCAGGTCAGAAGCCGCTGATCACTAAAGCACGTAAGTCTGTTGCTGGCTTCAAGATCCGTGAGGGCTACCCTATTGGCTGTAAAGTAACTCTACGTGGCGAACGTATGTGGGACTTTTTCGAGCGTCTAATCTCAATTGCTGTACCGCGTATCCGCGATTTCCGTGGTCTGAACCCGAAATCATTCGACGGTCGTGGTAACTACAGCATGGGCGTTCGTGAGCAGATTATCTTCCCAGAGATCGATTACGATAAAGTTGATCGTGTCCGTGGTCTAGACATCACGATTACGACTTCTGCGAACTCTGACGAAGAAGCTCGTGCTCTGCTATCTGCTTTTAACTTCCCATTCCGTAAGTAAAAGTAAGGGTTACTAATGGCTAAAGAATCCATGAAGGCGCGCGAAGTAAAACGCGCCAAGCTAGTAGCAAAGTACGCGGAAAAGCGTGCTGCGCTGAAAGCTCTAATCAACGACGTGAACGCGTCTGAAGAAGACCGCTGGAATGCAGTGCTTAAACTTCAGTCACTACCACGTGATTCTGCGAAGTCTCGTCAGCGTAACCGCTGTAACCAGACTGGACGTCCACACGGCTACCTACGTAAGTTTGGTCTATGCCGTATCAAGGTTCGTGAAGCTTGCATGAAAGGCGAGATTCCGGGTCTGCGTAAAGCTAGCTGGTAATTTGTTACCAAATTAGAATCACGGAGTAATTGACTTATGAGCATGCAAGATCCGATTTCGGATATGCTGACCCGCATTCGCAACGGTCAGGCAGCGAAAAAAGTTGCTGTTAAAATGCCATCTTCTAAGCTGAAAGTTGCTATCGCTAAACTGCTGAAAGAAGAAGGTTATGTGGCTGACTACACCATCGTTGGTGAAGTGAAGCCTGAGCTAGAAGTGACTCTTAAGTACTTCGAAGCGAACCCAGTTATTGAGCAAATCCAACGTGTATCACGTCCAGGTCTGCGCATCTACAAGAAAAAAGATGCTCTGCCTTCAGTGATGGGCGGTCTGGGTATTGCTGTTGTATCCACTTCCAAAGGTCTGATGACTGACCGCGCTGCTCGCAAAGCGGGTCTTGGCGGTGAGATTATCTGCTACGTAGCTTAAGGAGTAGGAAATGTCTCGTGTTGCAAAAGCACCTGTAGTAATTCCTGCCGGCGTAGAAGTTAAACTAAACGGTCAGGAAATCACTGTTAAAGGTGGTAAGGGCGAACTAACTCGCACTATCAACGAAGCAGTTGTTCTTTCCCAGGAAGAGAACACAATCACTTTCGGTCCTCGCGAAGGTTTCGAAAAAGCTTGGGCACAAGCAGGTACTGCTCGTGCACTGGTTAACAACATGGTTGTTGGTGTTACTGAAGGCTTTACTAAAAAGCTGATTCTTAAGGGTGTAGGTTACCGTGCTGCCATTAAAGGCAACGCAGTTGGCCTGACTCTAGGTTTCTCGCACCCAGTTGAGCACGAACTGCCAGCAGGTATCAAAGCTGAATGTCCATCTCAGACTGAAATCGTACTGACAGGTACTGATAAACAGCTGATTGGCCAGGTAGCTGCTGATATTCGCGCTTACCGTAGCCCTGAGCCTTACAAAGGCAAAGGTGTTCGTTACGCCGACGAAGTTGTGCGTACTAAAGAAGCTAAGAAGAAGTAAGGTAACACTATGGATAAGAAAGCATCTCGTATCCGTCGTGCGACCCGTGCACGTCGTAAGATTGCTGAACTGGGCGTAACACGCCTGGTTGTACACCGCACTCCACGTCACGTGTACGCTCAGGTAATCGCACCGAATGGTTCAGAGGTTATCGCAGCCGCTTCTACAGTAGAAAAAGCGATCCGTGAGCAGGTTAAGAGCACCGGTAACAAAGACGCTGCTGCAGCTGTAGGTAAGGCTATTGCTGAGCGCGCGATTGAAAAAGGCATCTCTAACGTTGCATTCGATCGTTCTGGTTTCCAATACCACGGCCGTGTTGCTGCACTAGCAGAAGCTGCTCGTGAAGCTGGTCTGAAATTCTAAGGTAGGCGGAAGATGGCTAACGAAAAAACTCAATCAGATTTGCATGAAAAGCTGATCGCTGTTAACCGTGTATCTAAGACGGTTAAAGGTGGTCGTATTTTCAGCTTTACTGCACTAACAGTTGTTGGTGACGGTAACGGTCGCGTTGGTTTCGGTTACGGCAAGGCACGTGAAGTTCCTGCTGCGATCCAGAAAGCGATGGAAAAAGCTCGCCGCAACATGGTGAATGTTGCCCTGAACGACGGTACTCTGCACCACGCTGTTAAAGGCCGCCACACTGGTTCTAAAGTGTACATGCAGCCTGCATCAGAAGGTACTGGTATCATCGCCGGTGGTGCAATGCGTGCAGTACTGGAAGTTGCTGGCGTTCACAACGTACTGGCGAAAGCATACGGCTCTACAAACCCTATCAACATCGTTCGCGCGACTATTGATGGTTTGAGTGGCATGAACTCTCCAGAAAAGATCGCCGCGAAGCGTGGTCTTTCTGTTAAAGAAATTCTGGAGTAATCGACATGGCTAAGACTATTAAAGTAACGCAGACCAAGAGCTCAATCGGCCGTCTGCCAAAGCACAAAGCTACTTTGCGTGGCCTGGGTCTACGTCGCATCAACCACACTGTAGAACTTGAAGATACACCGTGCGTACGCGGTATGATCAACAAGGTTATCTACATGGTTAAAGTTGAGGAGTAATCAGAATGCGTTTGAATACTCTATCTCCGGCTGCGGGTTCTAAGCCTTCTCAGAAGCGCGTAGGCCGTGGTATCGGTTCAGGTCTGGGCAAAACTTGTGGCCGTGGTCACAAAGGTCAGAAATCACGTTCAGGTGGTTCTGTACGTCCAGGCTTCGAAGGCGGTCAAATGCCTTTGAAACAGCGTCTACCAAAATTCGGTTTTACTTCTCGCAAGAGCCTGGTAACAGCTGAAGTTCGTCTAGCAGAGCTGGCGAAAGTTGAAGGTGACGTAGTAAGCCTGGAAACACTGAAGGCTGCGAATGTAATCACTAAGAACATTGAGTTCGCGAAAGTTGTACTTTCGGGTGAAATCGCTCGTCCAGTAACAGTGAAAGGCCTACGCGTGACTAAAGGCGCTAAAGCTGCGATCGAAGCTGCAGGCGGTAAAATCGAGGAATAATTAACTCGAGGATGAGGTACAGATGGCTAAACAACCAGGACAAGATTTTCGTAGTGCCCAAGGCGGCCTAGCAGAGCTTAAGACACGCCTACTCTTTGTATTAGGTGCGATCTTAATTTTCCGAGCAGGCTCTTTTGTGCCTATTCCTGGTATTGACGCTGCTGTACTTGCCGATCTGTTCGAACAGCAAAAGGGCACCGTCATTGAACTGTTTAACATGTTCTCTGGTGGTGCACTTGAGCGTGCTTCCATCTTGGCGCTGGGGATCATGCCGTATATTTCGGCATCGATCATTGTCCAGTTGCTGACGGTTGTTCATCCGGCTCTGGCCGAGTTGAAAAAGGAAGGGGAGTCTGGCCGTCGTAAGATCAGCCAGTACACTCGTTACGGCACGCTTGTTTTGGCAACCTTCCAAGCAATTGGTATTGCAACGGGGTTACCAAGTATGATCCCTGGCCTGGTCATTAACCCGGGCCTCGGATTTTACTTTGTCGCGGTAGTAAGTTTGGTTACCGGTACCATGTTCCTGATGTGGTTGGGTGAGCAAATTACCGAGCGTGGCATTGGTAACGGTATTTCAGTAATTATCTTTACTGGTATCGTTGCAGGTTTGCCGCCAGCTATTGGACAGACCGTAGAGCAAGCACGTCAAGGTGAATTGCACGTACTTCTTCTACTATTAATTGCAGTTATCTCTTTCGCTGTAATTTATTTTGTAGTGTTCATGGAGCGTGGTCAGCGTCGTATCGTCGTCAACTACGCCAAGCGTCAGCAGGGCCGTCGTGTTTTTGCTGCGCAAAGCACTCACCTGCCGTTGAAAATCAACATGGCAGGGGTAATTCCAGCGATTTTTGCATCCAGTATTATTCTGTTTCCGGGGACACTGGCTCAGTGGTTCGGTCAGAATGAGAACTTGGGTTGGCTCAGCGATATCTCACTGGCGCTCAGCCCTGGTCAACCACTATATGTGATGCTGTATGCTGCTGCGATTATTTTCTTCTGTTTCTTCTATACCGCGTTGGTGTTTAATCCACGCGAGACAGCGGACAACTTGAAGAAGTCTGGTGCGTTCGTACCTGGTATTCGCCCGGGTGAACAGACCGCGAAGTATATTGATAAAGTGATGACTCGTCTGACTTTGGCAGGCGCTCTGTACATTACCTTTATCTGTCTGATCCCCGAGTTTATGATGATTGCATGGAATGTCCGCTTCTACTTTGGCGGTACATCACTACTGATTGTAGTTGTAGTTATTATGGACTTCATGGCTCAAGTTCAGACACATCTGATGTCTCAACAATATGAGTCTGTTTTGAAAAAGGCTAACCTTAAAGGCCACGGCCGATAAGACTAGTTATCCATTTACGGAGTTTAGCAATGAAAGTTCGTGCTTCCGTTAAGAAAATCTGCCGTAACTGTAAAGTTATCAAGCGCAACGGTGTTGTGCGCGTAATTTGCAGTGAGCCAAAGCACAAACAGCGCCAAGGCTAATTAGCAGAAATATTTCTTGCAAATTGAAGGTGGGTTGGCTAAATTAGCCAACCAATCTTTTGTGTGTGCAAAAGAATTGTTCCACCGCTGCGTATCCTAAACGGGCTTTGCAGCGGTTATTCTTGAAAAGTACTAGGAGTGAATAGTGGCCCGTATTGCAGGCATTAACATTCCTGATCAGAAACATTCTGTAATCGCTCTTACTGCGATCTACGGCATTGGTAAAACTCGCTCAAAAGCTATCCTAGCTGAAGCGGGTATTGCTGAAAATGTTAAGATCAGTGAACTGACTGAAGAGCAGATCGATCTACTGCGTGATGGTGTAGCCAAGTACACTGTAGAAGGTGATCTACGTCGTGAAGTATCTATGAACATCAAGCGTCTGATGGACCTTGGCTGTTTCCGTGGTCTTCGTCATCGTCGCAGTCTACCACTACGTGGACAGCGTACTAAAACCAACGCACGTACCCGTAAGGGTCCGCGCAAGCCGATCAAAAAATAATCGGATAAGGTAGAGTACAATGGCAAAACAACCAACTCGCGCTCGTAAGCGCGTACGTAAGCAAGTTGCTGATGGCGTTGCGCACATTCATGCTTCTTTCAACAACACAATCGTAACCATCACTGACCGTCAGGGTAACGCTCTGTCTTGGGCGACTGCCGGTGGTTCTGGTTTCCGTGGTTCTCGTAAATCTACGCCGTTCGCTGCACAGGTTGCTGCTGAGCGTTGTGGTGAAATGGCCAAAGAATATGGCGTTAAGAACCTGGAAGTTATGGTTAAGGGCCCAGGTCCTGGTCGTGAGTCCACTATCCGCGCTCTGAATGCTGCGGGTTTCCGTATCACTAACATTGTTGATGCGACTCCGATCCCTCATAACGGTTGTCGTCCACCTAAGAAACGTCGCGTATAACGTTTCGTTTCTAGGAAAACTGGAGAAAGAACATGGCAAGATATTTGGGTCCTAAGCTGAAGCTTAGCCGTCGTGAAGGTACAGACTTGTTCCTTAAGTCTGGTGTCCGCGCGATTGATACCAAGTGTAAAATTGATAACGCACCAGGTGTACACGGCGCTCGTCGCGGTCGTCTATCTGACTATGGCGTTCAGCTTCGTGAGAAGCAAAAAGTTCGTCGTACTTACGGCGTTCTGGAAAAACAATTCCGTAACTACTACAAAGAAGCTGCTCGTATCAAGGGCAACACAGGTGAAAACCTGCTTCAGCTTCTGGAAGGTCGTCTGGATAACGTCGTTTACCGCATGGGCTTCGGCTCAACTCGTGCCGAAGCACGTCAGCTGGTAAGCCACAAAGCGATCCTAGTTAACGGTCAAGTCGTAAACGTTCCTTCTTTCAAGGTAGCGGCTAACGACGTTGTTAGCGTTCGTGAGAAAGCTAAGAACCAAGCACGCATCAAAGCAGCTCTAGAAGTTGCTACTCAGCGTGAACTACCGACTTGGGTCGAAGTAGACAACAGCAAGATGGAAGGTACGTTCAAGCGTCTTCCAGAACGTTCTGATTTGTCTGCCGACATCAACGAACACCTGATCGTCGAGCTTTACTCTAAGTAAGGCTATAGTTAAGAGAGGACACAATGCAGGGTTCTGTAACAGAATTTCTTAAGCCGCGTCTTGTTGATATTGAACAAGTTAACACGACGCATGCAAAAGTAACTCTTGAGCCGCTAGAGCGTGGTTTCGGTCACACCCTAGGTAATGCTCTACGTCGCATTCTACTATCTTCAATGCCAGGCTGTGCCGTCACTGAAGTAGAAATCGACGGTGTGTTACACGAGTACAGCACCAAAGAAGGAGTACAGGAAGATGTTCTTGAGATCCTTCTTAACCTTAAAGGCCTGGCCGTTAAGGTTGAGGGTAAAGACGAAGTTATCCTTACTCTGAACAAGTCTGGTGCAGGCCCTGTTGTTGCAGGTGACATCACCCACGACGGTGATGTTGAGATTGCGAACCCAGAACACGTAATCTGCCACCTAACTGATGACAATGCTGACATCAGCATGCGCATCAAGGTAGAGCGTGGTCGTGGCTATGTACCAGCGTCTGCTCGTATTCATTCTGAAGAAGATGAGCGCCCAATTGGTCGTCTGCTAGTTGATGCAACTTTCAGCCCAGTTGACCGTATCGCTTATGCTGTTGAGGCTGCACGTGTTGAACAACGTACAGACCTGGACAAGCTGATTATCGATATGGAGACTAACGGTACTCTTGATCCTGAGGAAGCGATCCGTCGCGCAGCAACAATTCTTGCTGAGCAGCTGGATGCATTCGTAGATCTGCGTGATGTACGAGTTCCTGAAGAGAAAGAAGAGAAGCCGGAGTTCGATCCGATCCTACTGCGTCCTGTAGACGATCTTGAACTAACTGTTCGCTCTGCTAACTGTCTGAAAGCAGAAGCGATCCACTACATCGGTGATCTTGTTCAGCGTACCGAGGTTGAGCTACTGAAAACGCCTAACCTGGGTAAGAAGTCTTTAACTGAAATTAAAGACGTGCTGGCGTCACGTGGTCTGTCTCTGGGCATGCGCCTGGAAAACTGGCCGCCGGCATCAATCGCTGAAGATTAATAGTTACTGATATCTAGTTAGAAGGATTAGGTCATGCGCCATCGTAAGAGTGGTCGTCAACTCAACCGCAACAGCAGCCATCGCAAAGCGATGTTCAGCAACATGGCTGGCTCTCTGGTACGTCACGAACTTATCAAGACTACCCTGCCTAAGGCAAAAGAGCTGCGTCGCGTAATTGAGCCATTGATTACCCTAGCTAAGACTGACAGTGTTGCTAACCGTCGTCTGGCATTCGCACGTACTCGTGATAACGAAGTTGTTGCGAAACTGTTTAACGAATTAGGTCCACGTTTCGCTCAGCGTCCAGGCGGTTACACTCGCATCATGAAATGCGGTTTCCGTGCTGGCGATAAAGCCCCTATGGCTTATATCGAGCTAGTAGACCGTCCTGAAGCTCAGGAAGAAGCTGCTGCTGAATAAGCACTAGCGCGTTAAATGAAAGAGGCCGAGTCACTGACTCGGCTTTTTTTATACCTGAAATTCTGCATCAGTGTTTTCAGGTTTTACCGCCGCTTATTTCTATCCTGAATGTCCTCTTTATTATTTTATCTCTTCGCTCTGAACTTCTCTTTTTTATCTATCTTCCTATTTTCAGTGGTAGAGAAGGTTCTTTAAGTCTATCGATTTACCGGAAATAGAGATTAAAGCCAGGGGGGAGGTGTTAATTCTAGCATCTTAGTTCGATTTTGGTTGCTTTTTCATCGGCTGTGGTTTTTTTTGAAATTTAGGCTTGCCAATAAGGTGAGCTTCTCTATAATGCCGCCTCACTGAGACGGAGAAGGCAGGCAAAACAGCAAGTCGATTCCTTCGGTAAGGCAGCAAGAATTAATTTCAAAAAGTGTTTGACACAAGAGATTGATTCGCTA
This sequence comes from Photobacterium atrarenae, assembly GCF_024380015.1. NCBI lineage: Bacteria > Pseudomonadati > Pseudomonadota > Gammaproteobacteria > Vibrionales > Vibrionaceae > Photobacterium > Photobacterium atrarenae. The sequence continues at coordinate 279,905 of NZ_CP101508.1, forward strand.
GAATGGCTGCCCTGTTCAACAAGAATATTTCAGTTGTCTGTATTTAACTTGTTGAAAGGTTTGTTCTTTAACAATTTGACCATGCAATCTGTGTGGGCACTCGTGGAATGATAGTCAAAAGATTTATCAGTGAACTGAGTGACCAAATCGATACTTAGGTATCGGCACAGTCAATTTATCAGTAATCACTGAGCCGTTTCTTCGGAAACAACAAAACTTTAATTGAAGAGTTTGATCATGGCTCAGATTGAACGCTGGCGGCAGGCCTAACACATGCAAGTCGAGCGGCAGCGACTTAACTGAACCTTCGGGGAACGTTAAGGGCGGCGAGCGGCGGACGGGTGAGTAATGCCTGGGAATATGCCCTGATGTGGGGGATAACCATTGGAAACGATGGCTAATACCGCATAATCTCTTCGGAGCAAAGAGGGGGACCTTCGGGCCTCTCGCGTCAGGATTAGCCCAGGTGAGATTAGCTGGTTGGTGAGGTAACGGCTCACCAAGGCGACGATCTCTAGCTGGTCTGAGAGGATGATCAGCCACACTGGAACTGAGACACGGTCCAGACTCCTACGGGAGGCAGCAGTGGGGAATATTGCACAATGGGGGAAACCCTGATGCAGCCATGCCGCGTGTGTGAAGAAGGCCTTCGGGTTGTAAAGCACTTTCAGTCGTGAGGAAGGCGGCCAGGTTAATAGCCTGGTTGTTTGACGTTAGCGACAGAAGAAGCACCGGCTAACTCCGTGCCAGCAGCCGCGGTAATACGGAGGGTGCGAGCGTTAATCGGAATTACTGGGCGTAAAGCGCATGCAGGCGGCTTGTTAAGCCAGATGTGAAAGCCCGGGGCTCAACCTCGGAATCGCATTTGGAACTGGCAGGCTAGAGTCTTGTAGAGGGGGGTAGAATTTCAGGTGTAGCGGTGAAATGCGTAGAGATCTGAAGGAATACCGGTGGCGAAGGCGGCCCCCTGGACAAAGACTGACGCTCAGATGCGAAAGCGTGGGGAGCAAACAGGATTAGATACCCTGGTAGTCCACGCCGTAAACGATGTCTACTTGGAGGCTGGGGTCTTGAATTCTGGCTTTCGGAGCTAACGCGTTAAGTAGACCGCCTGGGGAGTACGGTCGCAAGATTAAAACTCAAATGAATTGACGGGGGCCCGCACAAGCGGTGGAGCATGTGGTTTAATTCGATGCAACGCGAAGAACCTTACCTACTCTTGACATCCAGAGAACTTAGCAGAGATGCTTTGGTGCCTTCGGGAACTCTGAGACAGGTGCTGCATGGCTGTCGTCAGCTCGTGTTGTGAAATGTTGGGTTAAGTCCCGCAACGAGCGCAACCCTTATCCTTGTTTGCCAGCACTTCGGGTGGGAACTCCAGGGAGACTGCCGGTGATAAACCGGAGGAAGGTGGGGACGACGTCAAGTCATCATGGCCCTTACGAGTAGGGCTACACACGTGCTACAATGGCGCATACAGAGGGCGGCGAGCTAGCGATAGTGAGCGAATCCCAAAAAGTGCGTCGTAGTCCGGATTGGAGTCTGCAACTCGACTCCATGAAGTCGGAATCGCTAGTAATCGTGGATCAGAATGCCACGGTGAATACGTTCCCGGGCCTTGTACACACCGCCCGTCACACCATGGGAGTGGGCTGCACCAGAAGTAGATAGCTTAACCTTCGGGAGGGCGTTTACCACGGTGTGGTTCATGACTGGGGTGAAGTCGTAACAAGGTAGCCCTAGGGGAACCTGGGGCTGGATCACCTCCTTAACGATATGACGCATTGTTTGATGCAGTGTCCACACAGATTGCCTGGTTAAAATGTAAAAGAGCGAAACGATGCTGGGTCTGTAGCTCAGGTGGTTAGAGCGCACCCCTGATAAGGGTGAGGTCGGTGGTTCAAGTCCACTCAGACCCACCACTTCCTGCCCAAGGGAAGCTGGTGAGGCATCGGAAACGTTGGGGCTATAGCTCAGCTGGGAGAGCGCCTGCTTTGCACGCAGGAGGTCAGCAGTTCGATCCTGCTTAGCTCCACCACTCTTTAAGGGTTTTCCCTGAGAATCTTTAAACAGTGGTTTGTATCTCTGCGGAGATAACGAAACACATGCTCTTTAACAATCTGGAAAGCTGACTAGTAAATTGAATGTTTGACATTCAATACTAAAGTTTCATCGAAAGATGGAACGAGTTCTCAAGCAACACACATTCAAGTGTCTTGTGTATGTTTGCTTTCACTTTTCAAAGTGAAGACAGACAAAGAGTCCGGCAAAACAAACTAATCCGTCAAGTCATTGATGGAAACCTTGGTCGTTTGCGATACAGACCCCTTGGGGTTGTATGGTTAAGTGACTAAGCGTACACGGTGGATGCCTGGGCAGTCAGAGGCGATGAAGGACGTACTAACTTGCGATAAGCGTAGATGAGGCAGTAAGAGCCACTTGAGTCTACGATTTCCGAATGGGGAAACCCAGCTGCAGCAGCAGTTATCATTAAGTGAATTCATAGCTTAATGAGGCGAACCGGGGGAACTGAAACATCTAAGTACCCCGAGGAAGAGAAATCAACCGAGATTCCGGCAGTAGCGGCGAGCGAAACCGGATTAGCCCTTAAGTTGGTTTGGTGTCAGGTGAAGGCTCTGGAAAGTGCCGCGATACAGGGTGATAGCCCCGTAACCGACAACACCTTATCAGTGAAAACGAGTAGGACGGGACACGTGTTATCTTGTCTGAAGATGGGGGGACCATCCTCCAAGGCTAAATACTCCTGACTGACCGATAGTGAACCAGTACCGTGAGGGAAAGGCGAAAAGAACCCCTGTGAGGGGAGTGAAACAGAACCTGAAACCGTGTACGTACAAGCAGTAGGAGCACCCTCGGGTGTGACTGCGTACCTTTTGTATAATGGGTCAGCGACTTAATTTCAGTAGCAAGGTTAACCGTATAGGGGAGCCGTAGGGAAACCGAGTCTTAACTGGGCGTGCAGTTGCTGGGATTAGACCCGAAACCAGGTGATCTAGCCATGGGCAGGTTGAAGGTGCGGTAACACGCACTGGAGGACCGAACCGACTAATGTTGAAAAATTAGCGGATGACTTGTGGCTAGGGGTGAAAGGCCAATCAAACCTGGAGATAGCTGGTTCTCCCCGAAAGCTATTTAGGTAGCGCCTCGGACGAATACTACTGGGGGTAGAGCACTGTTAAGGCTAGGGGGTCATCCCGACTTACCAACCCTTTGCAAACTCCGAATACCAGTAAGTACTATCCGGGAGACACACGGCGGGTGCTAACGTCCGTCGTGGAGAGGGAAACAACCCAGACCGCCAGCTAAGGTCCCAAAGTTATCGCTAAGTGGGAAACGATGTGGGAAGGCTCAGACAGCCAGGATGTTGGCTTAGAAGCAGCCATCATTTAAAGAAAGCGTAATAGCTCACTGGTCGAGTCGGCCTGCGCGGAAGATTTAACGGGGCTAAGCGATACACCGAAGCTGCGGCAATGCATTTTATGTATTGGGTAGGGGAGCGTTCTGTAAGCCGTTGAAGGTGTGCTGTAAGGCATGCTGGAGGTATCAGAAGTGCGAATGCTGACATGAGTAACGATAAAGGGGGTGAAAAACCTCCTCGCCGGAAGACCAAGGGTTCCTGTCCAACGTTAATCGGGGCAGGGTGAGTCGACCCCTAAGGCGAGGCCGAAAGGCGTAGTCGATGGGAAACGGGTTAATATTCCCGTACTTCTTGCTATTGCGATGGGGGGACGGAGAAGGCTAGGTGGGCCTGGCGACGGTTGTCCAGGTTCAAGGGTGTAGGCTGGTGATCTTAGGCAAATCCGAGACGCCTTTTACAAAGAGGCTGAGACCTGATGTCGAGCCGCTACGGCGGTGAAGTCATTGATGCCATGCTTCCGGGAAAAGCCTCTAAGCTTCAGATAGCAAGGAATCGTACCCCAAACCGACACAGGTGGTCGGGTAGAGAATACCAAGGCGCTTGAGAGAACTCGGGTGAAGGAACTAGGCAAAATGGTACCGTAACTTCGGGAGAAGGTACGCTGCCGGCGGTAAAGAGACTTGCTCTTGGCGCTGCTGGCAGTCGCAGATACCAGGTGGCTGCAACTGTTTATTAAAAACACAGCACTGTGCAAAATCGAAAGATGACGTATACGGTGTGACGCCTGCCCGGTGCCGGAAGGTTAATTGATGGGGTTATCTTCGGAGAAGCTCTTGATCGAAGCCCCGGTAAACGGCGGCCGTAACTATAACGGTCCTAAGGTAGCGAAATTCCTTGTCGGGTAAGTTCCGACCTGCACGAATGGCGTAATGATGGCCACGCTGTCTCCACCCGAGACTCAGTGAAATTGAAATCGCAGTGAAGATGCTGTGTACCCGCGGCTAGACGGAAAGACCCCGTGAACCTTTACTACAGCTTGGCACTGAACATTGACCCTACATGTGTAGGATAGGTGGGAGGCTTCGAAGCAGGTACGCCAGTATCTGTGGAGCCGTCCTTGAAATACCACCCTTGTAGTGTTGATGTTCTAACGTCGGCCCCTTATCGGGGTTGCGGACAGTGCCTGGTGGGTAGTTTGACTGGGGCGGTCTCCTCCCAAAGCGTAACGGAGGAGCACGAAGGTGGGCTAATCACGGTCGGACATCGTGAGGTTAGTGCAATGGCATAAGCCCGCTTGACTGCGAGAATGACGGTTCGAGCAGGTGCGAAAGCAGGTCATAGTGATCCGGTGGTTCTGAATGGAAGGGCCATCGCTCAACGGATAAAAGGTACTCCGGGGATAACAGGCTGATACCGCCCAAGAGTTCATATCGACGGCGGTGTTTGGCACCTCGATGTCGGCTCATCACATCCTGGGGCTGAAGTCGGTCCCAAGGGTATGGCTGTTCGCCATTTAAAGTGGTACGCGAGCTGGGTTTAGAACGTCGTGAGACAGTTCGGTCCCTATCTGCCGTGGGCGTTGGATGATTGAGAGGGGCTGCTCCTAGTACGAGAGGACCGGAGTGGACGAACCGCTGGTGTTCGGGTTGTGTCGCCAGACGCATTGCCCGGTAGCTAAGTTCGGAATCGATAACCGCTGAAAGCATCTAAGCGGGAAGCGAGCCTCAAGATGAGTCATCCCTAAGGCTTTAAGCCTTCTGAAGGGTTGTCGTAGACTACGACGTTGATAGGCAGGGTGTGTAAGCGCTGTGAGGCGTTGAGCTAACCTGTACTAATTGCCCGTGCGGCTTAACCATACAACACCCAAGGGGTTTTGTTTACGAAGTACGGACTCCGCAAGCACTTGAATGACGTGTTTGAGAATACTGGTCAGATTTTCCGAGATTGTATCTTCCGCCGAAGGCGCAAGATAAACAGAATTTGCTTGGCGACCATAGCGTTATGGACCCACCTGATCCCATGCCGAACTCAGCAGTGAAACGTAACAGCGCCGATGGTAGTGTGGGGCCTCCCCATGTGAGAGTAGGACATCGCCAGGCTTGATTTGCCTATCTTGGTTATTGCCTGCATCTTTTGATACTTGCGATGCTCATGTGCTAACGCACACTGCGCTTCTCAGGTCAAAGTCTGCATCGCATAACACAAGATATCCTAAACAAAGCACTGAAGGGTAAGACTTTGTTTGGCACACAGAATTGCGTGCTGGTATAGCTCAGTTGGTAGAGCGCACCCTTGGTAAGGGTGAGGTCCCCAGTTCAAATCTGGGTACTAGCACCACTATTTTGTTCAGCGACAACAGCGCAATGGTACCACCTGATCCCATGCCGAACTCAGAAGTGAAACGTTGTAGCGCCGATGGTAGTGTGGGGCCTCCCCATGTGAGAGTAGGACATTGCTGAACACCTATTTTTAAACCCAGCCGAAAGGCTGGGTTTTTTCGTTGTGCGCCGAGCATGGCGTTGTTCTAGGAGGTGAAAGTCCTCTACGGGCTCAGTCGAGCGAGAACCGTTAGCCTATGCAAGGGTGCCCACCGTGAGGTGGGATCTGAAGGAAGCAAACGGCAAAACTTGGGTGTGACGAACAGAAACCTGATAGTAGGCCAGTACAACTTGGGTAACCTAGCAATATATAGAACAGCCCAATGCCTCGACGGGAAGTGTGTACGGGTAAATCAGGCACAGCCAAGGGAAAGAACAACGTCTTACCTCGGGAGATCTTACGACCTGTCTCGGATGAGACTAATACAACAGTGATGTTGTGTGACGGGGAATAAGAAGTCAGCAGAAGGCATAGTACCTTGGGGAAGTACAACCCAAGGGAAGGCCGGAACTGAATATATCAAGAAGCAGTCACTAGACACTCAATCATGTGGGGTCATAGCAAGATGAACAACATCTCTACGTACTACTGGGCAACACCGCAAGTGACGCTCATGGCCACGAAGAATGACAAGCATGATCGACGTAGACAGGAGGACGAGTCTTGGTGACCTCAACTCAGTTGATGGAGCGGATCTGCTCCTCAACAAATCTGAACCAAGCCCTGAGAAGAGTGAAGAAGAACAAGGGATGTGCTGGGGTTGATAAACTCGACATAACAGCGACTATCTCGATGCTTCGGCAGTCTTCTAATGGGCAAGCGCTCCGCCAGAGCCTTCTGGACGGGAGCTACCAACCCCAACCCGTTCTGGGTGTAGAAATTCCCAAACCTAGCGGGGGAGTGAGGCAGCTAGGTATCCCAACTGTACTTGATAGGGTAGTCCAACAGGCCATTACCTCAGTACTGACAGATATCTACGAACCTCAGTTTTCAAGCAACAGTTATGGGTTCAGGCCTAACCGCAGTGCCCACCATGCATTGGTGGCAGCAAGCCACTACATCAGGGAGGGGCGGGGTTATGTAGTCGACATAGACCTGGCGAAATACTTCGATACTGTGAACCACGATAGACTGATGCACAGGCTATCGGAGGACATCACAGATAAACGGGTCCTGAAGCTGGTCAGGTCATACCTACAGGCAGGCATAATGCGAAACGGGTTAGTTGAGCAGAGGCAACGAGGGACGCCACAGGGTGGACCATTATCTCCGCTGCTATCAAATATCGTATTAGATGAGTTGGATAAAGAGCTTGAGCGAAGAGGGCATAAGTTCTGCCGATATGCAGACGACTGCCAAATCTACGTGCACAGTGAGGAAGCCGCCAATCGAGTAAAAGCCTCAATCACGGAGTTCTTGGAGCAGAAACTGAAACTCAGGGTTAACCGTGAGAAAAGTGCGGCAACGAGAGTGACAGAGCGGACTTACCTAGGCCATCGCTTTCAACGAGATGGAAGCATCCATATCTCGAAGACAGCACAAACTCAGATGAAGAAGCGAGTGCGTCAAATAACGAAGCGGAATCGAGGGCGAGAGTTGAAGACAGTCATAGTCGAACTCACTCAATACCTAAGAGGTTGGCAACACTACTTCAAGCTTGCCATACGGAAAAGCGCGATGCAGCGCTTGGATGAATGGATAAGGCGGCGCTTACGGTGCTATCGCCTCAAGCAGCGCAAGCGCAGATACAGCATAGCGACATGGTTACGCCAAGAGGGTGTAAGCGAACGCAATGCGTGGAAGCTGGCGATGTCAGATAAAGGGTGGTGGCACTTGGCTTTATCGCCCCAGCTCAATCAGGCCATGCCAATGAAATGGTTCAAGGAGATGGGTCTGTACTCGTTGCGAGATGGGTACGAGTCACTGAAAATATATTCGGAACCGCCGTATGCGACCCACGCTTGTACGGTGGTGTGAGAGGACGGAGGCCGTGAGGCCTCCTCCTACTCGATTTCAGAGCAACAACTTTATGAGAATTTCTCAACATCCCTCCTTTTCGCTCAATTCTTTTTAACTGCTTTTCCTTGCGCCTTGGCTAAATTTTATATAGTTTTATTTAGAAATCTGGACGTCTAAACATCCTGGCTGTGTATAAAACCATAGAAGTGGTAGCATGAAAAAGACGCCAGGTCGTTCGGTATAACGTTGAAGGAGCAAACCAAGATGCCGATAAAAATTCCTGACCAACTCCCTGCAACGGACATTTTGCGCAGCGAGAACATTTTCGTGATGTCTGAGGCGCGTGCGGCGAGCCAGGAAATACGTCCCCTGAAAGTGCTGTTATTGAACCTGATGCCAAAGAAGATCGAGACGGAAACTCAGTTTCTTCGCTTGCTGTCGAATAGCCCACTTCAGGTGGATGTTGAGCTGCTGCGAATTGACAACCGTCCGACCAAGAATACCCCGACGGAACATTTAGATACCTTTTACCGCCAGTTTGATATGGTGAAGGGGCGCAACTTTGATGGCCTGATTGTTACCGGGGCGCCATTAGGGTTAGTTCAGTTTGAAGATGTGCTGTATTGGGAAGAGATCCAGACCATTATGAACTGGGCCAAAGCACACGTGACCTCCACCCTGTTCGTCTGCTGGGCGGCACAGGCGGGGCTCAAGCTGCTGTATGATTTGCCGAAACGAACCCGTAAAGAGAAGCTGTCCGGGGTGTATTATCATCAGATCCACGATTGTCACCACCCGATGCTGCGCGGCTTTGACGATACCTTTCTTGCTCCGCATTCTCGTTACGCCGACTTTTCACCGGAGTATTTGGCCGAGCATACGGATCTCGATATCCTGGCAACTTCAGAACAAGCCGGGGTGTATCTGGCGGCGACCAAAGATAAGCGGAACGTGTTTGTCACCGGGCATCCCGAGTATGATGTCAACACTCTGCATCACGAGTATTTAAGAGATTTAGGTGAAGGCATGGAGCCGAATATCCCGGTGAACTACTACCCCGGGGATAATCCGGAGAATCCACCGGTCGCCAGTTGGCGCAGCCATGGTCATTTACTGTTTTCCAATTGGTTGAACTATTGTGTCTACCAGCAAACGCCTTACGATTTGGAGCATTTCTCGGAAGATAACTTTACCCGGGATGATTAGTATCAGCGCATCAAAAGACCTGCCTTGGCAGGTCTTTTGGTTTTTGTGTTTCGGAGAGGGGGGGAAGAGCGGCTTATTTGTTTTCGGCTTCCCACTGTTTGGCTTTTTGGATCATCGGGGTAATGGTTGAGCCCTGGATCAGGATGGAGAACACCACCACTGCATAGGTCATGACCAGGATCATTTCCCGAACATCAATATTTTTTTCCGGGATCACGATGATGCCGGCCGGAATAGCCATCGCCATCGCCAATGCCAGCCCGCCACGCAGGCCACCCCAGGTCAGGATCTTTACTGAGTGCGGGTTATAGTCACGATAGCGCTGGAAGCCGAAGTAGGACAACTGGATGCTCAGGAAGCGGCTGAGCAGGACGAGCGGTACGGCGATGACCATCAGGATCCAGTCTTCTTCGTGGAAGCTGAACTGTAGCATGCTCAGGCCAATCAACAGGAATAGCACCCCATTGAGGAACTCATCGACCAGCTCCCAGAAATGGTCCAGATGATCTTCACTCTCTTTCGAAAAGCCGATAAAACGGGTCCAGTTGCCAATCATGATCCCGGAGACCACCATCGCCAGCGGACCGGAGACATGGATCAGATCGGCAAAGACATAACCGGCTGTTGGGACACCAATGGTCAGCAGTAGCTCCATGGAGTGATCGTCTGTGGCACTGATGAGGTAATGGAACAGTAACCCGAGGAAGAACCCGTAGGCGATGCCGCCAATGGCTTCCTGGATAAACAGCTGGCCGACGCCTAACACGGTTGGTGCTTCGTTACCGAAGGCGATGGTGAACAAGGTGACGAAAATGACCAGGCCAAAGCCATCATTGAAGAGGGACTCGCCTTCAATCTGGGTGGAAATACGGCGCGGTGCATTGAGCTTTTTCACGATGGCCAGAACGGCGATGGGGTCGGTCGGGGAGATAAGGGAGCCGAAAATCAGGCAGTAGATGAGGTCAAAATCAATCCCGATCAACTGGCACATGCCCCAAAGTGAGAAACCGATGAAGAAGGTGGAGAACAGTGTAGCGGCCAGGGCCAGGACGGTGATTTCCCACTTTTGATCTTCCAGGTTGGGGAGCTTGATCCCGAGCCCGCCGGCGAACAGCAAAAAGCCTAAAATCCCTTTGAGCAAAAATGATTCGAAGTTGATTTCACCCAGCTGGCTGGCTGCGATTTCTTCTAAATGAAACCATCCGTTTTGACCGGCGATCACGATGCCTAAAGACAAAATCAGTGCGCCGGCCGTGATTGCAATTGTTGTTTGCATTTTCCCTATTTTGCTGTTGATAAATGCAATAATCATTGCAGCAGCAGCAAGAAAGCAAAGGGTGCTATAAACGGACATCCATGAACCTCGATATAAGCTGAAAAGTAAAGCGACAAATTGTGTCAAAATATAAAGCCATCATGCGTTGATAGCTACTGAAAACTTGTCAATATTGAGCCTTACCCTGGAAACAATAATTCTTTTGGACGTCTAGATTTCCATCTAACCTGTGGTAGGATGTTATTCAGCTGTAAAAATGAGATAAGGAAGTAGTGCGGTGGGAAAGGGCAAGGAATTATTACAAGCGCAGTTGGCGCAGCAAATCCTGATCATTGACGGCGGGATGGGCACAATGATCCAGGGGTACAAACTGGATGAAGCAGATTATCGTGGTGAACGGTTTGCTGACTGGCATTCTGACCTCAAGGGCAATAATGATTTATTGGTGCTCACTCAGCCTCAGCTGATCCGGGATATTCACAGTGCTTACTTGGAAGCGGGCGCCGATATTCTGGAAACTAATACCTTTAACGCCACGACGATTGCCATGGCCGATTACGACATGGAATCGCTCAGTGCCGAGATCAACCGTGAAGCAGCCCGGCTGGCACGCCAGGTGGCCGATGAATGGACAGCAAAAACACCGGACAAGCCGCGCTTTGTTGCCGGGGTGCTCGGCCCGACCAACCGCACTTGCTCAATTTCACCGGATGTGAACGATCCGGGTTACCGGAACGTTACTTTTGATCAGTTGGTTGAAGCCTATGCCGAGTCGACGCATGCCCTGATTGAAGGCGGCGCCGATATCATCCTGATTGAAACCATTTTTGATACCCTGAATGCCAAGGCGTGTGCTTTTGCCGTCGACCAGGTGTTTGACGAACTGGGGATCACCCTGCCGGTGATGATCTCCGGGACCATCACCGATGCTTCCGGACGGACCCTCTCCGGCCAGACGACCGAGGCTTTCTATAATTCCCTGCGCCATGTCCGGCCAATCTCGTTCGGCCTGAACTGTGCCCTCGGTCCGGATGAGTTTCGCCAGTATGTGGAAGAGCTGTCACGTATTTCTGAGTGCGCGGTTTCTGCCCACCCCAATGCCGGCTTGCCGAATGCTTTCGGAGAATATGATTTATCACCAGAGGATATGGCTGAGCATATTGCAGAATGGGCCGAGTCTGGTTTTCTGAACTTGGTCGGCGGCTGTTGCGGAACTACGCCGGAGCATATTCGCCAGATGGCCGAAGTGACAGCAGCAGTGAAACCGCGTCCGTTGCCGGAGCTGCCGGTGGCCTGCCGGTTGTCGGGGCTGGAGCCGCTGAGCATCGAGAAAGACACGCTGTTTGTCAACGTGGGTGAGCGGACTAACGTCACCGGCTCAGCCCGGTTTAAGCGACTGATTAAAGAGGAGCTGTATGACGAAGCCCTGGAAGTGGCCCGTCAGCAGGTGGAAAACGGTGCCCAGATCATCGATATCAATATGGATGAAGGGATGCTTGATGCCGAAGCCTGCATGGTGCGCTTCCTGAATTTGTGTGCCTCTGAGCCGGAAATTTCCAAAGTACCGATCATGGTCGACTCCTCAAAGTGGGAAGTGATTGAAGCCGGCCTGAAATGCATCCAGGGCAAGGGGATCGTCAACTCGATCTCGCTTAAGGAAGGCAAAGACAAGTTTATTGAGCAGGCTAAGCTGATCCGCCGCTACGGCGCAGCGGTGATTGTGATGGCCTTCGATGAAGTTGGCCAGGCGGATACTCGCGAGCGCAAGCTGGAGATCTGTACCAACGCTTATCAGATCCTGGTTGATGAAGTCGGCTTCCCGCCGGAAGACATTATTTTTGACCCGAATATCTTCGCCGTCGCGACCGGGATTGATGAACACAACAACTATGCGGTTGACTTTATCGAAGCGGTGGGAGACATCAAGCGGGATCTGCCTCATGCGATGATCTCCGGTGGGGTGTCGAATGTGTCCTTCTCCTTCCGCGGTAATAACTATGTCCGTGAAGCGATCCACGCCGTGTTCCTTTACCACTGTTTTAAGCGCGGCATGGATATGGGGATCGTCAATGCCGGTCAGCTGGAAATTTATGACAATGTGCCGGAGAAACTGCGTGAAGCGGTGGAAGATGTGGTCCTGAACCGCCGGGATGATGCGACCGAGCGCTTGCTGGATATGGCTGCGGAATATGCCAATAAAGGCGTTGGTAAAGAGGAAGATGCTTCAGCACTGGAGTGGCGTACCTGGCCGGTGGCGAAAAGGTTGGAGCATGCGCTGGTCAAAGGGATCACCGAGTTCATTATTGAGGATACCGAAGAAGCGCGCGCTAATGCCAGCAAGCCGCTGGAAGTGATTGAAGGGCCGCTGATGGACGGGATGAACGTGGTCGGCGATCTGTTCGGCGAAGGGAAAATGTTCCTGCCCCAGGTCGTGAAATCCGCCCGGGTGATGAAACAGGCGGTGGCATACCTCGAACCGTACATCAATGCCGAAAAGCAGGTCGGAAGTTCAAACGGTAAGATCCTGCTGGCAACGGTCAAAGGAGATGTTCACGATATCGGCAAGAACATTGTCGGGGTGGTTCTGCAATGTAATAACTACGAGATCATCGATCTCGGGGTGATGGTGCCGTGCGAGCAGATCCTCAAGGTTGCCAAGGAAGAAAACGTCGATATTATCGGGCTGTCTGGCCTGATCACCCCGTCGCTGGATGAAATGGTCCATGTGGCCAAGGAAATGGAACGTCAGGGCTTTGACCTGCCACTATTGATTGGCGGTGCCACCACCTCGAAAGCGCACACGGCGGTGAAAATTGAGCAGAATTACCACCAGCCGGTGGTGTATGTGAATAATGCCTCGCGGGCGGTGGGGGTGTGTACCTCGCTGCTCTCTGATGAGCTGCGTCCGGCCTTTGTCGAAAAACTTGATGCTGATTATGTGCGGGTGCGGGAGCAGCACAGCCGCAAAAAGCCGCGTACCAAACCTGTCACTTTAGCGCGGGCAAGAGCCAACAAAGTGGTGATTGACTGGGCGAACTATACGCCGCCAGTTCCGGCGAAACCGGGTACTCATGTGTTTGATGATTTTGAGGTAGCCACCCTGCGTCAATACATCGACTGGACGCCGTTCTTTATGACCTGGTCGCTGATGGGCAAATATCCGGCGATATTGGAGCACGAAGAAGTGGGCGAGGAAGCGCGCCGCTTGTTTGCTGATGCCAATGACTGGCTGGATCGGATTGAGCAGCAAGGGCTGATGAAAGCGCGCGGTATGTGTGCCCTGTTCCCGGCCAACAGCATCGGGGACGATATAGAAGTCTATACCGATGAGTCCCGCACTCAGGTTGCCCAGGTGCTCCACAACCTGCGTCAGCAGACGGAGAAGCCGAAGGGATACAACTACTGCCTATCGGACTACATTGCGCCGAAAGACAGTGGCAAGCCGGACTGGATTGGCGCCTTTGCCGTCACCGGCGGGATTGGTGAGCGGGAGCTGGCCGATGCGTTTAAAGCCAAAGGGGACGATTACAACGCGATCATGGTGCAGGCGGTCGCCGACCGGCTGGCAGAGGCCTTTGCCGAATACCTGCATGAGCGGGTGCGCAAGGAGATCTGGGGCTATTCGCCGGAGGAAGATTTGTCGAATGATGATCTGATCCGGGAGAAATACCAGGGGATCCGCCCGGCACCGGGGTATCCGGCCTGTCCGGAACACACCGAGAAAGGCACCCTGTGGGAGCTGCTGAAGGTGGAAGAAACGATCGGGATGTCGCTGACAACCAGCTACGCCATGTGGCCGGGCGCCTCGGTGTCGGGTTGGTACTTCTCCCACCCGGACGCCCGCTACTTTGCAGTCGCCCAGATCCAGGAAGATCAGCGTGACAGCTATGCCGAACGGAAAGGCTGGGATCTGATTGAAGCGGAGAAATGGCTGGGGCCGAACCTGTCGGCTTAATCCCATCTTTGAAAGGACCACTATAAACAAGGGCGCCTCAGGGGCGCCCTTGTTGTTTCTGTCATTTATTGCGAGGCTCAGGCTTCCAGGATCTGGCGGTGCAGCGACTGGACCACCGACTTGGCATCCTGCTCCTGAACCAGAAAGCAGAGGTTATGTGGGCTGGCGCCGTAGCAGATCATGCGCAGGTTGTAGTCATCCAGCGAGCCGAAGATTTCCTTGGCGGAACCCTTGGTTTGGCTCATCCGGTTGCCGATCAGCGCCACCAGACACAGGCCCTGTTCGACCTCGACCCGGCACAGCTGGCTGAGTGCTTCAACAGCCGCTTCAGGCAGTTGCGGCGCGCCACCGCCGGTATTGGTTTGATCCAGGGTCAGGGACACGCTGACTTCGGAGGTGGTGATCAGATCAACCGAGATCTTGTGCTCGGCCAGGATCCGGAATACTTCTGCCAGAAAGCCGTAGGCATGGAACATGTTCAGGCTGGTGAGGGTGACCATGGTCTGGTTACAGCGCAGGGCCAGGGCGCGGAACAGCGGCGCGTCGCTGACCCGGTCGCGGATCCAGGTTCCGCCTTGCTCCGGCGCCCGGGAAGAGCCGATAAATACCGGGATCTGCTGGCGGATCGCCGGAACCAGGGTGGACGGATGGAGGATTTTGGCACCGAAGTTAGCCATCTCGGAGGCTTCGCTGAAACTGATCTCCCGGATCGGTTGTGCGGCTGCTGTGATCCGCGGATCTGTGGTGTACATGCCCGGGACATCGGTCCAGATCTCCAGGGTGGAGGCCCGGATTGCTTCGGCCACCAGCGCTGCGCTGTAGTCGCTGCCGCCACGGCCCAGGGTGGTGGTGTTCCCGTGCTGATCGGCGCCGATAAAGCCCTGGCTGACCACCACTTGCTGAGTCAGCAGCGGCTCAAGATGTTTTGTTGCCAGCGCGCGTATGCTGTCCGGTTGCGGGATGGCTTTGCCGAACTGGCTGTCGGTACGCATGATATCGCGGATATCGATGCGCACCGCGTTTACCCCCAGCTCACAGAGGATCTGGGTAAACAGGTAGGTCGAGAGGAGTTCGCCATTGGCAACCAGTTGATCGGTTAGCTGAGCGCCGGGCTGGGTAGCCGCCTGCGCTGCCAGGGTTGCAACGCTGTCCAGCAGGGCATTGATCGCCGGCGTGATCGGGTCCGGTGCATCCAACTCATTGAGCACGGCGTAGTGGATATCGTTCAGCTGGGTGAGCAACTGCTGGCGGCGGGCTGGATCCGGCACTCCGCCGGCCAGCTCGACCAGTAAGTTCGTCACTCCTGAACATGCGCTGATCAGCACCACCCGGGCCGCCGGGTTATGTTTGATGATCATCGCACTGCGGTGCATGGCGGTAAAGTCAGCGACGCTGGTGCCGCCAAATTTGGCGACGGTGAGGGCGGCAGCGTTATCTACAGGGTTCAAAGCAAGTCTCCCAATATCAGTAATAGTGATGAACGTAGGGATTGACTCGGGAGGTTCATTCCCGACATCCAATAGTCAGGAGAGCAAATCGGTGAGACGGATAGATCGCGCTACAACCAGAAGCTCCCCACCTTTCGCAATGAAAGGTGACAGCCAGAAGGATTCAGCCTTGCTGGCCGACACTGCCGATCCCCTGTCCGGCAGTATCTCGGCGTTACTCCCCCTTGCCAGGATGCCTTGGGGTGGGGCCCCGCATCCTGGTTACCTGGGTAACGCTCCTCTTCTGTTTTTTCCTAATGACAGTTTGATCATCAGGGTGAACAAAAAACGTTCTTCATTGAAGCGGATTTAACGGTGGCTTGTCAATGGCCGAATGAAAAATTATGCGGGGAAAATGCAATTGCTGTCGCCGAAAGGTGGCAGGGTTGCGTCCGGGAGCAATTCCCTGAATACTGGGCTATTCCCTGACGCTGCCCGTTTCCGGTGGACGGTTTTTGACAACCGTGAGAGGTTGCGGGTACTGCTCAGAGAGTCATGAACGCTTACCCAGGAGATATAATAATGACAATTGGTAGTTTTTACCCACCACAACGTACCCTGATGGGCCCGGGCCCGTCGGATATCTACCCGCAGGTATTGCAGGCGCTGAGCCGCCCAACCGTCGGTCACTTGGATCCCTTGTTCATCGGCATGATGGATGAGCTGAAACAGCTGCTGCAGTATGCCTTCCAGACCCAGAACCCGTTTACCATTGCCGTCTCCGCGCCGGGGAGTGCCGGGATGGAAGCCTGTTTTGTCAACCTGGTCGAGCCGGGCGAGAAAGTGATCGTCTGCCGTAATGGCGTGTTTGGCGATCGGATGCGGGAAAATGTTGAGCGTTGCGGTGGTGAAGCCGTCATGGTCGAGAATGCCTGGGGTGAGCCGGTCGACCCGCAGCTGGTGGCTCAGGCTCTGGAAGCCAACCCGGATGCCAAAATCGTGGCTTTTGTACACGCCGAAACCTCGACCGGGGCCTTGAGCGATGCAGAGGCGATTGCCAAGCTGGCCCGCCAGCATGATTGCCTGACGATCGTTGATGCGGTGACCTCGCTTGGCGGAGTGCCGCTGCTGGTGGATGAGTGGCAACTGGATGCTGTGTATTCGGGCAGCCAGAAGTGCCTGTCTTGTGTGCCGGGTCTTTCCCCGTTGACTTTTTCTGAGCGTGCGGTCGCGAAAATTCAGCAGCGTCAAAGCAAGGTCCAAAGTTGGTTCCTCGATCAGAGCCTGGTGCTGGGGTACTGGAGCGGAGAAGGCAAGCGCAGCTATCACCATACCGCGCCGGTCAACAGCCTGTATGCCCTACATGAGGCGCTGGTACTGCTGAAAAATGAAGGGCTGGAAAGTGCCTGGCAGCGCCACCGGGATGCGCACCGTGAGCTGCGTGACGGGCTGGAGAAGCTCGGGATTGAATTTGTGGTCGATGAAGCCTACCGCTTGCCGCAGCTCAATGCGGTGTATATCCCAGAAGGTGTCGATGATACACAGGTGCGCCAGACCTTGCTGGAGCGTTATAACCTGGAAATCGGCGCCGGGCTGGGTGCCCTGGCCGGCAAAGCGTGGCGGATCGGCCTGATGGGCTATGCGGCGCGCAGTGAAAATGTGGCGTTGTGCCTGAAAGCCCTGGAATCGACACTCAAGTAAGTTAATCCTAAGGCGGCGCATTATCGCAGTATCAAAAAACGGCTACCTCGGTAGCCGTTTTTTGTTGGCAACTTTTTACGGCATCGGCCCGGCTTATTGTACGATTTCCTCAAGTCACCCATGCATCAACACTCGCTCAGGCACACATTAAGGTCGGGCTGGCGTGGCCGTCAGACTCTGGCTGACCGACTGCCAGTTGGCCTCGAAAATAGGCTCGAGGGTGGTCTGGCTGAAATCATGGGCTGGAAACAGGTATGCGGCTTCCTGGCGGATGTGCTCTGCCTGGACAGGATTGTCCAGCAGCTGGTAAGCAGCGATCAGATTCTGGTAAAGCGCTGGCCGTAGCCATTTCCGGGCCTTGGTATTGGCCCAGTCGATATAGTGCTGGATCTGGACCGGGTTGTTGGTTGCCGCGCCCAGATGCAGCTGGGTAACCGCTACATCCCATTCAAAGCGGTTTTCCCAGGCCCACGGGTTGTTGACGCGCTGCAGGTAGCTGATCTCCAGCGGGCGCGAGGTCTCGAACTGGGTCAGCCAGTAACCCGAATAGAGCGTGGTGATCATATAAGTACTGATTAGCAGCGGCAGTAACAGCGTGCTCAGCCGAAGTGCCAGGACATACTGGAGTTTCCGCTTATAGTACTTGGCGGTGAGGTTGTCGACCCAGTAGATCAGGATGATAAAAATCACCCAAT
Organism: Photobacterium atrarenae; assembly: GCF_024380015.1. Classification (NCBI taxonomy): domain Bacteria; kingdom Pseudomonadati; phylum Pseudomonadota; class Gammaproteobacteria; order Vibrionales; family Vibrionaceae; genus Photobacterium; species Photobacterium atrarenae. The sequence goes on from NZ_CP101508.1 coordinate 297,882, forward strand.
GGACGAGCGAGTGATAGAAGGGGTACTCGAGCTGGGTGTGCAGGGTGAGGGGGAAGAATAGCCCGACCAGGGCCAGTCGGGTGCCCGGCGGTGCTTTGCGCACTTTCAGGAATACGGCAGCTGCCGCGAGCAGCAGGCCGAACAATGGCAGGGTGCCGCCTTCGACGGCCCAGAACAAGAGTTCATTATGCGGGTGATCCAGCGCCGCCAAGCCGTGCGGTTGGGTCGGGTCGGTATGATGCCAGCGGGCGGTTTCGGTGAGGTAGGCCGATTCAAAATTGCCGTAACCATAGCCGAGCAGCGGGGCTTTCTGATACATCTCCCAAGCCTGTGGCAGATGGATACTGCGCGCGCTCTGCAGGCTGACGCGATCCTCGGCCGGAGCCCAATGAGCGGTGGTACTTAAGTACCAGGACAGGCTCAGGCCGAGGGCAACCATCAACAGCCACATCCGTGACTGTGCTTTGGCGGCAAAACGGCACAGATAGGGCAGGATTAGCACAGTGCCGATGAATGCGCCTAGCCATCCGGTCCGCGAGCTGACGAATACCAGGATTGGGATGGTAACCACCGGGGTGAGCAGCAATCCGGCTTGGCGGAGGGACCATTGGCCCCGGTACATCGGCAGGCGGGCGAGCAGGTAAGCCGACAGGACCAAGCCGGTCGCGAGGAAGCTGGCCATCACATTCGGTTGCTGGAAAATGCCGTATGGGCGGTTGGCGACGGTGTCGTAGCCGATGGGGTTGTCAGCCTCCAGGCCGAAGAACTGATACCAGCCCAGCAGAGCCTGGAGCCAGACGGCAGTGAGGATCAGCCACAGTAGGTGCTGGCGTTGCTGGAGGCTGAACGAAAATTGCTGCAGGGCAACAAAGAAAAGAAATCCGGCCCACAGCCCCAGTAACCGGCCTGCTGCGGCACTGCCTTCGGCATTCGGATAGAGCACGGGCAGGGTGAGTAACACGCAGCAGGCAAACAGCAGCAGGGTTAACCGCGAATAGCGCCAGATCTTCTGTCGGCAGATCTCAAACAGGCCGAAGGCAATCGCGAAACTGAGCGGGATCCAGCTGGCCACGTTGAAAGAGAGCGCCAGCCCGGACCCTCCCGGGTTGTGCTGGAAGTAGTGCATGGCAAAAAGGAACAACACGCTGAGCGTGGTCATAAAGGGCTTGATCACCGGCTTACTGATGGTTGCTTGGGCCAGCCGGGTGCCTTGTACATGTAACAATGTCATGGTTGTTTTCCGCCTGTTGCGCTGCTCGCCTGATGTGGCGCCGGCTGAGCGCACTCGGCCGGCGCTGGGATTACCTGGTCTGGGCCAGCTCAGCCTTATTGACGGCTGGTAACAGTGGCTTGAGGAAGCGCGCGGTATGGGAGCCGTCGACCAGAGCCACCTGCTCCGGGGTCCCGGTGGCAATGATCTCACCGCCGCCGCTGCCGCCTTCCGGCCCGAGATCGATGATCCAGTCTGCGGTTTTGATCACATCCAGGTTGTGCTCAATTACTACGATAGTGTTGCCGTGATCCCGCAACCGGTGCAAGACGGTCAAGAGCTGCTGGATATCGTGGAAGTGCAGACCTGTGGTCGGCTCATCCAGAATATACAGGGTCTTGCCGGTATCGCGCTTGGACAACTCACGCGCCAGTTTGACCCGCTGGGCCTCGCCGCCGGACAGGGTGGTCGCGGCCTGGCCCAGTCGGATATAAGATAAGCCAACATCCATTAGGGTTTGCAGTTTTCTCGCAATTGCGGGAACTGCATCAAAAAATTCCCGGGCATCTTCGACTGTCAGTGCCAGCACTTCATCAATGCTCTTGCCTTTATAACGGATCTCCAGGGTTTCGCGGTTATAGCGCTTCCCTTTACAGGCATCACAGGGCACGTAGACATCCGGCAGGAAGTGCATCTCGACCTTGAGTACCCCGTCACCCTGGCAGGCTTCACAGCGCCCGCCCTTGACGTTGAAACTGAAGCGGCCCGGCTTGTAGCCACGGGAGCGGGACTCCTGGGTGCCGGCAAACAGCTCGCGGATCGGGGTAAAGATGCCGGTATAAGTGGCCGGGTTGGAGCGCGGTGTGCGGCCAATCGGGCTCTGGTCGATATCGATCACCTTGTCACAGTGCTCCAGATTACGGATCTCGCGATAAGGGGCGGCATCACCGGCCGTCGCGCCGTTGAGCTGGTGGTGGGCGATCTTGAAGAAGGTATCGTTGATCAGGGTCGATTTCCCGGAGCCGGACACCCCGGTGACACAGGTCAGCAAGCCGACCGGAATGTCGACATCGACGCTTTTCAGGTTATTGCCGGTTGCCCCGAGTAGTTTGATGGTCCGTTCGGGATCCATGGCGTTCCGTTGCTCCGGCACCGCGATCATTTTCTTGCCGCTGAGGTACTGGCCGGTCAGCGAGGTTTCTGTGGCCAGGATATCTTCCAGGGTGCCTTCGGCAATCACGTTGCCGCCGTGGACTCCGGCCCCCGGGCCGATATCGATCACATGATCGGCGGTGCGGATGGCATCTTCATCATGCTCAACCACGATCACCGTGTTGCCGAGATCCCGCAGATGAGTCAGGGTATTGAGCAGGCGTTCGTTATCGCGCTGGTGGAGGCCGATTGACGGCTCATCGAGCACATACATCACCCCGACCAGGCCGGCCCCAATCTGGCTGGCCAGACGGATCCGCTGGGCTTCGCCGCCGGACAGGGTCTCGGCGCTGCGCGACAGGTTGAGGTAGTTGAGGCCTACATTGACCAGAAAATGCAAGCGATCGGAGATCTCTTTCAGGACTTTCTCCGCAATCTTGGCCCGCTGGCCGACCAGCGACAGGCTGCTGAAGAAGGTCAGCGCCTCGTTGATACTCATTTCGCTGATCTGCGGCAAGGTGGTATCGGCAACATAGACGTGACGGGCTTCCAGGCGCAGGCGCGAGCCGTGACAGCTGCTGCAGGGCTTGGTTGAAATAAACTTCATCAGCTCTTCGCGCACCGAGTTGGACTCAGTTTCGCGGTAACGGCGCTCCATGTTGTTGAGGATCCCCTCAAACGGGTGGCGACGGACCGTGATATCGCCGCGGTCATTGATATATTTGAATTCGATTTCCTGCTTTCCGGAGCCTTTGAGGATCACCTGCTGGGTTTTCTTCGGCAGGCTGTTGAACGGCGCTTCGACGTCAAAATCATAGTGCTCAGCCATCGATTTGAGCATCTGGAAATAGTAGAAGTTGCGCTTGTCCCAGCCGCGAATCGCACCGCCGGCCAGGCTCAAGGTGTCATTCTGGACCACCCGCTCTGGATCGAAATACTGTTGTACGCCAAGGCCATCACAGGTGCCGCAGGCACCGGCCGGGTTGTTGAAGGAGAACAGGCGCGGTTCGAGTTCCTGCATGCTGTAGCCACAATGGGGGCAGGCGAAGTTGGCAGAGAAGATAATCTCTTCGTGCTCGCCGTCGGTCATCGGGCTGACGACCACAGTGCCGCCGGACAGTTCCAGCGCAGTTTCGAATGATTCAGCCAGGCGTTGCTGCAGATCGTCACGGACCTTGAATCGATCGACAACGACTTCAATCGTGTGTTTCTTGTGCAGTTCCAGCGTTGGTGGATCAGACAGATCACAGACTTCGCCGTCGATCCGGGCGCGGATATAGCCTTGGGCAGCCAGGTTTGCCAGGGTCTTGACGTGCTCCCCCTTGCGCTCTTTGACAATCGGTGCCAGCAACATCATTTTGCTGCCTTCGGGCAGGGTCAGGACCTGATCCACCATCTGGCTGATGGTCTGCGCCGCCAGGGCAACGTTGTGGGTCGGACAGCGCGGCTCGCCGACCCGGGCATAGAGCAGCCGCAGGTAATCATAGACTTCGGTGATGGTGCCGACGGTCGAGCGCGGATTATGGGAAGTTGACTTCTGTTCAATGGAGATGGCCGGAGACAAGCCTTCAATGTGGTCGACATCCGGTTTTTCCATCAATGACAGAAACTGCCGGGCATAGGCCGAGAGCGATTCGACATAGCGACGCTGGCCTTCGGCGTAGAGCGTATCGAAAGCCAGGGAGGATTTCCCCGAGCCGGACAGGCCGGTGATCACAATCAGTTTGTCACGCGGCAGAGTGAGGCTGATGTTTTTGAGGTTATGGGTCCGGGCACCCCTGACTTCGATTTGATCCATAGTATGTGAGCTTATGACTGACCAATAGGGGCCTCATTATCACACAAGGTGAAAAAGCTTGAAAGTGTAAACTGTATAAAGATACAGTGTTTGGGGTGATTGTTGAGCGCTTTTGTCTGTCACTGAAGCCGGACCACAATCGTGGGAAATTTGCCGGTGGGAGATTTCGGAATGGGGATGGTGTTGGCGGTGGAGAAAAATTGCGTTGAATGACACAGTCCCACCCTGTTCCGCAGCCGGGCAGCATGGTAGACTGCGCGATTAAGTATAAACTTTGAGTAGCAACCGCTGTATCTGATATACAGCCCAGCGATCAGATCTGGAGTGAATTATGGCCAGTCGTGGCGTCAATAAAGTTATCCTGGTGGGTAACCTAGGAAATGATCCGGAAATCCGTTACATGCCAAGTGGTGGTGCAGTAGCAAATATTACCGTTGCTACTTCTGAGTCATGGCGTGATAAGAATACCGGTGAACAACGTGAAAAAACCGAATGGCACCGGGTGGCGCTGTTTGGCAAAGTTGCAGAAGTAGCCGGTGAGTACCTGCGTAAAGGCTCACAAGTCTACATCGAAGGTCAACTGCAAACCCGTAAATGGCAAGATCAAAATGGTCAGGACCGTTACACGACTGAAGTCGTGGTTCAGGGGTTCAACGGCACGATGCAGATGCTGGGTGGCCGTCAGGGCGGCGGTCAGGGCATGGGTGCCCCGATGGGTGGTCAGCAGCAAGGTGGCTGGGGTCAGCCGCAGCAGCCGGCAGCCGCACCGCAGCAGAATTTTGCGCCGCAGCAATCTGCACCTCAGCAACAAACGCCGCAACAGCCGCAGCAGCAGTATAATGAGCCGCCGATGGATTTCGACGACGACATTCCGTTCTAAGGCCGACAGGTCTGAGCAACGGTTGATGAAAAAAGCAGCGCCTGGCGCTGCTTTTTTATTGGTTGTGCGCCGAGCATGGCGTTGTTCTAGGAGGTGAAAGTCCTCTACGGGCTCAGTCGAGCGAGAACCGTTAGCCTATGCAAGGGTGCCCACCGTGAGGTGGGATCTGAAGGAAGCAAACGGCAAAACTTGGGTGTGACGAACAGAAACCTGATAGTAGGCCAGTACAACTTGGGTAACCTAGCAATATATAGAACAGCCCAATGCCTCGACGGGAAGTGTGTACGGGTAAATCAGGCACAGCCAAGGGAAAGAACAACGTCTTACCTCGGGAGATCTTACGACCTGTCTCGGATGAGACTAATACAACAGTGATGTTGTGTGACGGGTAATAAGAAGTCAGCAGAAGGCATAGTACCTTGGGGAAGTACAACCCAAGGGAAGGCCGGAACTGAATATATCAAGAAGCAGTCACTAGACACTCAATCATGTGGGGTCATAGCAAGATGAACAACATCTCTACGTACTACTGGGCAACACCGCAAGTGACGCTCATGGCCACGAAGAATGACAAGCATGATCGGCGTAGACAGGAGGACGAGTCTTGGTGACCTCAACTCAGTTGATGGAGCGGATCTGCTCCTCAACAAATCTGAACCAAGCCCTGAGAAGAGTGAAGAAGAACAAGGGATGTGCTGGGGTTGATAAACTCGACATAACAGCGACTATCTCGATGCTTCGGCAGTCTTCTAATGGGCAAGCGCTCCGCCAGAGCCTTCTGGACGGGAGCTACCAACCGCAACCCGTTCTGGGTGTAGAAATTCCCAAACCTAGCGGGGGAGTGAGGCAGCTAGGTATCCCAACTGTACTTGATAGGGTAGTCCAACAGGCCATTACCTCAGTACTGACAGATATCTACGAACCTCAGTTTTCAAGCAACAGTTATGGGTTCAGGCCTAACCGCAGTGCCCACCATGCATTGGTGGCAGCAAGCCACTACATCAGGGAGGGGCGGGGTTATGTAGTCGACATAGACCTGGCGAAATACTTCGATACTGTGAACCACGATAGACTGATGCACAGGCTATCGGAGGACATCACAGATAAACGGGTCCTGAAACTGGTCAGGTCATACCTACAGGCAGGCATAATGCGAAACGGGTTAGTTGAGCAGAGGCAACGAGGGACGCCACAGGGTGGACCATTATCTCCGCTGCTATCAAATATCGTATTAGATGAGTTGGATAAAGAGCTTGAGCGAAGAGGGCATAAGTTCTGCCGATATGCAGACGACTGCCAAATCTACGTGCACAGTGAGGAAGCCGCCAATCGAGTAAAAGCCTCAATCACGGAGTTCTTGGAGCAGAAACTGAAACTCAGGGTTAACCGTGAGAAAAGTGCGGCAACGAGAGTGACAGAGCGGACTTACCTAGGCCATCGCTTTCAACGAGATGGAAGCATCCATATCTCGAAGACAGCACAAACTCAGATGAAGAAGCGAGTGCGTCAAATAACGAAGCGGAATCGAGGGCGAGAGTTGAAGACAGTCCTAGTCGAACTCACTCAATACCTAAGAGGTTGGCAACACTATTTCAAGCTTGCCATACGGAAAAGCGCGATGCAGCGCTTGGATGAATGGATAAGGCGGCGCTTACGGTGCTATCGCCTCAAGCAGCGCAAGCGCAGATACAGCATAGCGACATGGTTACGCCAAGAGGGTGTAAGCGAACGCAATGCGTGGAAGCTGGCGATGTCAGATAAAGGGTGGTGGCACTTGGCTTTATCGCCCCAGCTCAATCAGGCCATGCCAATGAAATGGTTCAAGGAGATGGGTCTGTACTCGTTGCGAGATGGGTACGAGTCACTGAAAATATATTCGGAACCGCCGTATGCGACCCACGCTTGTACGGTGGTGTGAGAGGACGGAGGCCGTGAGGCCTCCTCCTACTCGATTGGTTTTATCGGCCGCTTGAAATGGGAGGGGGCGTTTACTCGGCGTTGGCTTTTTGCTTGATAAAGTCGATAAACAACTTGGTTTTGACATGGTTGTATTCGAGCTTGGGGTAATAGGCAAATGCCGCGCTGATTGGTTGTTTCAGGGCCGGCAGTACCGGGACCAGCAGGCCTTTGCACAACTCGCGCTGGACCATTTTCTCCCCGGTCAGGATGATCCCCATACCGGCGACGGCGGCAGAGACCAGGGCTTCGGGGTTCTGGGTGGTGAAGTTGCCGCGCAGGCGCAGGCGGACGTTGTTTTCAAACACATGCTCCTGCTCATGGCCATGAGTACCGAACAGCAGGCAGTTATGTTGTGACAGTTGCTCCGGGCTGCTGATGTGCGGTTTGCTGTCCAGATAACCCGGCGCGGCGTAAAAGCCGGGCTGGAAGGTGAACAGCCGGGTCGCGATATAGCTTGCCGAGTTGAAGTCGGTCAGCTCACGGCTGATAAAGACATCCAGGTTATGATCCGGTAACTGGCCGGGTGTGACGGTATGCAGTTCGACCTGGATGTTGGGATAGGTCTCGATAAATTCGGCCAGGTAGTGTACCAGCAGGCGGCTGCCAGTGGCCAGCGGGGCACCGATCCGCAACACGCCGCTGACTTCGCCATAGGTCGAGGTGGTCTCGGCCAGCATTTGCTGCCAATCTTCCAGCAGGCGGGCACTGCGCTGGTAGAACAGTTTGCCGGCATCGGTGACGGCCAGACTGCGGGTGGTCCGTTTGAGCAGTTGCACGCCCAGTTGTTGCTCCAGCCAGGTCAGCCGTTTGGACAGCGCGGAGCTGGAGGTATTGAGTTTGGTTGCGGCCTGGGCCAGGGAGCCATGGTCGACAACGGTGACAAAACTGTTGGTGCAGGTGATCCAATCCATTTATTTATCCGCGGGCAGTAACGGTAACCAGTGGACCCATCATATCAAAATGTCGGTCTCTGCTCATTTTACGGCGACGGCAGGCCGTTGAGCGGGCATCGCAGCAGCTGTTGGGATCAGCTTCAAAAGGTCAAGATTAACAAATTGTTAAACTGTCGACTCACACACTGACCTGGCGGGGCCAGGAGTGTTACTTTGCAACTTGCTTCGGTGAACGGGTCGCCGGGGCCGCTATCAATAATAACGAGTTCAATTGGATCCTTATGAGAAAAGCCTCAGGGATGAAGCTGACCAACCGCCTGGTGGCGTTTGTGACGCTCATTGTGATTTGTGCCATTTTTGTCATTTTTATTGGCGGTGCCGTCAGCTTTCGTAAGCTGGGGCAGGATTATCTGACTCATTACCTGGACGGGATGGTTGAGGTGATCGATCAGGAACTGGCTGATCCGCAGGGGGCCAAGTCCCTGTCGCGCTGGCTGCCCAAGCTGCTCAAAGCCAGTAATGTGGTCGAGCTGGAGATTGGCAGTCCGTCCGGGGTGATGTATGCCTATCAAGGACTGCAGCCGATCAATGACCCGGCTGTCCTGCATCAGGGCAGTTATACCCTGAGCCACAACCCCGGCTTTACGGTTAAGCTGAAGTCGATCCCGCCGTATACCGAATTTACCTACTCTATCGGGGCGATGTCTTCGATTACTCTGGCGGTGGTGATCATTATCCTCGGTCTGATGTGGGGGATGAACTGGTTGCGTCAGCAACTCTACGGCTCAGAATTGCTCGAGCATCGTGGGCGGATGATTCTGGCCGGCAAAGTGGACGATCATGCGGTGGGCGATGAGCAGGAGTGGCCGGCGACAGCCAGCCTGGCGTTGGATCAGATGATTGCTGAGCTCAAAGATGCCCGCCAGGAGCGCAGCCGCTTTGACACCTTTATCCGTACCCACACTTTTCTCGATCAGCTCACCGGTGCTGCCAACCGGGTCTTGTTTGACAGCCGGCTGCAATCATTGGTGCAGGAGCCGGAAACCCATGGCGCAGTGCTGATGATCCGGATTTCGGACTGGGACGAGTTGCTGGCCGAACGGGGCAAAGCCGTGGCGGATGAGCTGATTCAGGATGTCGGGATGATCCTCTCCAACCTGATCCAGCGTTATCCTGATACCGTCCTGTCGCGCTATTTTGATGCCGAGTTTGCCATCTTGTTGCCGCAGCAGCCAGCCAAAGAGGTGAAGCAGTTTACCCATCAGTTGCTCAAAGCGCTGGATCGGCTGGCCCCCCCGTCGCCGCTGCAACCGGATAACTGGTGCCACATCGGGGTGACCTACTGTGCCAGCGGCGATCGCCGGGGGCGGATCATGGATGCTGCAGAGATGGCGCTGCGCAGCGCGCAACTGCAGGGTTCTAATAGCTGGGATACTTATCAGAAAGCACCGCAGCTTGAAGAGGGCCGGGGTAGTGTCCGCTGGCGGAGCCTGCTGGATCAGGCGTTTGGCAACAGCGCTGTAGTACTCTATCAGCAACCGGCGCTGACGTTGGATCAGCAGGTGATCCACCGTGAGCTGTTGGCCCGAATTCCTGATGAGCAAGGTAAGCTGATCAAAGCGTCTCATTTCTTAAGTGCCGTTACTCAGGTCGGCTATCACACCAAAATGGACAAGGCTGTGGTGGCGCAGGCGCTTGCGATGCTCAAAAATGGGCCGGTCGGAGATGCCCTCTCCGTGAATGTCAGTGTTGAAGCGCTGTTAGAGAAGGCGTTTGTACGCTGGTTGCGTGATGAGTTGCTGCAGACCCCAAGAACCGTGCTGAACCGGCTGTCATTTGAAATTGCGGAGAGCAGTCTGGTGAAGCATCTCGATGCCATTCGCCCGGTGACCCGGATGCTGGTGGGACTGGGTTGTAAGCTGGTGGTTGATCAGGCTGGTCGCACGATTGTCAGTACCCATTACATCAAAGATGTGAAGGCCGATTACATCAAACTGCACCGGGGGTTGCTGCGGGATATTCATCAACGACAGGAGAACCAGCTGTTTGTCCGTAGTATGCTGGGCGCCTGTGCCAACTCGGCGGCAAAAGTGATTGCGGTTGGGGTTGAAAATGAGCAGGAATGGCGGGTATTGCAACAACTTGGGGTTCAGGGCGGCCAAGGGCGTTATTTCACCAGCGAGCTGCCGTGTGGTGCGAAAGAGAGCTGAGCCCTGTCTATTAAAGGGCTGAAAAAAGTTGCAGGCGTGGCAGTAGGTTGTATCTGCGAGCTTGGCTATTTGCCGGTTTGGTTACCGTTTGGCGCGAAATGCCTCCCGGAACTGTCGAATCGCAGCCTTGGTTGCTGTATAACTGGCGGGACAAAGGCGGTGAAAATCCCTCGGCGTTGGTGACCTTCGGCGCCTATCGCGGCAACGATCGGGTTATCTATCGCGGGGAAAAAGGTATCAATATCCTGCTCAACGAAAGAAAATGCGGATCTGTGGCAGGTTTGACAAAGCTTGCCTTGTCTCGATCCGTGCCCCCTGTTACATTTAGCGCAATTTAACGATTTTGTAAGCTTGCAGGAATTAGCCGAAGACTATGTTTAAAAAACTTCGTGGCATGTTTTCTAATGACCTGTCTATTGACTTGGGTACAGCCAATACCCTGATTTATGTCAAAGGCCAGGGCATCGTACTTGATGAACCATCCGTTGTCGCCATTCGCCAGGATCGTGCGGGCGCTACCAAAAGTGTTGCCGCCGTTGGCCATGATGCCAAGCAAATGCTGGGTCGAACACCGGGGAATATTGCCGCGATCCGTCCGATGAAGGACGGAGTGATCGCTGATTTCTACGTCACTGAAAAAATGCTGCAGCACTTTATTAAGCAAGTGCATGACAACAGTATCCTGCGCCCGAGCCCGCGTGTGCTGGTGGCCGTGCCATGCGGCTCAACCCAGGTTGAGCGTCGTGCGATCCGTGAATCGGCCCAGGGGGCCGGTGCCCGCGAAGTGTACCTGATTGATGAGCCGATGGCCGCTGCCATTGGTGCCGGCATGCCGGTGTCGGAAGCAACCGGCTCGATGGTGATCGATATCGGTGGCGGGACTACGGAAGTGGCCGTGATCTCCCTGAACGGCGTGGTGTACTCTTCTTCTGTTCGCATTGGTGGTGACCGCTTTGACGAGGCCATCATTAACTATGTGCGCCGCAACTACGGTAGCCTGATCGGTGAAGCGACAGCAGAGCGGATCAAGCATGAAATCGGCTCGGCCTATCCGGGTGACGAAGTACGCGAAATCGAAGTCCGCGGTCGCAACCTGGCTGAAGGTGTGCCGCGGAGCTTTACCCTCAATTCCAACGAAATCCTGGAAGCGCTGCAAGAGCCGCTGACCGGGATTGTCTCTGCCGTGATGGTCGCTCTGGAGCAGTGTCCGCCGGAGCTGGCGTCTGATATTTCCGAGCGTGGTATGGTGCTGACCGGTGGTGGTGCCCTGCTGCGCGATCTGGATCGCCTGCTGACCGAAGAAACCGGGATCCCGGTGGTCGTGGCTGAAGATCCCCTGACCTGTGTGGCCCGTGGTGGCGGCAAGGCGCTGGAAATGATCGACATGCATGGTGGTGATCTCTTCAGCGAAGAATAATGCCATTTCTGGCAATCAATCAAACAGGTTATAGCGTTAGATGAAACCTATATTTGGCAGAGGTCCATCCCTGCAATTACGCCTGTTTCTTGCCATCTTACTGTCAGTCAGCCTGATGCTGGCTGACAGTCGCCTGGATGCCTTCGCCAATGTCCGTTATCTGCTGAATTCTGCCATTGCTCCGCTGCAATACGCGGCAAACCTGCCTCGTGAGTTGCTGGAAGGCATGTCGGGACAACTCAGCTCTCATCAGCGACTATTGGCTGAAAACAAAGCACTGAAGCGCGATTTACTGGTCAAGCAGAGTGATATTCTGTTGCTGGACCAGCTACAGCAGGAAAATCAGCGTTTGCGGGATCTGTTGGGTTCACCATTCGTCCGTGATGAGAAAAAGCTGATTGCGGAAGTGATGGCGGTGGATTCCGATCCGTACAGCCATCAGGTGATGATAGACAAGGGGCGGGTTGACGGCGTTTACGAAGGTCAGCCGGTGATCAACGAAAAGGGGGTGGTCGGTCAGGTCTCGTACGTTGGTGCCCATAACAGCCGGGTGCTGCTGTTGATCGACGCCACGCATGCGTTGCCGGTCCAGGTGGTGCGCAATGATATCCGGGTGATTGCTTCGGGTAGCGGTCATATCGATCAGGTCCAGCTTGAACATGTGCCGAGCAGTACCGATATTGAAGTCGGCGATCTGCTGGTCACTTCGGGGTTGGGCGGGCGTTACCCGGAAGGCTATCCGGTCGGGTACGTGACCGAGTTTTCGTTTGATAACAAGCGGCCGTTTGCCCAAATTAAGGCCAAACCGACAGTGCAGTTTGACCGCTTGCGTTATTTGTTGCTGGTGTGGCCGACACCACGGGAAACCCTCATTGTAGGAGATCAATAGTGGCAATGAGTCAATCCAATGGCCGCTTGCTGATCTGGCTGTCGTTTATTGTCGCCCTGATCTTACAGGCCGCCCCCTGGCCGGGGGAATTTGAACTGTTTCGCCCATCCTGGGTGTTGCTGGTTGCCTTTTACTGGGTGCTGGCCCTGCCGCATCGGGTGAACGTGGGCACCGCGTTGTTCCTGGGGCTATTATGGGATTTGATGCTGGGCTCGACCCTCGGGGTTCGCGGCCTGATGATGGCGCTGCTCTGCTATATCGTGGCATTGAATTTCCAGTTGATCCGAAATCTGTCGCTGTGGCAGCAGGCCATTCTGGTGGCTTGCCTGACGCTCGTTGGCAAGCTGATTGAATTCTGGGCGGAATATCTGGTTTCCGTCGTTGCGTTTGAGCCGGAGCGCCTGTGGGCGGTGGCCTTAAACTGTCTGCTGTGGCCCTGGCTGTTTTTACTGCTGCGGCGAATGCGTCGCAAGTTCTCAATTCGTTAAATTATTTTTTCAAACAAGTTCCGTTCGGTGTTAGGTTTTAGAACATGATATCGAACGGATCTTTTTGATAATTCAGTAAATGGTATCATCATGTCTGCATTACAACTGTATCTGGCATCGGGCTCCCCACGTCGCAAGGAGCTTCTGGCACAACTGGGTTACCGCTTCGAGCGGGTGGTTGTCGATGTGGAAGAGTGCCACCGTCCGGGAGAAACACCCTCCCAATATGTTCAGCGCCTGGCTCAGGACAAAGCGCAGGCCGGCGTGCAGGCCACCGATGGCAGTCTCCCGGTGCTGGGGTCGGATACGATCGTAGTGGTTGATGATGAAATCCTTGAAAAGCCGAAAGACTTTGCTGATGCCCAGCGGATGCTGCGACTGCTTTCCGGTCGCGAACACCAGGTGATGACTGCGGTCACCCTGGCGACGGCAACGCGTCAGGAAACCCGTCTGGTGATCACCAACGTGTGGTTCAAGCCGTTGTCCGAACAAGAAATCGAAGCCTACTGGGAAAGCGGTGAGCCTCAGGATAAAGCTGGTAGTTACGGGATCCAGGGGATCGGGGGCAAATTTATTGAGCGTATCGATGGCAGTTATTACGCTGTGGTGGGGTTACCCTTAATGGAGACCGACATCATGGTTCAGGACTTTTTAAGTTTACCAATTTAGAGGCAACCATGAGCACAGAGCTGCTGATTAACGTAACGCCAAGTGAGACACGCGTGGCGATGATTGAAGGAGGGAGCCTTCAGGAAATACATATTGAACGGGAATCCAAACGCGGGATTGTCGGGAATATCTACAAAGGCCGGGTGAGCCGGGTATTGCCGGGGATGCAGGCGGCATTTGTTGATATCGGGCTGGAAAAAGCCGCGTTCTTGCATGCCTCCGATATTGTTCCCCATACCGAGTGTGTGGCGGAAAATGAAAAACAGCAATTCCAGGTGCGGGACATTTCCGAGCTGGTCCGTCAGGGCCAGGATCTGGTGGTGCAGGTGGTCAAAGATCCGCTCGGCACCAAAGGCGCTCGCCTGACCACAGATGTTACCCTGCCTTCCCGCTATCTGGTCTTTATGCCCGGCGCTGGCCATGTCGGTGTGTCGCAGCGCATTGAAAGCGAAAGCGAGCGCGAGCGGCTGAAAAAGATTGTCGGCGATTATTGTGATGAGCTGGGTGGCTTTATTATCCGGACTGCCGCTGAAGGGGCGACGGCCGAAGAGATGGCACAAGATGCAGCGTTTCTCAAACACTTGTGGCGCAAGGTGCTCGAGCGCCGGGCCAAGCATAAGCCCAAATCCATGCTATACGGTGAGTTGGGGCTGGCGCAGCGGATCCTGCGCGACTTTGTTGGTACCGAGCTGGATTCGATTTTGGTCGACTCACGTCTGGGCTATGAAAAACTCAAGGAATTTACCGACGAGTTTGTGCCCGAGCTCAGCGAGAAGCTGGAGTATTATGCTGGTGAGCAGCCTATATTTGATCTGTATGACACCGAAAGTGAAATCCAGCGTTCGCTGGAGCGCAAGGTGGAGCTGAAATCGGGCGGTTATCTGATCATCGATCAGACCGAAGCCATGACCACGATTGATATCAACACCGGTGCGTTTGTCGGTCGCCGCAACCTCGAAGAGACCATCTTCAACACCAACATTGAAGCGACCAAGGCGATCGCCCGTCAGTTGCGGCTGCGCAACCTCGGCGGCATTATCATTATCGACTTTATCGATATGGCGGTGGAGGATCACCGGCGCCGGGTGCTGCTCGCACTGGAGCAGGCACTGTCCTACGATCGGGTCAAAACCAATATTAACGGCTTCACCCAGCTCGGGCTGGTTGAAATGACCCGCAAGCGGACCCGCGAGAGCATTGAGCATGTGTTGTGCGGCACCTGCCCGACGTGTGAAGGGCGCGGGACGGTGAAAACGGTGGAAAGTGTCTGCTATGAGATCCTGCGGGAGATCACCCGGGTCAACCGGGCCTATGATGCCGATCGCTTTGTGGTCTATGTCTCCCCGGCCGTTGCCGAAGTGCTGGCCGGCGATGAATATCACGCCCTGGCGGAGCTGGAAGTCTTTATCGGCAAGCAGGTCAAGGTGAAAGCCGAGCCATTATATGTCCAGGAACAATTTGACGTCGTTATGATGTAAACACGATGCGAGGATATTGAGTGACCACAGTTCCGGTTCGTCTGGCACGGGGCGTCATGTGGCTGGCCCTGATCATCTTGGTGCTGGCCGCATTTGCTATCAGTGGCTTACGTTTTTTTCTGCCGCACCTGAATGAGTATCGCGAACCGATCCGGCAGTGGGTCTCCCAGCAGGCCGAGATGCGACTGGAAGTGGCGCGTGTCGAAGGCCACTGGCGCAACCGTGGTCCGTCGCTGGTGCTGCAAGGCGTTGAGATCGCCGCGTCGGACAAACTGGCCTCGATTGTTCATGTCGGGGATGTTGAGATGCAGCTCGATATTCCGGGCTCGCTCTGGGCATGGCAGCCGGTCTTTAAGGATGTCCGGCTCAGTCGGCTCAGCCTGGACCT
This sequence comes from Photobacterium atrarenae, assembly GCF_024380015.1. NCBI lineage: Bacteria > Pseudomonadati > Pseudomonadota > Gammaproteobacteria > Vibrionales > Vibrionaceae > Photobacterium > Photobacterium atrarenae. Next base: position 313,313 of record NZ_CP101508.1, read on the forward strand.
GACCCAGTTGCCGGCATCGATTTTCCCCCCGCTCAGTGAGCCGGCACCGGCGACCAGCGCTGATGCCGATTCAGCCGAGTTGATTGCCCGGCTGGAAACGCTGTTTTTTGTCCAGTTGGGGAAATTCTCCCTTAAAGATTCCCACGTCACGTTGATCTCGCCGGCCGGTCAGCCGTTGCGGGTTGATATCAATGCCCTGAAGTGGGATGCCACCGGTGTTCAACACCGGGCGGAAGGGGTGATCAGCGTGGCGGATACCCATTTCAGTCAGCTGCAGGTGATCGCTAATTTATCAGCCAGCCACTCGTTCCCGGATCTGTCCGGCCGCGTTTATGTTCAGGCCCGTAATCTCTCCGTGACGCCATGGCTGGACAAGCAGCTCGGCAATGCCGAGGTCACCGGCAGCAACCTCAATGCAGCGCTGTGGCTTAATTTACAGGACGGCAAGCTGGCCGATAGCCTGCTGCGCCTGGAAAACAGCGCTCTGCGCTGGCAGCGCGATGGCCAGTCGCACCAGTTTCAGATCCAGCACGGGCTGCTGGCGCTTAAACCGCAAACCGAGCGCGGTGAGCCGGGCTGGCGCATCGACAGCGAGCCGATTGTGTTGCAGACCGATGGCCAGCCGTGGCCGGCGTTTACCATTGCCGGTCAGTGGCATCCTTCAGACTGGCAATTGGCGATTAGCCGCCTGCCGCTGGCCCCGATCTTACCGTTTGCCAGTTTTCTGCCGCCCGACAGTCAGTCCGCTGCAGCGCTCGATGCCCTGCAGCCCAGTGGCCAGTTGCAGGATATCCGGCTCGCTGCCGCATCCGGGCAGTCCCCGCGCTTTTCGGCACAGTTGGAACAGCTCGGGCTGAAGCAGTGGTCCCTGCTGCCGGAAGTTCACAAACTCGATGCGACGGTGGCCGGGACGCTCAACGCAGGCAAAGCGGTGCTGTCGCTGCAAGATGATGAGCTGCCGTACGGTGATGTTTTCCAGGCCCCGCTGCCGATTGAAAAAGGCGACGTGACCGCATACTGGCAGGTGGGCGAGGACGGTTGGCGACTGTGGAGTGATCACCTGGCGGTTACGACCCCCGACGCCCGTGCCAAGGGGCAGTTCCGGCTCGATTTCCCGGCGGATGCCCCGGCATGGCTGTCTTTTTACGGTGAGGCTGCGGTGCATCATGCCGGTGAAGCCTGGCGCTATCTGCCGACCCGGGCATTGGGACGGGAGCTGACCGATTATCTGTCGGCGGCGATCCGCGGCGGGACCACCGATCAGGCGCAGTTGATGTGGTATGGCGAGCTGGCGGATTTTCCGTATCAGCGCCATGAAGGGATCTTCCAGGTACAGGTGCCGCTGGAGCAGGGGCGGTTCAGTTTTGATACCCATTGGCCGGAGCTGACGGACCTGGCACTGGATCTGAGCTTTGAAAATGATCGGATGTTGATTGCCGCCAGCCAGGCCCGGACCATGGGGGCGATGGCATCGCGGGTGCGCGGTGAAGCCGAGCTGGCTCCCGATGGTCACCTGCGGCTCACTCTGGATGTGGCGGCAGAAGGTCAGGCCATCCGGGATTATATGCTGGCGACGCCGCTGGTGGACACGGTCGGCGCGGCACTAACCACGGTGCAGGTCAGCGGTCCGGTCACTTCGCGCTTTGCGTTGGATATCCCGTTTGACGGCAGTGAAGTGCGGGCCTGGGGCCAGGCTGAGCTGGCGGGCAATACCATTGTCATGGACACGCCGCCGCTGCAACTGGCGCAGGTCAGCGGGGCCCTGAGCTTTGATAACGATCAAGTGCAAGCCGAAGGCATTCAGGGCATGTTACTGGCGCAGCCGGTATCGGTCAGTTTTACCGGCCGCCAGGCGGAAGCCGGGTACCAGGTTGGGATTGATGTGGACGGCCACTGGTCGGTAGCTGCTTTGCAGCGGCAGGTTCGCGATCCGCTGCTTGAGCGGGTTGAGGGATTAAGCCGCTGGCAGGCGAATATCGGGGTTGATTTGCACGACACCGGGTTTACCTATCAGGTGAAGGCCAAAGCTGATTTGAATGATGTTCATAGCGAGCTGCCTTACCCGCTGGCCCTGGTGCGTGGCAACCGGCAGTCGGCCACCCTGTCGGCCCGGGGCAATGCCGAGCAGCTGGAGGCAACGCTGCGGGTGCCGAAGGCGGCTTACCGCACCCGGATCGAACTGGGTGCTCCGCTGAGCATCACCGCCAGTCATTTATCGGTCGGAGCGGGTCAGCTGCGCGGACTGCAGGCGGGTAAGCACCGGGTGGATTGGGTGAGCCGATCGCTGGACGCTGATCGCTGGATCGCGCTGGGTGAGGAAATCGCCGCGCGCGAAAGCGAAGGGGACTCCGGGATGCCGGCGCTCCCGTTGCCGACAGAAGTCAACGCCCAGCTCAAAAAGCTTAAGCTGGCGACCCTCAATTGGCATGAGGTGGATCTGGCGGTGCGCAAGCAACCGACGCGGTGGCGCTTATTGTTAGACAGCCGTGAGATGAGCGGCGAGGGGATCTGGCCGAACGGCAAGCCGTTGCAACTGGCGTTGGATCAATTGCATCTCAATCTGCCGATGTTGGAAACAGAGGAAACCTCTGTCCCGGCGCCGTATGTGCCGCAGCGGGTAATTCCGGCGGCGACAGACTTTGATCGTGCCTTGATGGCCAACTTGCCGGAAGTTGACCTGCAACTGGCTGACGCTTGGTTGCAGGGCTACCGGCTGGGTGAGGTGTCGGGCAAATTGCGCCGCGAGGGCACTACGCTGGCCTTGCAGAACTTCCAGGTCGCTTCTGACGCCACCCTGTTGAGTCTCGATGGTCACTGGACGTTGGACGGTGATCAGAACGAAACTCAAATCGCCTTTGATATTGAAGGGGAAAACAGCTCCGAGCTGATGGCACGGCTGGGGATTTCCGGCGGGATCCAAGGGGCAGAATTCAGCAGTTATGCGTCGATTCAGTGGCGTGGCGCGCCCTGGTCGATGCACCGCGAGACCCTCAGTGGCGAAGTGAAAACCGAAACCGGGAAAGGGGTGATCAGTGAAATCGGCGGTGCCGGCCGGATCCTCGGTCTGTTCAGTCTCGATTCGATTATTCGCAAAATGCAGCTCGACTTCTCCGGGGTGTTTGATGATGGCCTGGCGTTTAACTATATTCGCGGCTCCGGGACGCTGGAAAATGGTCGCTTCGAAACCGATGATATTCAGATGCAAGCGCTGGCGGGGGATATGTATATTACCGGAAGTGCTAATCTTGTAAGTGAAACCGTCGATGCAAAAGTTCAGTTTTTCCCTGATTTTACCTCGGGGATCCCGGTGCTGACGGCTTTCGCTGTGGCACCGCAGACGGCAATTCTGGTGTTTGCAATTTCAACCGCTTTATCGCCGGTACTGGATGTATTTACCCAGGTGAACTATGAAGTGAAGGGACCGATTGAGGCGCCGGTGGTGACGGAAAAATCCCGCTTTACCGGTGAGTATACCGTCCCGGATGATATCAGGGAGTAAGACTGCGCGTTTGCCAGCAACCCCCGGTCACAATAAGGAAGTCATGATGACAAAAGTGGGTGTGGTACAAATGAACTCCGGGGCTGATCCGGAGATGAATCTGAAGCAGCTGAAGAAAAAGCTCCAGGGGTTGCAGCTCCAGGGCGCCCGGTTGGTGGTCACGCCGGAAAATTGTCTGGTGTTTGGCACCCGGGCCGATTATCAGCGTCATGCCGAGCCGCTGGGCGCGGGGCCGCTGCAGGCCGAGCTGGCGGTGATCACCAGGCAGCTCGGGATCTGGCTGCTGGTTGGCTCCATGCCGATCCGCCAGGCTGATGGATCGGTGACAACCACCTCACTGCTGTTTGACAGCGAAGGTCAGTGCCAGGCCCATTATGATAAGCTGCATATGTTTGATGTTGAGGTCGCGGATGCGCACCAGAGTTACCGCGAGTCGGATACCTTTCGTCCCGGCCGGGACATTAAAGTGGTGCCGACACCATTTGGCAATATTGGTCTGTCAATCTGTTATGATGTTCGGTTCCCGCAGCTGTATAGCGCGCTGAGAGCGCAAGGGGCGGATATCATCGTGGTGCCGGCAGCATTTACCAAAGTGACTGGCAAAGCGCATTGGGACGTATTATTGCGGGCTCGGGCCGTCGAAACCCAATGCTGGATCGTCGCCGCCGCGCAATGGGGCGAGCATAACGAAGGTCGGGAGACCTGGGGCCATTCGATGGTGATCGACCCCTGGGGACAAGTGGTTGCCTGCCAGAAGCTGGGAACCGGGGTACTGACCGCCGATCTGGACCTGAACCTGAGCCAGACGATCAGGACAAATATGCCGCTGATGCAACACGCCCGGTTTGGGGTGCATCCGCGCAGCACTAATGAAGAGCAAATTGAATGACGCTGGAAACTGTAGAAAATACCATGCTGGCCCAATCGGGGCTGGGGCGTGAAGAGTTAAGCCAAACTCTGGGGCTGATTGCCGCCCGGGATGTCGACTATGCCGATATTTATTTCCAGTCCTGCTGGCATGAATCGCTGGTGCTGGAAGACAGTATCATCAAAGACGGCTCATTTAACATCGACCGCGGGGTGGGAGTACGGGCAGTCGCCGGCGAGAAAACCGGGTTTGCCTATTCCGATCAGATCAATACCCTGGCGCTGAACCAGAGTGCCAAAGCGGCCCGCGGCATTGTGCGCAGTGGTCGCCAGGGCAAGGTTCAGGCCTTTATCCCGACCATGCCGGATGCGGTGTATGCGCCGATCACCCCGCTCGAGAGTCTGGATAAGCACCAGAAAATCGCCTTGCTGGAAGAGATTGACCGCTATATCCGTACCAAAGAGCCGATGGTGAAAGAGGTGTCGGTCAGCATCAACGGGGTCTATGAGCAAGTACTGGTGGCTGCGCTGGATGGCACCTATGCAGCAGATATTCGCCCGCTGGTACGTCTGTCGATCAGTGTGCTGGTGGAAAAAAACGGCCGTCGCGAGCACGGCAGTGCCGGGGGCGGTGGCCGCTTCGGCTATGAATACTTCCTCGGTGATGAAAATGGTAAGACGGTGGCGCTGAACTATGCCGATGAAGCCCTGCGCCAGGCGCTGGTGAATCTTGAAGCGGGCGATGCGCCGGCCGGGACCATGCCGGTGGTGCTTGGTGCCGGCTGGCCGGGCGTGTTGCTGCATGAAGCGGTGGGCCATGGTCTGGAAGGGGATTTCAACCGTAAGGGCTCGTCGATGTTTACCGGCCAGATGGGGCAGCAGGTCACTTCCCCGCTGTGTACCATTGTCGATGACGGGACCCTGGCTGATCGCCGCGGCTCGCTTAATATCGATGATGAAGGGGTACCAGGCCAGTATAACGTATTGGTGGAAGGCGGTAAGCTCAAGGGCTATATGCAAGATAAGCTCAATGCGCGTCTGATGGGGGTGCCCCCGACCGGGAATGGTCGCCGAGAGTCGTATGCCCACTTGCCGATGCCGCGGATGACCAATACTTATATGCTGCCGGGTCAGCACACACCGGAAGAGATCATCGCCAGCGTCAAGCAGGGGATCTATGCCCCGAACTTCGGCGGCGGCCAAGTCGATATTACCTCGGGTAAATTTGTGTTCTCGGCCTCGGAAGCCTACCTGATCGAGAATGGTAAAGTGACCCGGCCGATCAAGGGCGCGACCCTGATTGGCAGCGGCATCGAAGCGATGCAGCAGGTGTCGATGGTCGGCAATGATCTCGACATTGACCGTGGGGTCGGGGTTTGTGGCAAAGCCGGTCAGAGTGTGCCGGTGGGCGTTGGCCAGCCAACACTGAAGATTGATTCGATGACGGTGGGCGGCACCCAGTAAGACTGAATGCCTGTCCCTGCTCAAAAAATGCCAGCGCTGCTCGAACAAGCTCGCTGGCATTTTTGATTTTCGGCCTGCACGCGCTTAGTCGTTCAGATATAGCTCTTTGAGGTACTGGAAGATTTCGCGGTAGGCTTTGGCCGGTTTGTTCTGGGCTTTTTCCTTGTTGGCCTGGCGGACCAGCTGGCGCAGGCGCTGGCGATCGGCATCCGGGTGCTCGGCGATGATCTCGTTGATCATGCAGTCGCCGTTGTCGATCAGAGCATCGCGCTTTTGCTCCAGCTTGTGCAGCTGAGCCGTTGCCTGCGAGTGCTTGTTGCGCAGCATGTCCAGGGCGGCCTGGATCGGCTCGATGTCCACCTGGCGCATCAGCTTGCCGATGTACTGCAGCTGGCGGCGGCGCGCTTCGTTTTTGAAACGCTGTGCATCATGAATGGCGTCCAGCATTTCTTCATCGAGCGGGATCTTGGCCAGGGCGTTTGGCTTGAGACTGACCAACTCTTCGCCAATTTTCTGTAGCGCTTCCATGTCGCGCTTCATCTCGGTCTTGCTGACCCAGATAATTTCCTCTTCCTCTTCCCAGGGGGCTTTTTGGTTTTTACGGCTCATAACAGGCTCACTCAAAAGTTAACGGGGCCATTTTACCAGTTTAATCAAGATTTGGGGGCGCAAATTCCGCACCGGCAGTGTTATGCTATAAGTAATACGCATAGATACAGGTTGGTCGAGACCGGTATTGTGCTCATCGATAATGAATTTCCCCGTTTGATGCCGCGTTCGCCCCAAGGCGGGCCCGAGGATGAAATGGGGATTATTTTCTGAGAATGTGAACGTATGGATGTAAAAGAACAGGTTGCCGGGCAGCGTATGGAGCTGGAAGCCGCAGTTGCGAAAGCACTGGAGCTGGCCGGGCGCCAGGCGGACGCAGCTGAAGTGGCGATCAACAAAACCACCGGGATCAGCGTCTCGACCCGGATGTGCGAGGTGGAAAATGTCGAATTCAACAGCGATGGTGCGTTGGGGATCACGGTGTACCGCGGCCAGCACAAAGGCAGTGCATCTACGTCTGATCTGAGCGAGTCCGCCATTGCCCAGACCGTCGCCGCCGCGCTGGATATTGCCCGCTACACCTCGGAAGATCCTTTTGCCGGACCGGGTCCGAAAGAGCTGATGGCGACTGAGATCCCGGATCTGGATTTGTTCCATCCCGATGAGCCGGAGCCGGATCATGCGGCATCGATTGCCATTCGGGCGGAACAGGCGGCGCTGGATTATGATCCGCGGATCAAACAGAGCGACGGCGCCAGCTATGACAGTCACTACGGCATCCGGGTGTACGGCAACAGCCACGGGATGCTGGCCAGCTACGCTTCCAGCCGCCACAGTACCAGCTGCTGTGTGATAGCCGAAGGCAAAAGCGGTGACATGGAGCGGGACTACAGCTATACCACGGCGCGTCACACGGATGATTTGTGGACCCCGGAGCGGGTTGGCCGCCATGCAGCCGAGCGCACCGTGGGCCGGATTGATCCGCAAAAGCTGTCGACCCGTCAGGCGCCAATCATGTTTGCTGCTGATATCGCCACCGGCCTGTTTGGCCATCTGGTGATGGCGATCAGCGGCTCGAACCTGTACCGTAAGTCTTCGTTCCTGCTCGATAAGCTTGATGAGCAGGTTTATCCGTCCTGGATGAACATCAGCGAGCGTCCGCATGTCCTGCGCGGGATGGCGAGTACGCCGTTCGATAGCGAGGGGCTGGCGACGCATGATCGGGAAATTATTCAGGACGGGGTGCTGAAAACCTATCTGATGACCAGCTATGCAGCCCGTAAACTGGGCCGCCAGCCGACCGGCCATGCCGGCGGGATCCACAACTGGCTGGTGAAATCGACCGGTGAGAGTTTCGAGCAGATGCTGAAGCAAATGGATCGCGGCCTGTTGGTGACCGAGCTGATGGGCCAGGGGGTGAATATCGTCACCGGTGACTATTCCCGCGGCGCGGCCGGTTTCTGGGTCGAGAACGGTGAAATTCAGTTTCCGGTCAGTGAAGTGACGATTGCCGGTAACCTCAAAGACATGATGCAGAACATTGTGGCGGTCGGGACGGATACCGAAACGCGCAGCCAGATCCAGACCGGCTCGGTGCTGCTCGATACGATGAAAATCGCCGGCGAGTGATCAGTGTATTGTATTACCTGGAAACGAAACGAGAGCCATCCGGCTCTCGTTTTTGTTGGCGGTGCTGAAGTGTTGATGCAGGGCCGCCCGCGTTACCCCGTTAAACCAGAAAGAGGGTTGCCAGGCCGAGGAAAACGGACAGGCCGATAATATCGGTTATCGTAGTGAGCGCCATGCCGCCGGCCAGGGCCGGATCGATATTGAGCTTTTTCAGCAGGATCGGGACGCACACCCCGGCAATCCCGGCAACCAGCAAGTTGGTGAGCATGGCGCCGGCGATGATGATGCCCAGCAGCAGGTTTTGTTTCCAGATCACCACCACACCGCCGATGATCAGGGCCCAGAGTATCCCGTTGATCAGGCCGACCCGGGCTTCTTTGCTCAGCAGCCAGCGGGTGTTGGTTTCCCCGATGTGGCCGACGGCCAGGCCGCGGATCACCAGCGCCACCGTCTGGTTACCGGCCACCCCGCCCATCGACGGGACGATGGTCATCAAAATCGCAATCGCGGCCATTTTGTCCAGGGTGTCTTCGAACATGTTGGAGACTGAGGCGGCTGCCAGCGCTGCCAGTACATTGACTCCGAGCCAGATGCTCCGGCGCCGGGCCGACTTCATCACCGGGGCAAAGGTATCCTCGTCATCATCCATCCCCGCCATACTCATCATCGAGTGCTCGGCATCCTCACGGATAATATCGACTACGTCATCAATGGTGATCCGCCCGACCAGGTGGTTGTCGGCGTCAATCACCGGTGCCGAGAGCCAGTTGCGGCGCTCGAACAGGGTGGCGACTTCCCCGTCATCCATATCGACAGCAATGGCCTCGTCGGCATCGTCCATGACTTCTTCGATTTTGGTGTCCGGTTGGGTCGTGATCAGGGTCGCCAGCGACAGATGGCCGATCAGGCGCTCTTCCTGGTCAATCACATAGAGAGAATCCGTTGCTTCCGGCAGTTCGCCTTTCATCCGTAAATATCGCAAAACCACATCAGCCGTGACATCACTGCGAATGGTGATGAAATCGGTACTCATGATCCCGCCGGCGGTCTCTTCCGGGTAGGCGAGGGCTTTTTCGACCCGGTGGCGGTCAATGGCGTCCATCTGCGCCAGCACTTCTTGATATTTGTCATCAGGCAGGCTGCGCAGGACGTAGGCGACATCATCCGACTCCATTCCCTCGGTGACCGCAGCCAGTTTATCCGGCGCCATCTGGGCGACGATACCGTCTTTGACGTCTTCTGACAGCTCATCAAGGATATCGCCCTGCTCTTCGGGATCGGTCAGTTGCCACAGGACATGACGTTCTTTGGGGGGCGAGGCTTCGAGCAGGTGGGCGATATCTTCCGGCTCCATTTCCTGGAGCATGCGGCGGACATGAACAAACATGCCTTTTTCAAGCGCCTGATTGACTTCCTGTAGCGTTTGATGCGTCTGGTCTTGCTCTAATACATCCGCCATATGTGTACCCCAAATGTTTGTAATGCCGGCTGCCATACCGTTGGACAGGGAAAAGGGGGAGGCAGATAAATACCCTGCGGGTATGAAAAACTGCAAAGTGAGATCTGTCGGGAGCGGTGATGGCGCAATAAGTTGAATTTTAACGCAATAGTGAGGCGCTTGTCTCACCAGATCTGAGAGGAAATAAAGATTTCATCTGCCCCCGGCGGGGCGGGTGGTGCTGGCTTGAGCGCCGAAATCTGCGGTTTACCGCAGATAGCAGCAAGAAGGTGGCCAGACTCAGAGGATAGCGGCGGTTGAGGTGGTCGGGGTCTTTAACATTCCTCGTCAAAACCGGCTTCGATGAGTGCGGTGACGGCAGTTAATGCTGCTTCGGCATCATGCCCTTCGGCACTGACGCAGATCTGCTGGCCCTGGGCGGATTCGAGCATCAGCAGTCCCATCACACTGTCGGCGGTGGCACTTTTCTCCTCGTTGCTGATGGTAATGGTGGCCTCAAAGCTCTGTGCCAGTTCAACGAGTTTAATGGCCGCCCGGGCATGGAGACCAAGGCGGTTTTTGATGAACAGCTCACGACACACGCGACTCATGGCTGACCTTCCAGGGTGCGGTGACGGACTTGGATTTGATGGCCCTGATCGCGAAAATGCTCAGCCAGTTGCTGGGCAATAAAGACCGAGCGATGCTGGCCGCCAGTGCAGCCGATGGCCACCGTCAGATAACTGCGGTTGTTTTTCTCCAGCAGCGGCAGCCAGGTGTCGATGAAGTTCCGGATCTGGTAGATCAGCTGATTCACTTCCGGGTAGCCGGCAAAAAACTCCTGCACGCCGCGGTCAAGACCGGTCAGCGGCTTGAGCTCCGGGACCCAATGCGGATTGGGCAGGAAGCGGACGTCAAAAACATAGTCGGCATCGCTCGGCAGGCCGTGTTTGAAACCAAAGGATTCGAACACCATGATCAGCTCACGGGCATCGCGGCCCAGCAGGCGGGCGCGGACGGTTTCGCTGAGATCATGAATTGACTTCTTGGTCGTATCGATCACCAGATCCGCTTGCTCTTTGAGCACGCTCAGGCGGGCGCTTTCCGATTGGATCGCCTGCTCCAGGCTCATGTTATCGCGCGAGAGCGGGTGGAGGCGGCGGGTTTCGCTGTAGCGTTTGATTAGCTCTTTGTCTTCGGCATCCAGGAAGATGACGTTCACATCCAGGGTATCGCTGAGCTTGCTCAGGGTCTCGCGGATCTCATCCGGATCGTCGGGCATATTGCGCACATCGATACTGACGGCAATATCCTGCTGTTGATTGTCGACGGTGCTGACCAGTTGGGGCAGCAGGTTGACCGGCAGGTTATCGACACAGTAGTAGCCAAGATCTTCAAGGACGCGCAGGGCAACGGACTTGCCTGAGCCGGAGCGGCCGCTTACAACCATTAACATCATGCTTGCTTACCTTTACAGATCAGAGTGGCGAGTGTGATGTTCATTATGAATCACTGGTGAGGATTTGATAAAGCTCTTCGTCACTTTTTGCGGTCCGCAGTTGTTTGCAAACCTGTTTGTTACTGAGCTTTTCCGCCATGCTGGCCAGGGTTTTGAGATGCTCTTTACACTGGGCATCCGGGACCAGCAGGGCAAAGAGTAAATCGACGGGCTGGTTGTCAATGGCATCGAACTGGATTGGGGACTGGCACTGGATCAGCACGGCGATGGCTTGCTCACTATCGAAGATGCGACCATGGGGGATCGCGATACCGTTCCCGATCCCGGTACTGCCCATTTTTTCGCGGTTGAGCATGCACTCAAACAGCGGTTGTGGATTCTGGTCCAGGTGCTTGGCTGCGACTTCGCTGATAATTTCCAGCGCGCGCTTTTTGCTGGAGCAAGGGACTGCACTCTTGGTGCAGTCCAGGCTCAATACATTACTCAGTTGCATGATCAGTGGCTATTGAGTTTATCTTTGTGTTTATTCAGTTGACGCACCAGTTTATCAGTTAATGCGTCAATTGCAGCATACATATTTTCCGAATCCGCTTTGGCGTGGATTTCTCCGGCATTAATATGCAAGGTCGCCTCGGCCACCTGTTGTAATTTCTCGACGTTGAGGATCACATGGACGTTATTGATTTTATCAAAGAAGCGCTCGAGCTTGTCGAACTTGGTGTTGACGTAATCACGCAGGGATGGAGTAATTTCGACATGGTGTCCTGTGAGATTGATTTGCATAGACATCTTCCTCCTGTTGGCGCCTGCCGCTTATAGCAGGCGTTTACGTTGGTTCGATGGCGGGATCCCCAGCGATTCACGGTATTTGGCAATCGTGCGCCGGGCAACCATGATCCCTTGTTCCGCCAGTAATGTCGCAATTTTGCTATCGCTGAGCGGCTTGGCCTGATTCTCAGCGGCAACCAGTTTTTTCACCAGGGCCCGGATTGCGGTCGAGGAGCACTCGCCGCCGTTATCCGTACTCACATGACTGGAGAAGAAATATTTCAGCTCAAAAATCCCCCGCGGGGTGTGCATGAACTTCTGGGTGGTGACCCGGGAAATGGTGGATTCATGCATGTCGACCGCCAGGGCGATATCGTTGAGTACCATCGGCTTCATCGCTTCTTCGCCGTATTCGAAGAAGTCTTGCTGATGCTCGACAATACAGCGCGCCACTTTCAATAGGGTTTCATTGCGGCTCTCCAGGCTCTTGATCAGCCATTTAGCATCTTGTAGATGGGAGCGAATGAACTGGCTGTCGGCGCTGTTGCGGGCATTTTTGCTCAGCGCCGCGTATTGCTGGTTGACCCGCAGCCGCGGCACGCTGTCGGGGTTGATGGTGACCACCCACTTGCCGTGATCTTTGAACACCGATACATCCGGAATGACATATTCGGTTTCGCTGCTTACCACCCGGTTACCGGGACGTGGCTCCAGGCTGTGGATCAGCTGCATGACGGATTTGAGCTCCGGCTCCTTGAGCTTGGTTTCCCGCATCAGCTGGCGGTAGTCGCGGTTGGCCAGCAGATCGATATAGTCGTTGAGCAGGGTCTTAGCCTCGGCCAGCCAGGGGGTGTCCTCCGGGTAGGTGGCCAGTTGCAGTAACAGGCATTCCTGCAGGTTGCGCGAGGCCACGCCCAGCGGGTCGAACTGCTGGACCCGCTTCAGCACGGCTTCGACTTCGTCCAGCTCCACCTCGTCGATGCCGAGGCTGTCGAGGATGTCATCGCTCGAGCAGGTGAGGTAGCCTTTCTCGTCGATGGCATCAATGATGGCGGTGGCGATGGTCAGGTCGGTATCGCTGAACGGGGTCAGCTGCACCTGCCACATCAGGTAATCCTGCAGGCTTTCGGTGGTTTCGCCCTGATAAACCGGCATGTCATCGTCCATGGCAATCCCGGTGCTGCCGGTACCGGCGCTGTAGACATCATCCCAGGTGGTATCGACTGGAAGATCTTCCGGCATCTCGCGCTGCTCGATGGCATCTGAGGTGTCAAAATCGTCTGGCTCGCTGCTGTCGGTACTGTCGGTTTTGCTGTCTGTAGCGTCATTGTGATCCGAAGCGGTTTCCGAGACGTTCTCATTGAGGTTCTCGTCCAGCTCCAGCAGGGGGTTTGCATCCAGGGCTTCCTGGATTTCCTGCTGCAGATCCAGGGTAGATAACTGCAGCAAACGGATGGCTTGCTGCAATTGTGGCGTCATTGCCAGTTGTTGACCTAGTTTGAGCTGGAGCGAGGTTTTCATATAAGTCTGTGCACCTTATTTTTATCTTTGGTAACGGGCGCCAAATACGGCTTCAACTTCGGCTGGTGGTTCGTGCAGTCAACCGGGCGACATCCCAGTCGCCCATATTCTAACTATAGACGGAACTGGTCTCCCAGATAGACTCGTTTTACGTGCTCATCGTTGAGCACATCGCTCGGTGTGCCATGGGCGATCAGGTGTCCCTGGCTCACAATGTAGGCCTGTTCGCAGACATCCAATGTCTCCCGGACATTATGATCGGTGATCAGGACACCCAGGCCACGATCGCGCAAATGCTCGATGATCTTTTTGATGTCGATCACAGAGATCGGATCGACCCCGGCAAATGGCTCATCCAGCAAGATAAATTTCGGGTTGGCGGCCAGGGCGCGGGCAATTTCTACCCGGCGACGCTCCCCCCCCGATAGTGCCATACCCAGGCTGTTGCGAATGTGCTGAATGTTAAATTCATCCAACAATTCTTCGAGTTTGTCCTGGCGCTCGGTCTTGCTCAGCTCTTTGCGGGTCTGCAACACTGCCATCAGGTTGTCGTGCACCGAGAGCTTGCGGAAGATCGAGGCTTCCTGGGGCAGATACCCGATCCCCATCCGGGAGCGGTTATGCATCGGCTGCAGGCTGATATCGTTGCCGTCAATGGTAATGGTGCCTTCATCGCGGGCCACCAGGCCGACGATCATGTAAAAGGAGGTGGTTTTCCCGGCCCCGTTCGGGCCGAGCAGGCCGACAATCTTGCCCGACTGAACCTCCAGACTGACATCGGAGACAACCTTACGGCCGTTGTAGCTTTTCGCCAGATGTTCTGCTTTTAGCGTTGCCATAATTGTCCGCTTTATTTCTTGTTGCTGTTAAGCTGGTTCGGTTGCAGGATGGTGGTTACCCGCTTTTTCTTGCCGCTTTCGGCAACCAGCTTCTGCTCGTCAATTTTGTAACTGATCACCTTGCCCTGAATTTCGCTGCCTTCCTGGATCAGGATGGCTTCATCGGTCATTTTCAGGAACTCGGTCGCCGTGTCATAGCGCATCCGGTGGGCAGCGCCGTCAATCGGTTTGCCGTTATCCATCACCTGATGGAAGGTCGCAGGCTTGCCGTAAGCGTCAATGATCTCTTTGCCGTCACCGCCGGTTTGGCGGGTGACCACCAGCTTGTCGGCACGAATATCAATACTGCCCTGACGAAGGATCACATTCCCGGTAAAGGTCACGATATTCTTCTGGATATCGAGCTCCTGGTTATCCGAGTTGATGTAGATCGGTTGCTCTGTATCATTACTGAGTGCCCAGCTTGATGCACTGAGACAAAGGCAGAGCAAGGTACTAATGTTTAAAAGCTTCATATCTACCTTTTACATTCTCTAATAGGGTCGCCACGCTGCGGTCCATGTTTCCTTTCATCCCGGTGCCTTCATTCTGGAAGCTGCTGCCGGTGATAAGCACATGATCCGGGGTGTCAAAATCTTTGTTGATCAGATCAAGCCTCAGGCTGTCGGTCTGGATCACCTTGATCGCAGATTCCGGTAACAGGTTAAAGATGCGAACGTTGCCGTTCATCTGTAACACCTGGTTCTTATCCAGAATGGCGGTGCTGGCACTGATCCGCCACTCAGTCTCAGTTCCGTCGCGGTATATCCACAGCACCGGGTCAACGAAATTGGTGTCTCCGCTGGCGCTGAAGTGTTCCAGATACTCCGAGTCGATCTGGTAGCTGCGCAGACCGGCGGCGTTGTAGGAGGTATTGACCACCGTATTGCCGGTAAAGAGCGGTTTTTCTGCGTCCGGCTCGACCTGGATATCCTCTTGCCAGCGGTTGTTCAGCAAATAGTAACCGGTCCAGCCACACACCACGACCAGCAGCGCACAGAGCAGCCTCTGTAAGGTCATATGCTCAAGCCTTTATGTTTATCTAATTCACCCTTGGCTTCAAGGATCAGGTCACACATTTCCCGAACCGCGCCGTAGCCGCCCGGGATCCGGGTGACGTAGTCTGCCCGGCGCGCCAGCAGCGGGTGGCCGTCCGCGACACAAACGGACAGGCCGACTTTTTCCATCACCGGCCAGTCAATCAAATCATCGCCGATATAGGCGGTGTGGCGCGGGTCAATGCCCAGGGTACGCTCAATATCGGCATACGCTGCCAGTTTGTTGTCCTGGCCCTGATAGACGTGCCGGATCCCCAGCGCCGACATCCTGTTTTCCACGATCGCCGACTTGCGACCGGTAATAATGGCAATGTCCACGCCGGCACCCATCAGCGATTTAATGCCGTAGCCATCGCGGGTGTGAAAGGTTTTCAGCTCTTCGCCGTCATTGCCCATGTAGATCCGGCCATCGGAAAAAACGCCGTCCACATCGCAGATCAGCAGCCGGATGTCTTTGGCACGCTGATAGATGGTTTGACAGACCGGCCCATAAATAGTTTCGACTTGCATTACATCACTCCGGCTTTCAGCAGATCGTGCATGTTCAGAGCGCCGACCAGTTGATTGTTCTCGGTGACCAGCAGGCCGCTGATCTTGCGCTCTTCCATCAGCTTCAGCCCTTCTGCGGCCAACAGGTTGGGGGCAATGGTTGCCGGTTGGCGGGTCATCACCTCACCGATGGCGGTGGTATGAATATCAACTCGGTTATCGAGCAGGCGGCGGAGATCGCCGTCGGTAAACACGCCGAGCAGGTTCTGCCGGGCATCGACGACGGCGGTCATCCCCAACCCCTTGCGTGAGACTTCAAGCAGGGCGTCTTTGATGGTGTCTTGTTCACCGACCCTCGGCAGGCGCTCGCCGGTATGCATGATATCGGCAATACGCAGCAGCAGTTTGCGCCCCAGGGCGCCGCCCGGATGGGAGAGGGCAAAATCATCGGCGGTAAAGCCGCGTGATTCCATCAGCGCAATCGCCAGAGCGTCGCCCATCGCCAGGGTGGCAGTGGTGCTGGATGTTGGTGCCAGATTGAGCGGGCAGGCTTCCTGATCGACGGTGATCTGCAGGTGGATCTGAGCCATTTGGGCCATGCTGGATTCCGGTTTGCCGGTCATGCTGATCAGCGGGATCCCCAGACGTTTGATCACCGGCAGCAGCGTCAGGATTTCTGAGGCTTCGCCGGAGTTTGAAATTGCCAGAACTACATCGCCTTTGTTGATCATGCCCAAATCACCGTGGCTGGCTTCGCCCGGGTGGACAAAAAAGGCCGGGGTCCCGGTGCTGGCTAGGGTTGCCGCAATTTTATTGCCGATATGACCGGATTTCCCCATGCCCATCACAATCACTTTACCGGTGCAGGTCGCAATGAGCCGACACGCTTCGCTGAAGCTGCCGTTGATGTAGCGGGTCAGCTTTTGCAGGGCTTCTATTTCAATTTCAATAACTTTGCGACCATGGTCGCAATAATCAAACGTCTCTGACATGATTCGGATCTCCGTTAGGCCGCCAGATTATAAAACAGATAGGCCTGATAGGCGACAAAGCTGCAGACCAGAATTCCCCCTTCCAGTCGGTTGATTCGGCGGCGTTTTCCAAGCGCCATTAACAGCAGCATGACGGAAACCCCCAGCATGACGTAATAGTCGCGGCCCATGGCCAGCGGGCTGAGCACGGACGGGTTCAGCAGGCCCGGGAGCCCCATCACGGCCAGGATGTTGAACACGTTGGAGCCGATAATGTTGCCGACTGCCATGTCATCTTCGCCTTTGAAAATACTGGCAATGGAAGCGGCCAGCTCTGGCAGGCTGGTCCCGATGGCAATGATGGTCAGGCCGATCACCAAATCGCTCATGCCGTAGAATTTTGCAATGGTCACCGCGGAGTCGACCAGCATACTGGCGGCATACGGCAGCAGGACCAGGCCAATAACGACCCAAATCAGGGCAGCACGGTTGCTAACGCCCTCTGGAATTTCAGATTCTTGCTCATCGGCCAGGGGGTCGCCGTTATTTTTGCCATCGCGGCTGATCTTCAGCATCGCCAGCAAAAACAGGGCAAACAGCACGACCAGGGCCACGCCTTCCATAAAGCCCAGGTAGCTGTCCCATAGCAAGGCACCGGCCACCAGGGTGACGGCCATCATCAGCGGCAGTTCACGACGGATAATCCCGGAGCTGACGGCCAGCGGCTTGAAGAGTGCGGTCAGGCCGAGGATCAGGGCGATGTTGGCAATGTTCGAGCCGAGCACATTGCCCACCGCCGTATCGGTCTTGCCGTCCAGGGCCGCAGTGGCTGAAACCATCATTTCCGGCGCAGAGGAGCCCATGGCCAGAATGGTCATCCCGATCACCAGCGGGGTGACACCGAGATTTTTTGCCAGCGCGGCGGCACCAAACACAAGTCGATCTGCACTCCATACCAGCAAGGCTAAACCGATACAGAGCAACACAATGGCTTCGAGCATTCTTATCCCTTTTGTCGTTAATCATGAGAATCAAGTTTAAGGGAGCAATTTTGACGGTTCGGCAGGCAAAAGAAAAGGAAAAGCCGTGACATTTTGTGTCTCGGTGTATGAACGCAGGCGAAGTGGTGCCGGGGCAGCGCGGATGGATCTGTACGGGGCATTGCTGCTGAAGCTAAGCTGAAATTACACAGTTCTTACAGTTCATGGCTTGAGTTGGTTGCATAATGTACCTATGATCGGTAACTAGCTGTAAATTGATGAATAATACTGGTGATATCCTCCCCAAAGTCTGGAGGACGTCGAAGACCAAGGTAAGACTGTGGGCCGACGGGATGGCGATAGAGCAGACTGAAGCACTCGTTTCGATCAAAAATATGACGTTCTCGCGGGGAGACCGCAAGATATTTGATAATGTGACCCTGGAGGTGCCCAAAGGCAAGGTGACCGCCATCATGGGACCGTCAGGGATCGGAAAAACCACCTTGCTGCGCTTGATTGGCGGTCAGATCCAGCCGGATAGCGGTGACATCTGGTTTGAGCACTGGAATATTCCGGCATTGAGTCGCCGTGAGTTGTATCGTGCGCGCAACAGAATGAGCATGCTGTTCCAATCCGGAGCGCTGTTCACCGACATGAATGTGTTCGACAACGTGGCGTTTCCGCTGCGCGAACACACCGAGATTCCGGAAGATTTACTCCATACTCTGGTGTTGCTGAAGCTGGAGGCTGTCGGGTTACGCGGTGCCGCATCCCTGATGCCGAGCGAGCTTTCCGGCGGAATGGCCCGGCGGGCAGCCCTGGCGCGCGCCATTGCCCTGGATCCGGATTTGATTATGTATGATGAGCCGTTTGTCGGCCAGGATCCGATCAACATGGGGATGCTGGTGAAGCTGATCCGGGCATTGAATCAGGCGCTCGGGATCACCTCGATGATCGTCTCGCATGACGTCCCGGAAGTAATGAGCATAGCCGATCAGGTCTACTTGCTTTCCGGCGGCAAAGTGATCGGCCAGGGTTCGCCGGATGAGCTGCGGGCTAATCCTGACCCGCAGGTCCGGCAGTTCCTGGACGGGAAAGCCGATGGTCCTGTGCCGTTCCACTACCCGGCCCGGGAGCTGACCGAAGATATCTTTACCGGTGCCTGAAGTCATGGGTGATTGGTATGGCAGCCCTGCCGATGCTTCGGCAACGGCAATGACAGAATAACGAAAGGTAATCACGACTTATGATCGCGGATTTTATTGCCCGGCAGGGACGACGGGGGATCTCCCAGTGCCAGACAGTCGGGCGGGCGAGCCTGCTGCTTTATGGCGCGCTGGTAAGCAAACCCCAACCGAAAAAAATGTTCCCGCTGCTGATGAAGCAGCTCTACTCGGTGGGCGTGCTGTCGGTCGCCATTATCCTGGTATCGGGCCTGTTTATCGGCATGGTCCTGAGCCTGCAGGGCTATATCGTGCTGATTGATTTTGGCGCTGAAACCAGCCTGGGCCAGATGGTCGCGCTGTCGTTGCTGCGCGAGTTGGGGCCGGTGGTGACGGCATTGCTGTTTGCCGGGCGGGCCGGTTCGGCGCTGACGGCAGAGATCGGCCTGATGAAAGCCACCGAGCAACTCTCCAGTATGGAAATGATGGCGGTGGATCCGCTGCGCCGGGTGATTGCGCCGCGGTTCTGGGCCGGGGTGATTTCGATGCCGCTGCTTGCGATGCTGTTCTGTGCCGTCGGCATCTGGGGCGGCGAACTGGTCGGGGTGAATTGGAAAGGGATTGATCACGGCAGTTTCTGGTCGGTGATGCAGTCTTCAGTTGAACTGGGCTACGACATCGGCAATAGCATCATCAAGTCGGTGGTGTTTGCGATCACTGTGACCTGGATTGCAGTATTTAACGGGTATGACGCGGTCCCGACTTCGGAAGGGATTAGCCGCGCGACGACCAAAACGGTAGTGAATTCCTCACTGGCCGTTCTGGGATTGGATTTTGTGCTGACTGCCTTGATGTTTGGCAATTAAAACCGGTGCTCGGCATCGCATGTAACGTGGGAATAGACGGATGCAACAGATAAAGAAATTAGAGCTGTGGGTTGGAGGTTTCATGCTGGCCGGGTTTGCCGCCCTGCTGATGCTGATCTTCAAAGTCGCGGATGTCCAGAGCCTGGGGAACGGGGAGTCGTACACCCTCCAAGCACAATTTGACAATATCGGCGGCCTGAAAGTGCGCTCGCCAATCAAAGTCGGTGGGGTGACCGTGGGGAAAATTACTGCGATCACTTTAGATACCGAAACCTATGTCCCGGTGGTGACCCTGGCGATTGAGAAGCGCTTTGGCTACTTTCCAGAAACCAGTTCGGCTGCCATTCTTACATCAGGCTTGCTGGGCGAGCAGTATCTGGGCATTGAGCCGGGGTTTGTCGATGAAGGGATTGAAATGCTGGGTGATGGTGACCTGATCCAGGACACCAAGTCCGCGTTGGTCTTGGAAGATATGATTGGCCAGGTGCTGTACAGCATCGGCGGCGACAGTGAATAAAAGGGGTTAAGATGAAATTGTTTAGATATATGCTGGTTGTGTTGTTGGCACTGCCGCTGTTTGCCCAGGCTGCAACAGTGGATAAAACCGACCCTTACAAGTTGATCCAGGTAGTTTCGCAACAGACGTTTGATCGCCTGAAGGCACAGAAAGATCAGATCCAGCGTAACCCAGAGTTGCTGCGTGGCGTGGTCCGCCAGGAGCTGCTGCCTTATATCAATGCCCGCTACGCGGCGTATAAGGTGTTGGGGCCGAACCTGAAGAAAACAACGGCGGCACAGCGTAATCAATTTGTAAATGCTTTCACCGATTACCTGGTTGCCTCCTACGCCCAGGTACTGACTCAATACACGGATCAGGACATCCGGATTGAATCGGCAAAGTCGGTTCCGGCGGACCGGACGATTGTTTCGGTCCGGGTCGATATCCTCGATGACAAGCGCCCGCCAATTCGCCTCGACTTCAAGCTGCGCAAGAACAAAAAGAGCAATGAATGGCAGGCGTATGACATGGTGGCCGAAGGGGTGAGCATGATCTCGACCAAACAGAGTGAATGGAGCGGCCAGCTGCGCAACGAAGGGGTGGATGCCGTGACAGCAGACTTACGTGGACTTGCGGCGAAACCGATTCGCCGCGAGGAAGGTACGAATGAGTAAGCCAAAGATTGAGTGGCGGATTCAGGAAAATGGCCTTTATAGCTTGTCAGGAACGTTGGAACGTGACACAGTTCCAGCTTTTTGGCAGCAACGGCATGAATGGATGCCACAGGAGGCCAAGGTCCAGCTCGATCTGCGGGCAGTGACCCGGGTGGATTCTGCGGGCATGGTGATGCTGCTGCATATTTATCAACAGCTCAGCAGTCATGGGAGTGAACTGACGCTCCTGAATGTGCCGGAACAGCTGATGACTTTGCTCCGCCTGAGTCATGTCGAATCAATGTTAGCTGCGTGTATTGCTTAAGCGGCGAAGAGGATAGCTTGTGGAAATCTCTGAAATTAAAGAAATTCTGGAAAATGCTCTGGATCTTGATGAAATCATTGTCAAAGGTGAGGGCAGCCACTACGAAGTGATTGCTATCGGTGCGCTGTTTGAAGGCATGAGCCGGGTGAAGAAGCAGCAGACGATTTATGCACCGTTGATGGCCCGGATTGCGGCCAACGACATTCATGCGCTCAGTATCAAAACCTTTACGCCGGACGAGTGGGCACGCGATAAAAAGCTAATGTCGCTGTCTTAAGAGGGTTGATAATGGAGAAGTTTCGAATTCAGGGTGGTGGTCCGCTCAGCGGTGAGGTGACCATTTCCGGCGCAAAAAATGCGGCGCTGCCGATTCTGTTCGCGGCGTTGCTGGCCGAAGAGCCGGTAGAGGTGGCCAATGTGCCAAAACTGCGTGATATCGACACCACCATGGAGCTGCTGGGGCGCTTAGGTGCCAAAGTCAGTCGCAATGGCTCGGTTTATGTCGATGCCAGTGGTGTCAACCAGTACTGTGCGCCATATGAGTTGGTCAAAACCATGCGTGCGTCGATCTGGGCGCTGGGACCGCTGGTTGCCCGTTTCGGCGAAGGCCAGGTGTCTTTGCCGGGCGGCTGCGCCATTGGTGCCCGCCCGGTGGATCTGCATATTCACGGCCTGGAGCAACTGGGCGCTGAAATTGTCCTGGAAGAAGGGTATGTGAAGGCCACGGTTGATGGTCGTCTTCAAGGCGCCCACATTGTGATGGATAAAGTCAGTGTCGGGGCGACGGTGACGATTATGTCGGCTGCGACGCTGGCCGAAGGCACCACAGTGATCGAGAATGCTGCCCGGGAGCCGGAAATTGTCGACACCGCCAATTTCCTCAATACGCTGGGCGCGAAAATTACCGGTGCCGGCACTGATACGATTACCATTGAAGGCGTGACGCGCCTTGGTGGCGGCTATCACGAAGTGGTGGCCGATCGCATTGAGACCGGTACTTTCCTGGTCGCTGCTGCGGTTTCCGGCGGTAAGATCACCTGCCGTAAGACCAAGCCTTCATTGCTGGAGGCGGCGTTGGCCAAACTGGAAGAAGCCGGGGCTGCGATTGAGACCGGGGAGGACTGGATCAGTCTGGACATGACGGGACGCGAGCTCAAAGCTGTGAATATTCGTACCGCGCCGCATCCGGGTTTTCCGACCGATATGCAGGCCCAGTTCTCACTGCTGAACCTGGTGGCCAAAGGCACCGGGATCATTACTGAGACGATCTTTGAAAACCGTTTTATGCACATTCCTGAGTTGATCCGGATGGGCGCGCATGCGGAGATTGAAGGCAATACGGTGATTTGCGGGGACACAGAGGGCCTGAGCGGCGCTCAGGTGATGGCAACCGATCTGCGGGCGTCGGCCAGTCTGGTGATTGCCGGCAGCATTGCCCATGGTGAAACCATTGTCGACCGGATTTATCATATCGACCGCGGCTATGAGCGGATTGAAGACAAGTTCAGTGCGCTGGGGATGCAGATCGAGCGTTTCAGCGAGTAAGGCACAGCCTCGATCCTAAAAAAACCAGCCATGTGGCTGGTTTTTTTGTATACGGGTACGGGGGCAGATCTGGGATTAGTAAACGTTGGGCTCGTCGGCGATCAGCACAGACAGGGTCAGCGGCGCGCCGTTGCGCAGCACTTTCATTTCGACCTGATTGCCCGGTCGCAGTTCGGTGACAATATCAAGCACGTTGCGCCGGTCGGTAACCTTCTTGCCATCAATTTCGATTAGGATGTCCTGGACCTGAAAGCCGGCTTGCGCAGCCGGTCCGGTCGGATCCATGCCGGTGACAATGATGCCGCTAATCTGATCGGCATCATAGAGCCGCGCCATAACCGGATTGACATCGCGGGCCTCAATCCCGATGTAGCCGCGGATCACCCGGCCATCGGCAATCAGCTTGTTCATGATTTTCCAGGTGAGCTGATAAGGGATCGCGAAGGAAATACCGTAGGTTTCGATATCTGTTGCCTGCTGGAAAGACGCGGTGTTTATTCCGACCAGCTCACCCTGGGTATTGACCAGAGCGCCACCGGAGTTGCCCTCGTTGATCGCCGCATCGGTTTGGAGAAAGTCCTGGCGCCCATAAAAGCTCATCCCGGAGCGGCCGGTGGCGGAAATGATCCCGTAGGTGGTGGTCTGTCCCAGGTTATAGGGATTACCGATAGCCAGTACCACGTCACCGACTGCCGGCTGGTAGCTGTCATTGAGCGGGATAACCGGGAGGTTCTCGGCCTGGATTTTTAATACCGCCAGATCAGTCCGGCGATCTTTGCCGATCAGCTGTGCGGTAAAAATCCGGCCGTCCTGCAACGCGGCAATGACTTGGTCGGCTTCGGCCACCACATGGTAATTGGTGACGATATAGCCCTTGTTACTCATAATCACGCCGGAGCCCAGGCCTTGGGTACTCAGTTTGAGGCGATCGGAGGCGTTGTAACGACGGTTGTAAATATTGACCACCGCAGGCGATGCCCGCCGCACGGCGTAATTATAGGAAAGCTGTGCCTGGCCGGTTTCAATCGGGGTCAAGGTGGCCGGGGGCGGGAGCATCCGGGTGCGCAGATCCGGAAACATAACAAGCAACGCAATAGCTGTGACGACGCCAAGTAAAATGGATCGACGAAAAAAAGCCAGCATGCCTGCTCCCTAAAACCAAAAAGCGCCACGGCGCAGTGAAGTACGAGTGATTCGGTCGAGGATATCATTACCGGCAGCAGATACCAAACCGAAGCCGCCTGAGCGGCACGCAGGTGGTTGAATGGAAGGGCTTTGAAGCGGGAAAATGGGGCGGGCCGTTGCCGGCCCGACCGGGGTTAACGGATGATCAGGTACAGCACGTTATTGCCGCGTTTGACTTCCAGAGCGAGGACGTTCGGATTCTTCTCAAGTGCCTTGCGCAGCTCACCCAGATTGCGGATAGGCTGACGATTGAGCCCGAGAATGATGTCGCCCTGCTCCAGGCCGTAGCGGGCTGCCATGGATTGCTCCTCCAGGCGGGTGACTTTCACCCCTTTGACGCCATCATCGGCCGAGGTATTGGCAAACTCAGCCCCGGCGAGGCGTTCGTGAAGGCTCTCAGCCTTAACCTTGCTCTGGCTGGCCGCCTGAAGGACCACATCGACGGTCCGTGATTCCCCGTCGCGAACAATCCCCAGCGCCGCTTTCTTACCGGCACCCAGGGTGGCAATTTTCGCCCTGAGTTCACTGAAGGTACGAATTTGTTTGCCGTTGACCGAGACAATAATGTCGCCGGCTTTCAGCCCGGCTTTCTCGGCCGCTGAATCCGGGATCACCTGGTTAATAAACGCGCCGTGGTTGGTTTCATAGCCAAAGGCTTCGGCCAGCTCGGAGGTGAGCTCACCGCCCAGCACGCCCAGCACACCCCGCTTGACTTCGCCATACTCCAGAATTTGCTCAGTCAGGCTTTTGACCATGTTGACCGGAATGGCAAAGCCAATGCCGACGTTGCCGCCGTTCGGGCCGAGAATGGCGGTGTTGATCCCAACCAGCTCACCGTTGAGGTTGACCAGGGCGCCGCCGGAGTTACCGCTGTTAATTGCGGCATCGGTCTGGATAAAGTTTTCGAAGTTCTCAATATTCAGGCCACTGCGCCCCAAGGCGGAGATGATCCCGGAAGTCACGGTCTGGCCGAGGCCGAAGGGGTTGCCGATGGCAACGGCGAAATCGCCGACTCGCAGGCTATCTGAGTTGGCCAGTTTGATTGCGGTCAGGTTTTTGGTTTTTTCGATTTTCAGCAACGCAATATCAGACATCTCGTCGCTGCCGATCAACTCGGCGCTAACCTCTCTGCCATCATAGAGCTGGACGGCGATCTTATCGGCGCCGTTGATCACATGATGGTTGGTGACGATATAGCCTTGGTCGGCATCAATGATCACCCCGGAGCCCAAGCCGCGGAACGGGCGCTCACGCAATTGCTCGGTCGGGAATTCAGGGCCGAAGAAAAAACGGAAAGTTTCAGGCAGGCGCTGCCTGGAGACCTGGCGGCCTTCAATGGCAATACTGACCACGGCTGGCGTAACATTTTCCAGCATTGGTGCCAGGCTGGGTAGCTGCTGGTTACTGACCGCCTGGGGCAGTGCGGCGGTGGCAGCCACCGGGGTAAGCACAGAACTGATACTTAATGCGATTGCACTCAATACAAGCAAAGGTTTTTTCATTATGACTAAACTCCGGTTTACAAGTAGAAGTACCATTCCATAGTGACTATAAACAGTTATGAATCAATCACCAACCTTTGGAACCAGTATTTGCTCTGACTTGAAAACCGGGGTTTAGTTCCGGAAAAACTAGCCCGCTTTGGTGGCTTCGAGTTTCTCTGGGGGGGCGACAGGCTCCGGCTCACCTTTCAACAGGCCGCTGGCACCATTGGCGTAGTCACGGGGTGGCGCCGTTGTTTCACCACTGTCGGTCACTGGGGTCAGGGTGCTGATCCGGCGGGCAAAGGGATTATCCTGCTCCGGCAGATTCGGCATCAGCTCGGCTGAAGTCTTGGCCATATGTTCATACAGCTTGCTGTAATCCTTGGCGATGTTATCCAGTAATTCTGAGCTACGGGCGAAGTGGTCGACCAGCTCCTGGCGGAACTGCTCAAGTTCGTATTTTGACTTATCCAGGTCTTTTTTCAGCTCTTTTTGCTGCTTCAGGCTTTTGTTGCCCAGCCGTGCTGCAAACCCGCCGACAATGGCGCCGGCGGCGAAAATCAGAAGCGCATAAATCCAAGCCATGGAAAACTCCTTGTGATTACAATCAATACCAGGTTATGGCACCGACCTCTGTCGACGAGCGAGGCATGATCGTCAAACAGGCCGGCACGCGGGTTGTTGTTATTGTCGTCGCTGGGGTTGAACCGCTGCTGAGCCACTAATCAATAACCCTGTTTCATCTAGTTACTATACATGCACAAACCGGGGCATGGTACTATCGGGTGCCAAAGATGGGATCAAAAGAGTTACAGAAACGGATGACACCACAGCAAAAATACCAGCAAGACCTCCAACGTGAAGATTTCATCGCCGATCCGGCGCAGGCCATGGCAGTTCGGCACCTGGATGACCTGTTTCACCGGATGCAGGCCCCCAAGCCCGAGCCGGGTAAACCATCCTTGCTTTCCCGTTGGCTCAAACGGCCTGCACCACAGGTCGCGACACCGGTGAAAGGGTTGTATTTCTGGGGCGGTGTGGGGCGGGGTAAAACTTACCTTGTGGATACTTTTTTTGAGTGTCTGCCGACCGAACGCAAGATGCGGGTTCACTTCCATCGCTTCATGCACCGGGTGCACCAGGAACTCAAGCAGCTTGGCGCTCAGGAAAACCCGCTGGAGCACGTCGCTGATCGTTTTCAGGCTGAAACGGACATTATCTGCTTTGATGAGTTTTTCGTCTCCGATATTACTGATGCGATGATCCTCGGAACCTTGTTCGAGGCCCTGTTCCGGCGCGGGATCACCTTGGTGGCAACCTCCAATATTCCGCCGCAGGAGCTCTATCGCAACGGCCTGCAGCGGGTCCGTTTCCTGCCGGCAATTGCGCTGATCGAGCAACATTGCGAGGTGGTGAATGTGGACTCTGGGGTCGATTACCGCCTGCGAACCTTGGAGCAGGCGGAGATTTTCCATTATCCCCTTGATGCACAGGCCGAGCAGAATCTGAATCAGTATTTTCACCAGCTCAGTGTCGAGCCCCGCACTGAAGGGAAGGCGATTGAAATCAACAACCGGACGCTGCCGACCCGGCATGAAGCTGACGGGGTGGTGCATTTTACGTTCCAGACCCTGTGCCAGACCGCGCGCAGCCAGAACGATTACATGGAAATTGCCCGGATTTACCATACCGTGCTGGTCTCCGATGTGATCCAGATGGGGGAAAAGGAAGACGATTCGGCCCGGCGTTTTATTGCCATGGTCGACGAATTTTATGAGCGTAACGTCAAGCTGATCATGTCAGCCGAAACTGAGTTGTCGCAGCTCTATCAGCACGGTCGGCTGACGTTTGAGTTCAAACGCTGTTGTTCGCGCTTAATCGAGATGCAGAGCCATGAATACCTGGCGCGCCCGCACCTGGCGTAACCAGATAAGTCGCGGGGATTTAGCCCCAAACGATGCCGTTTGGTGGTCACAATCCCCGGTTGCGGCGAGAGTGATAAAAAATCGCAATTTTTTTTGAAAAAAAGGTGATTTTTTCTCCACCCTTCCCTATAATCTTGCGACCCACCGTACCTGTAACGGCAAAAGCCGGGAGTGCCAACCACTCGAAGGGGTGATGACTGGGCTCTGTACAGAGGGAGCTATAGGCTCCTGTAAAGTGAAACTAATTAATTTTGGGTAAGAATTAGCATGAAAACTTTCGTTGCTAAACCAGAAACTGTAAAACGTGACTGGTACGTTGTTGACGCTGAAGGTAAAACACTGGGTCGTCTGGCAACTGAAATCGCATCTCGTCTACGTGGTAAGCACAAGCCGGAGTACACTCCGCACGTTGACACCGGTGACTACATCGTCGTTATCAACGCTGAGAAAGTTGCGGTAACTGGTGCTAAGCGCACTGACAAGATGTACCACCGCCACACTGGCTACATTGGTGGTCTGAAGTCTATCAGCTTCGAGAAGCTAATCGATAAGAAACCAGAAATGGTTATCGAAACTGCTGTTAAAGGCATGCTTCCTAAAGGTCCTCTAGGCCGTGCAATGTACCGTAAACTGAAAGTTTACGCAGGTACTGAGCACAACCATGCTGCACAGCAGCCTAAAGTTCTAGACATCTAATTGGGGAAGATGACAATGGCAGAGAATCAATACTACGGCACTGGTCGCCGCAAAAGCTCAGCTGCTCGTGTTTTCATTAAACCGGGTACAGGCAACATCGTAATCAACAAGCGCAGCATCGAAGAGTACTTCGGCCGCGAAACTGCTCGCATGGTTGTTCGTCAGCCACTAGAGCTTGTTGAAATGACTGAAAAACTGGATCTGTACATCACTGTTAAAGGTGGTGGTATCACAGGTCAGTCTGGCGCAATCCGCCACGGCATCACTCGTGCTCTGATGGAGTACGATGAGTCTCTACGTCCAACACTGCGTGCAGCAGGTTACGTGACTCGTGACGCGCGTCGCGTTGAGCGTAAGAAAGTTGGTCTGCGTAAAGCACGTCGTCGTCCACAGTTCTCTAAGCGTTAATTTACGCGCCGGTTTACCGGTTGTACTGTGTACAGAAAAAGCTCAACCTTCGGGTTGGGCTTTTTTTTTTACAGGTTCAAAACGTGTTGTTTGGCCTTCCTGCCCGGGTTGTTTTTGTTTGTTCCATGAAAAATCAAAACAAAAAGAACATACCTCTCACATTTGTTGCCGAAAGGTAGCTTTATCTTGTCAAAAAGTGGGGTTTTATTTATCATTTGGCGCGATTAACAACAGCTTAAAAATGTATCAATGATCTGTTGTATCTTTCCGTTGAGAGTTAGCCGTAAGCTCCAGGGACGCTAAAGGACATAATAATAATCCAGAGCGGGAGCACATGGGAGAATGTTTGGATGAGCAATGCGCCAGTAAGTAACGGTCGCCGCCGCTTCCTGACTGCGACAACGTCGGTTGTCGGAGGCTTAGGTGCAGTCGCTGTAGCTGTGCCTTTTATCAAGTCGTGGAACCCGAGCGCCAAGGCAAAAGCCGCCGGTGCGCCAGTCGAAGTTGATATCAGCAAGTTGGAAGATGGCCAAATGGTTCGCGTCGAATGGCGTGGTAAGCCAGTATGGGTCGTGCGCCGTAGTGAAGCAATTATTGAGGAACTGGGCGGTCATGATGACCAGCTGCGTGATCCGTCGTCAGATGAACCGCAGCAGCCGGGATACGCCCAGAACCAATTACGTTCAGTTAAGCCTGAAATCTTTTTAGCCGTAGGTATTTGTACCCACCTTGGCTGTTCACCGACCTACCTGCCTGATAGCTTCAGTGAGCAGGTCAGCGGTGTATCAGCTGGCTTCTTCTGTCCGTGCCACGGTTCTAAGTTTGATATGGCAGGCCGTGTATTTTCAGGAGTACCGGCACCATTGAACCTAGTGGTGCCGCCTCATATGTTCTTGGATGACAACACCATTTTAGTCGGTGTCGATGAGGAGACAGCCTAATGGAAGCATTACTTGGTTGGGTCGAAAAACGACTGCCAGTGATGAATGCTTACCGTAAGCATTTATCCGAATACCCGATGCCGAAGAACTTCAACTTCTGGTATCTGTTTGGTTCATTGGCCATGCTGGTACTGGTGAACCAGATCCTGACCGGGATCTGGTTGACGATGAACTACGTGCCTTCCGGTGATGGTGCATTCGCATCGATCGAATACATCATGCGTGATGTGGAATACGGTTGGCTGTTGCGCTATATGCACTCGACCGGCGCCTCGGCATTCTTTGTTGTGGTGTATTTGCATATGTACCGTGGTTTGATCTACGGCTCGTATCAGAAGCCGCGTGAGCTGCTGTGGCTGTTCGGGATGCTGATCTTCCTGGTGTTGATGGCCGAAGCCTTCATGGGCTACCTGTTGCCTTGGGGCCAGATGTCTTACTGGGGTGCCCAGGTGATTATCTCCCTGTTTGGTGCGATCCCGGTCATCGGTGACGATCTGACGCTGTGGATCCGGGGTGACTACGTGATCTCCGGTGCAACCCTGAACCGTTTCTTTGCCTTACACGTGATTGCGTTGCCGATTGTGCTGCTGCTGCTGGTAGTACTGCACGTTCTGGCGCTGCACGAAGTGGGCTCGAACAACCCGGATGGGATTGAGACCAAGCTGCCGAAGGGGAGCAAAGGCGAAGGGTACAAGACCCAGTTCCCGTTCCATAGTTACTACAGCAAGAAGTATGACATCATCGACTCCATTCCTTTCCACCCGTACGGGACGGTGAAAGATATGGTTGGGGTGGCTGTGTTTGCCTTCCTGTTCAGCTACGTGATTTTCTTTAACCCGGAAATGGGCGGCTACTTCCTTGAGCCACCTAACTTCGAAGCGGCGAACCCGCTGAAGACCCCTGAGCATATCGCGCCGGTATGGTACTTCACACCGTTCTACGCCATCCTGCGTGCGGTGCCGGATAAGCTGCTGGGTGTTATTGCCATGGGTGCCTCTATTGTGGCGCTGTTCCTGCTGCCGTGGTTAGACCGCTGTAAAGTGCGCTCTTACCGCTACCGGAGCAAACTGCATCTGGGCAACATTGTCCAGTTTACGATTTGCTTTATTGCGCTGGGTATTCTGGGTGCGCTGCCGGCGACGCCGACTTATACCCTGATGGCACAGGTATTTAGCTTTGGTTACTTTATGTTCTTCGTGCTGCTGTTCTTCTATAGCAAGAATGAAGCTACCAAACCGCTACCAGAGAGGGTGACATTCAAATGAGGAAGTTGATTGTATTGCTATTTGCCCTGTTGCCGTCTCTGGCAATGGCGGCTGGTGCAAAGGTGCCGTTGGATGCTGCCAACAATGATCTATCGGACAAGGCCTCACTGCAGCGTGGTGCCAAGACGTTCATGAACTACTGTTTTGGCTGTCACGCCACGCAGTATCAGCGTTATGAGCGGGTCGCGAATGATCTGGACATTCCTGCAGAGCTGATGAGAGAGCACATGATCTTTAATCCGGACGCGAAAATTGGTGAGCTGATGACCAATGCGATCCCGACCGAGTATGCGGCGACTTCATTTGGTGCTCCGGCGCCGGATCTGACGCTGGTTGCCCGGGTTCGCGGAACGGATTGGCTCTACACCTACCTGCGCTCATTCTATGCTGATCCAAGCCGCCCGTTTGGGGTGAACAATGTGGTCTTCCCGAGTGTGGGGATGCCGCATGTGCTTGAAGAGCTACAGGGTGTGCCGTCGAAGGTGTATGAAACCCGTCTGATTGACGGTGTAGAAGTGAAGGAGTTCGTCGGGATTGAGTCTGACGGCTCCGGTGAGCTGAACACCGAAGAGTATGACGCGGTGGTTCGTGACCTGGTCAACTTCCTGGAATACTCAGCCGAGCCAATGAAGCTGGAACGTCAGCGCCTTGGCCTGTGGGTGATGGGCTTTATCGTCGTATTCTTTGTACTAACATTACTGTTGAAGAAAGAGTATTGGCGTGATGTCCACTGATCGGGTAATCTAGTGGGTTAAGAATCTCGCAATGGGGGCTCGGGCCCCCGTTGCTTTTTGTGTATTTAAGTATACTGGAGGGGTTAATGGCTGTAGCTGCCAATAAACGCTCTGTGATGACTCTGTATTCTGATGCTTCGGATATCTACAGCCATCAGGTGCGTATCGTTCTAGCGGAAAAGGGTGTCAGTGTTGAAATCGAGCTGGTTGAGCCGGACAACTTACCTGAGGATCTTCTGGATCTGAACCCGTACAACTCTGTTCCGACCCTGGTTGATCGCGAGCTTGCGCTGTATCAGGCGAATATCATCATGGAATATCTGGATGAGCGTTTCCCTCACCCGCCGCTGATGCCTGTGTATCCGGTGGCTCGTGGTAACAGCCGCCTGATGATGTATCGTGTCGAGCGTAACTGGTATACCCTGGCTGAGAAGGTCACCAATGGCACTGCGGATGAAGCCGAGAAGGCGCGCAAGCAATTGCGAGAAGAGTTGCTGGCACTAGCCCCGGTTTTTGCGGAATTCCCTTACTTTATGAGCGAAGAGTTCAGCCTGGTGGATTGTTACCTGGCACCGCTGTTGTGGCGTTTGCCGCAAATGGGGATCGAGCTGGCAGGACCTGGCGCCAAAGAAGTGAAAGCCTATATGACTCGCGTGTTTGAGCGTGATTCTTTCCTGGCCTCGCTGACTGAAGCAGAGCGTGAAATGCGCCTGGCTGGCCAATAATGGATATGGCAACAATGACGCCGCGCCGCCCTTATTTGGTGCGGGCCTTCTATGACTGGCTGGTCGACAATGATTTGACCCCGCACCTGGTGGTCGATGCGACCTTGCCCGGTGTGCAAGTCCCGATGGAGTTTGTCAGCGACGGTCAAATTGTGCTGAACATCGCCCCGCGCGCGGTGGGGAACCTGGAGCTGGGGAACGAAGCGATTAGTTTCAATGCCCGTTTCAGTGGCCGCCCGCATTCGGTGATTGTCCCGCTCTATGCGGTGATGGCGATTTATGCCCGTGAAAACGGTGCCGGAACCATGTTCGAGCCGGAGCCGGCGTATGAGCCTGAGCTAGCTGAGCATGCTGAGCCGGCAACCGAGGATGAGCCGCTGATCGAGCTCGCAGAGGAAGAGGCGCCGTCTCTGTTGGCTGAAGTTACGGAAACGGCTGAAAGCGAGACCCCGGCGGAGGGCGATGAGCCGCCTCGTCCGCGTGGTCGGCCGAGCCTGCGTGTCGTCAAATAAAGTGACACGCTTGTTCGCCTGCAACAGGCGTCATGAAATAAAAACGCAGCCGAATGGCTGCGTTTTTTTATGGGGTGAGTCGAAAACGGGTTCACGATGGGTTGCCAGGTGTGCTTGCGAGATATTCAAACACCTTGACTACTTTCTTCACCCCGCTGACATTACGGGCGATTTCTGTCGCGATATTGGCTTGCTCACGGGTGACATAGCCCAGCAGGTACACTTCCTGGCCTTCGGTGATCACCTGAATCGTCACATCCTGCAGTTTCTTGCTGCCGATCAGCTGTGATTTCACCTTGGTGGTCAGCCAGCTGTCTTTGCTGACTTCGCCCAGTTTAGGCAGCGGGCGGACTTGGATCTGGTTGAACACAGTGCTGACATTGCTGAGCTGGCGGATCTGCTCGGCCAGCTGCGCCTTGGTGGCGTCATCGACGGCCTGGCCGACGAGCAGCACTTTGCCGTCAAAGGCCACCGCATTGATCCGGGCCTGCTGACGGTAGGGCGGTTTGTTCACCAGGCCGCCGACTTCCATCTCAATTTGTTGATCAAACCACTGCCGCTTGGCCGAGCGGGGATCGCTCGGGGTCAGCGCGGCGCACCCTTGGAGGAGGAATAACGCGGCCAGCAGCAGCGTCGGGAGTGTGCGCATGGATTATCCCTCGTGTTGTGGGAACAAGACCTTATCGATAAGATCACACAAACAATGGACGGTAAGCAAGTGCCCTTCCTGGATCCGGGCTGTGCGTTGTGACGGGATCCGGATTTCAACGTCCTGGACGCCAAGCAGGCCTGCCATCTCGCCACCGTCCTTCCCGGTCAGGGCGACAATGGTCATATCGCGGGTCAGGGCCGCTTCCATCGCCTTAATGATGTTCTTGCTGTTGCCGCTGGTTGACAGCACAAACAGGATGTCGCCGGCCTGGCCCAGTGCCCGGACCTGCTTGGAGAATACTTCGTCGTGGTGGTAGTCGTTGGCCACGGCGGTGAGGGTGGTGGTATCCGCCGTCAGTGCCAGCGCCGGCAGGCTCGGACGTTCGGTTTCAAAACGGTTAATCAGGCAAGAGGCAAAATGCTGGGCGTTGGCGGCCGAGCCGCCATTGCCGCAACACAGGATCTTATGGCCGTTCAGCAGGCTTTGCACCATCAGCTGGGCGGCCTGGGAAATGGCATCCGGCAGCGCTTCTGCCGCTGCAATCTGGGTCTGAATATTTTCGGTAAAACTTTCTTTAATGCTCTCTAGCATGGATTAACCTTCCACCAGGATATTGGTAAGCCATTCAATGTGCTGCTCGGCGCCTTGGATCGCCACGACATCAAATCGGAATTCGGTCTGCTCGGCCGCCAGCCCCTGTTGCCGGAGCCAGAACAGGGCGGCACGCTTCAGACGTTGCAGTTTGCGCCAGTTTACCGCTTCTGCGGCTGAACCGTAATGGGGGGATTGACGAAATTTGACTTCAACAAATACCACACAGTGGTGATCGCGCATGATGAGATCGATTTCACCGCTGCGGCATTGGAAATTTCGGTCGACGGCGACGAGCCCCTGGCGGCGCAGGTATTGTTCCGCCAGTTGCTCATAGGCCTGCCCTTGGCGGCGCCTATTGAACCGGTTCAACGCCATTTCCGGAGAACATGGCCCAGCTCAGCTGGCGTTGGATCACGCACTGCTCATCCAGGCTCAGGCGACCGGTTTTCCCCTGGGTGCTGTAGTTGTCGACTGCCTGCATCTGCGGCAGTTCGGTGATCATCTGATACGCATCCATCCCGAAGGCGTGCAGGCGCAGATCGGTATTGCTGGCATTTGGCCACAACTCGTTAAACCGGGTCATGAAATGATGGTTGGCATCGACCAGCAGCGGAATATCGCTGAACTCAATACCACGCAGCTCATTGAAGTTGGCGTTGCTGTCCGGGTAGCTGCGTGAGCTGGCGTACAGTTTCGGCGGCTGGATATCCGGGTTGATGGCGACTTCGATGAACGGCTTGAGCAGGGTCAGCTCATTTTTGTTGGCAATCAGGTACACGGCATCAGTGTCGCGTCGGCTGCGGGGCTGGGCCTCGAGCGTAATGCCCATCAGCTGTTTCATTTGTTGAATCCGGGACTGGCTCTCGGTCAGGCCGAATACAGCCGCAATTTGCTGTTGTACCTGTTTGCGTGAGCTGAACGAGCTGCTGGCCGGTTGGTGGCCGGTCAGTTGCTGCCACTGGTTGATAAAAGCCTGGCTGACCCGCTCACCAAAGGGGTTGCCCGGCGCGAGGACCATCGGGTATTGGTGGCCCTTGGCAAACAGATGGCGGGCAGCTTGTTCGGCTTCCTGCTCAGGTGACAGAGCGAAGTAACATGCCTTGCCCTGGGCACTGTTGACCTGATCCGGCTCGTTGAGGGCCAGCATGGTCATTTGTGACTGGTTCAGACGTTGGAAGTCGGTGATCTTGTCTTTGCGCAGCGGACCAATCACCAGTTCGATCCCGGTTTGCTCCAGCTTGCTGACGATGGTCGCCAGCGGCTCAGCTTCGGTATCGTAAATAGTGAGCTCGGTGTCTCCATCGCGCCCGGTATCATCGAGCATGGCATTGATGAAGCCGTCGCGTACGGCTTTGCCGGCATTTTCATAGCGGCCGGAAAGCGGCAGCAGCAGGGCTACGTTGCTGAGCTCGGGGATCTCCAGCGACAGGATCGCGGCCAGCTCTGCCGGTAGCGCCTGGTTGGCTGGATGGTAAGGGTGCTGGGCCAGCCATTCGTCGACTGCGCTCTTGAGCCTGGCCGGACGCTGCGAGTAGGTGTTTTTCAGAATACTGAGCTGGACCCAGCCGCGCAGTACCGTTTCGTCTTCGGCAATCTTGGCCGATTGCAGCTGGTTGTTGCTGTAGCTGGCCAGATCCTGCCACAGCCGTTGCCAGTTGGCGGCCTTTTGCTCCGGCTGCAGGTACTGATCCAGCACGGTGCGCTCGCGGGCCGCTGCAAAGGCCTGATTGGTCTGTGCCAGCAGCTCGGCGCGCAGCATGTGATAACGCAGGTACTGGCGGTCGTTCAGGGTCCACCAGGGCTGGAAGCTCAGGGTGTCGAGGGCTGCTTTCGGCTGGCCTTGCTGATAGTGCAGGGTCGCGCGTGCCAGTTGCCATTCCGCCATCTGAACCGGGCTCATCGCCAATCGGGCCAGGCGGTCGGCCTGTTGCTCAGCTTGCTCCAGGCGGCCTTCTTTGATCAGGGCTTTGAGGGCAAGAATGTGCCAGTCGATGCTGGTGGTGCCTTCACTGGATTCAGCTTGGATTAGATAATTGGCCGCACTGTCGGTGACAGGTGCGGTGATATCCAGGGTCACGGTTTGGGTTGGCGTCGAACAGCCAGCCAGGATCACGGCAAGCGCTACAGGGGCGATGAGTCGTGATACACTTTTACGCTTATGGGTAAAATTGAGCATTGAATTTTTTCAACTGTGACAAATTACTCTCTATATTAATTGCAGATGAGATCTTAGACAAATGAGTGAGACCAATTCATGCCCGGTAGATGTCGCAACTTTGTACATCGTACCCACACCAATCGGTAATCTGGCAGACATCACGCAGCGTGCATTGGATGTATTGGCGAATGTGGACCTGATCGCCGCAGAAGACACCCGGCATACCTCGCGCTTGCTGACCCATTTTTCTATCTCAACCCGCACCTTTGCGCTTCATGATCACAATGAGCAGCAGAAAGCTGACTTCCTGATCGAGAAGCTTCAGGCGGGCATCAGCATCGCGTTGGTCTCGGATGCCGGCACGCCTTTAATCAGTGATCCAGGGTATCATCTGGTCAATCGTTGTCGTCAGGCCGGTGTCAAAGTTGTGCCCTTGCCGGGCCCGTGCGCGGTGATCACCGCCCTGAGCGGGGCCGGGCTGCCGTCAGACCGTTTCAGTTTTGAAGGCTTCCTGCCGCCGAAAAGTAAAGGGCGCCGGGATTGCTTTCAGGCACTGGCCGATGATGAGCGTACCCTGATCTTTTATGAATCCCCGCACCGGATCATGGACTCCCTGGCGGATATGTTGGCGGTGCTGGGCGCTGAGCGCCAGGTGGTGCTGGCCCGGGAACTGACCAAAACTTATGAGACCATTCACGGCGCGCCGCTGGGCGAGCTGATTGCATGGCTGCAAGAAGACAGCAACCGGATCCGCGGTGAGATGGTGCTGCTGGTGGCCGGTCACCGGGCAAGCAAAGAGGCCCTGCCGTCCGATGCCCTGCGCACGCTGGGATTGCTGGCGGCCGAGTTGCCGCTGAAAAAGGCTGCCGCGCTGACGGCAGAGATCCACGGGGTGAAGAAAAACGCGCTGTATAAATGGGGGCTGGACAACCTGGACTAACCGGCTGGCGGGTCGATATATGCGGGGATTGCTCTCTTTTCGAGCGACCCGCTGCCGGCGGCGACATTTCGCTGGCAACCGGGATCGAACTTCGCTACAATCCGCCCCCTGAGTTGGCCAGGTAACCGCTGCTTCGTTGATGTCCTTTGGGAGACTGACGAAGGGGAGGAAAGTCCGGGCTCCACAGGGCAGGGTGCCAGATAACGTCTGGGGGGCGCAAGCCTACGACCAGTGCAGCAGAGAGTAAACCGCCGATGGCCCGCTTTTCAAGTGGTGCACAGGTAAGGGTGAAAGGGTGCGGTAAGAGCGCACCGCGCGGCTAGCAATAGTTCGTGGCACGGTAAACTCCACCCGGAGCAAGACCAAATAGGTCCCTAATGGCGTGGCCCGCGTTGGGGACGGGTAGGTTGCTTGAGCCTGTGAGCGATTGCAGGCCTAGAGGAATGGTTACCACCGCGCAAGCGGGACAGAACCCGGCTTATCGGCCAACTCCCCTCATTCTCTATAAAAGGTGATGTATTGCTTCAATTTGAGGCGAACATCACCTTTTATCGTTTTAGGGCTTTGTGACGGAAATGGACTGCTTCGGCAGAATATCTGTTTGGAATCAATGCAAAACCCGTCCCCGGTAATATCATTTGTTTGTCAGAAAGCCCGCCCCTCGCTTGACAATTTTTTTGTGTCATACGTACACTTTGCGATGGGAATGTGCGGGAAAAGCTGATCTTTCCGCGAAAATCACCGGTTTTTTGTTGAAACCGTGAGCTGACAAACAGTTTTCCCAACTTATACGCTTTCAGGCCGGTCCTGCCCAGAAGACTGCGGCGGTGCCGGCGAGCTTTCACTATCGCTGAATGAATAATATGTCTGAACAATTTGAGCACGTTTCCGTATTGCTCCAGGAATCTGTCGACGGCCTGGCCATCAAACCCGATGGTATCTATATCGACGGTACATTTGGCCGAGGTGGGCACAGCCGGCTGATCCTTTCTCAATTGGGAGAAAATGGTCGCCTGTATAGTATCGACCGCGATCCGCAGGCCATTGCTGAAGCGCAAAAAATCAATGATCCACGCTTTACCATTATTCACGGGCCGTTTTCCGGTTTGGCTGAATATATGGAGGAGCGCGGACTGAGCGGCAAAATTGACGGGGTGCTACTCGACCTTGGCGTGTCGTCGCCGCAGCTGGATGACGCCGAGCGCGGATTCAGCTTTATGCGTGACGGGCCGCTGGATATGCGAATGGATCCGACCTCCGGCATCTCGGCAGCAGACTGGCTGGCCCAGGCTGATGCCGATGATATTGCCTGGGTACTCAAAGAGTTCGGTGAAGAGCGCTTTGCCAAGCGGATTGCCCGCGGCATTGTGGCGCACCGCGAGAATCCGGACAAGGAGCCGCTGACCCGCACCTTGCAACTGGCCAGCCTGATCGCCGAAGTGTCGCCG